>JBITAB010000035.1:0-4367 GCA_044439825.1 Phycisphaerales bacterium JB064 | reverse complement strand
AAGTTGTTCACCGGGCTGCACGAGTCGCTGATGCTCGTCGTGGCCGCCATGCGGTAGTTGGCCGGCGGCGCGATGATGACGTAATCCGCGCGATCAGTAATGCCTCGGGCCTCGATCTCGCCGAAGAGGGCAACGAGGTTGTTGTCGCGGAACGCGCGGAAGCCCGCGGCGTCCGCGGTCATGTAGAGAACGGCAGTCTCGGGCAGGCCCCGGGCGGCGATGTACTCGTTGGCCGCTCGCATGGCGTCGGGCGAAGACGGATCGACCACCAGGATGGCGTGCTCGGACACGCCCGGCCCGGCCAGACCGGCCCGCGCCAGGAGCGTGGTGATGGCAACAGCCGCAAAGGCGGCCTTTCGTGGGAATCCGTTCTCAAGCATTCATCGCCTCCCCGGTGGGGTCCACCGCTCGTACATGTTCGCCCAAATTGCCGGCCCGTGCAAGGCCATTTCCCCGCCGCTTTCGCGAATTAACGACAGAAATATCCGCATATGGGTAAAGTTTGGTATTGCGTTCCGGCCCGATTTCGGCGAAGGTATGGAGAAGCGGCCAGCGAGGACGCCGCCGTGGGGATTTTCTGGCATGCACCTGAATGTCTGCCGTCACGCCGAGGCGGAGCCAACGTCCGTGACGGGCCGCGATTTCGACCGTCCGCTCACCCGCGAGGGCCGGCTCCAGGCCCGCTATCTGGCCCGGGTGCTCAGCCAGGCCTCGCCCGGTGAACGCCCCCGGAAGATCGTCGCCAGCCCGGCGGTCCGCACGATGCAGACCGCCCAGGCGATCGCCGACGAGCTGGGCTTGGGCATCACAACCGTGGATGACCTGCTGCCGGCCTGCCCGGCCGGGCAAGCACTATCAGTACTCGATCGCCAGGGGCACGATGCCCCCGTGCTGCTGGTGGGCCACAACCCGACGGTGTCGTCGATCGTCTCGATCCTGCTCCACGGCCCGAGCGCGGGGCTGTGCATCTCGGGCCCAGCATTGCGAACCGGGCAGATGGCCACGATCGAGATCGACCGTGAGTGCTCACCCGGCGAGGGGCGGCTCATCGATCTGCATCGCTACGAGCCCGTATTGGTCGGCTGAGTTCAGCGACGCCTTCCACACCACGAGCACGCGCCGGACTCTTGCATAGGCCCGCCACACGCGCCGCACTTCGTGGAGCCGGACTGCATCTCGAACAACTCGTCCGTCGAGGGTGACGACTCGTAGCACGCGGCCAACGCCTCTGGCCCGTGCAACTCGACGATCAGTTCGGCCACGTCCACCCGGGCTTCGCAGTCTGGGCATTGCGTGACTGAGGCATCAAGGGGCAACGACTCGCCGCACGCCGGGCATGGCGGCGCCATCGTCGGATCGAGCTTGCCCAAGTCGGGCAATGCCTGGTCGTCCAGCTCGCCATCCAGTTCTGCCGGCTCGCTCATGAACTGCTCGTAGAGGTAGGCCGCGAGCTTCACGTCGGCCTGCGAGGCCAGCACGACCTCGTACGGCCCGCTGCTGCGCACCCACGGCACCCACGCGTCGGTATTGCCCCCCACCACTTGTGCCGGCACGCCGTTCTGCACCAGGTAGTCACGCAAGGCAACGGCCTGCATGGGCGAGCGGAACCGGAATGGCGGGCACCTGGCCACGGGGGATGTACTCCTCAGGCCGTCGGCGCGGGCTCTTCGACGTCGGCCCGCATGAAGAGCGCCTCGCCCTTGACCATCGGCGTGCCGGGGACAAGCCCATGCGCTCCACGCCAGACGGCGTGCTCGGCAAGACCATCGCCATTCGGCGTGCTCGCGCCGAGCATCTCCAGCACTCGGGCCGCCTTCTGGGGCATGAACGGCAGCAGGAGTATGGCCGCGATACGCAGCGCCTCCGCGCAGTTGTACAGGATCAGCGCCAGATCGGCATGGCGAGGGTCGTCGGGCCCGGTCACCTGCTTGGCCAGGCGGAAGGGCTCGGTAGTGTTGATGTAGCCATCAACGGCCGTCACGATCGCGAGCGCCTGATGGCCGGCGCCGTTCAGGTCGATGCAGTCGAACCGCTCCCGGGCCGTCTGCACATGGCTCTCGACAACGGCCGGCCAATCGACACCGGCGTGCACGGTCGCATCGCGAGCGTCGGGCGTCTTGCCTTCGAAGTACTTGTGCACCATGTTCACCACGCGGCTCGCGCAGTTGCCGATGCCATTGGCGAGTTCGGCGTTGTAGATCTCGACGAAGTTCGCGTGCGCGAAGTCCGAGTCCGTCGAGCCGAGCGGCCCCTGCGTGGCCAGATACCACCGCAGCGCGTCGACCGAGAACTTGGCGCCATATGCCCGGAGCTGATCGATCTCGATGAAGTTGCCCATGCTCTTGGACATCTTGCGACCCTCGGCCACGAAGTAGGCGTGCGCGTACACGCAGCCGGGCAGCGGCTCGCCCATGCCCATGAGCATCGCGGGCCACACGACGGCGTGGAACCACAGGATGTCCTTGGCCAGCAGGTGCACCGACGCGGGCCAGTAGTGCCGCCGCTCGGGCGTGTCGACGACGCTCATGTAGTTGCACAACGCCTCGATCCACACGTACACGCGGTGATCGGGGTCGTTGGGCATGCGGATGCCCCAGTCGCCCTCGCCATCGCGCACCGCCCGGCTGACCGGCACGTCCTGCAACCCCTGCCTGAGCCTGCCAAGCACCTCGTTGCGGCGAGCCTCGGGCTGCACGAACCTGGGGTTGTTCTCGATGTGGTCGGCCAGCTTCTGCTCGTAGGCCGACAGCCTGAAGAAGTAGTTCTTCTCGGTCCGCTTCTCGAGCGGCTTTCCGCTGACCGGGCTCTTGTACTCGTTGGCCTTGGCGACCGACTCGGTGACGTACTCCTCCTGGCCCGGGTCATACCAACCCACATAGTCGCCCAGGTAGATGTCGCCGCTGTCGACGAGCTTCTGGATGTAGGCGCTCGCGCGGGTCTTGTGGCGATCCTCGCTCGTGCGAACGAAGTCGTCCTGGCTCATCTCCATGAAGGCAAACGCCTCGCGGAAGGCCTGGGCGTTGCGATCGGCCCACTCCTGCACGCTCACGCCGGCCTCGCGGGCCCGGTCGATGACCTTCTGGGCGTGCTCGTCGGTGCCGGTGAGCATGAGGACATCATCGCCCGCCAGGCGATGGAAGCGCGCCAGCACATCGGCCACCAGCGTGGTGTAGCAGTGGCCGATGTGCGGTCGATCGTTGACGTAGTAGATCGGGGTCGTGACGTAGAACGTGGGCATGGCCAAGTGTATGGCCCGCGCTACGCCTGTCTTGTGCCGCAAGGCCTCAGCCGCCGTTGCTCTCGCTCTGGGTGGCGGCGCCGATCTTGGCCATCTCGGGCAGCTTGATGGTGGGCAGCTTCTCGCCGAGCGCCTTGGAGAACTTGAACAGGTCGGTCGGCTCCATCGCGTCCATGAGCGCGATCATCGCCTGTAGCTTGGCCTCGTCCGTGCCGGCCTGCTTCACAGCGTCGAGCTGTGCCGAAAAGTTCGAGACGTCGAGACCCGAGGCCTCCACCGCCGCCCGAGCCTGCGAGGCCCCGCGGACGGCCACCGACCGGAACATCCGGACGGCGTCGTCGGTGAGGTTGGTCATGGTGGTACGCGCCATCAGGATCTGCATCTGACGCTGCTGGTCCTCGGGCGCCTCGGCCATGACCTGCCTGGCCAGGGCCTCGCTCTTGGCGCGGCCATACTGCTGGACGATCTGGCGGTTGTACTCACCCTGCTCGTTGCTGATGACGCCCTGCGTGGTGAGGTAAGCCGTCAGGTTGCCCGTCGTGGCCATCGCCTTCATGATCTCCGACGCGTACGCCAGGCTCGCCCGGTCCTCGATCTCGATGTCCTCGAAGAGCCCCTTGGCGGCTTCGAGGGCCAGATCGGGGTTCTCGATCACGAGCTGCTGGACGCCAGCCAGCCACTCGCGAACACCGGCCTCGATGGCCTCGCGCTGGTCGGCCTGGAGGGTGGGGTTCACGGTCAGTGCGGCCAGATCGACCCAACTGGCCGGGGCGATGGGCATGCCATCGGCATCGAGTTCGTAGAACTTCGGATACTCGGGCATCTGGGGCTGCTGCTGCCCACCACCGGAGGGCGGCGCCAGCTGGGCCAGTGCGGGCGACGCGGCGCCGATGGCCGCGAGGCCAAGCATCGCGATAGTGACTCTCGACATGCTCCGCTTCATCGAACTCCCCTTCCAGCGATCGGATGCCCGCGGGCGATCCGGATGCGATTCCTCGTGTGTGGTGTGTTGTCGGTCAGCAGACCCGCGTGCAGCTTAGTTCTCGCTCGGGGCCCCGGTCGTAGGCGACGGGAACTTGCCCTCGAAGAAGCCGGGCTCTGGCGCCTCGTAGCCGGTACGGGCCTTGAT
>JBITAB010000034.1:0-4376 GCA_044439825.1 Phycisphaerales bacterium JB064 | reverse complement strand
TCTGCACGGTGCAGACCGGGCCGAAGACCTCTTCCTGGATGATCTGGCAGTCCTGCCGCACGCCATCGAGCACGGTGGGCAGGAAATAGGCGCCGTTCCGTACGCGGTCGGGCAACTGCTCAGGTGCACTGCCGCCCGCGAGCACACGCGCGCCCTCGGCCACAGCGCGTTCCACGTAGCCCGCGACCTTGTCCCGATGGTCATGGCTGACGAGTGCGCCGAACCTTGTCGCGGGGTCGAGCGGATCACCCGGCGTCATCGCCTTGGCCCCCGCGATCAATCGCTCGACCACGGCGTCGTACACGCCCGCCTGCACGAGCACGCGCGAGCCGCAGAGGCAGATCTGGCCTTGATTACTGAACGCCGCCCGCGCGACATGCTGGGCCACCTTCTCAACGTCTGCATCGTCAAACACGATGAACGGGTTCTTGCCGCCGAGTTCGAGCGAGCAGGGCTTGAGGTCTCGCCCGCAGGTCTCGCCGATCCACCGCCCGACCTTGGTCGAGCCCGTGAACGTGACAGCCGCGATGCCAGGGTGGGTCACGATGCTCGCGCCAGCGGGCTCGCCCCGCCCATGCACGATGTTCAGCACGCCGGGTGGCAGCACGCCCGCGGCCTTCTCGGCCAGCATGCTCGCAGTGGTCGGCGTGAGTTCGCTAGGCTTAGCCACCACCGTGCACCCGGCCGCGAGCGCAGGCGCGATCTTCCACGTGAGCAGATAGAGCGGCAGGTTCCACGGGCTGATGGCCCCCACCACGCCCTTGGGCCGCCGCAGCGTGTAGCCGAGCATCTGCCCCGGCACGTCGTGGCTCTCGCTGGCAAACTGGCTGGCGGCGGCTGCGAAGAACCGCAGGTTTCGCACCGACCGTGGGATGTCGATCGTGCCGGAGACCGCGATGGGCTTGCCGCTGTCGACGCTCTCGGCGTGGGCGAAGGCGTCGAGGTCGGCCTCCACGGCATCGGCCAGGGCCAGCAGCATCGCGCCGCGGTCCTCGCCCGACAGGCTCGCCCACCCCTCGAAGGCTTGCGTCGCCGCGCCGACGGCGGCATCGACGTCCTGCTTATCGGAATCGGGAACGGCGCCGATGGTCTCGCCCGTGGCGGGATCGACGTTGGGCATCGTGGCGCCACCGGCCGCGAGCGATGGCTTGCCGGCAATCCAGTTGTTCAGCGTGTTGGTCATGGTTGCTTGCGTCACGCTCACCAGTCCCCCCATTCGCTCTTGGGGTTTGGGATCGCGCCGGCCAGGGCGAGGATGCCCAGGATGAACCCATAAATTGAGAGGCCCGAGCCGAGCACGAACAAGGTTACCGAGGCCAGCAAGATCAGCAAGGCTGCACCGGCCCGCAGTAGGGGCGGGAGGTCGAAGTAGTACTCCAGAACAGGCCCATACATCACACCGAGTCCTCCGGGCAAACAGGGTATGCCCACCTACACTGGCCCATGACCTCAACCACCACCGCAGCCAACACCGCTCATGACGCCGCCGTCGACCTCATCCGCGGCCAGGACCCCGACGTGGCGGCCATCCTCGACGCCGAGGCCGACCGCCAGGCGACCACCATCGAACTGATCGCCAGCGAGAACCACGCCTCGCCGGCCGTCATGGCCGCCGCGGGCACGTGCATGACCAACAAGTACGCCGAGGGCTACCCCTCCGCCCGCTACTACGGCGGATGCGTCCATCACGATGCGGTGGAGCGGCTGGCCATCGACCGCGCCAAGCAGCTCTTCGGCTGCAACTTCGCCAACGTGCAGCCGCACTCGGGGGCCCAGGCCAACGCGTCGGCCTTCCTCGCGCTGCTGCAGCCGGGCGACACGTTCGCTTCCCTCGTCCTGGCCGACGGCGGGCACCTCAGCCACGGGCTGAAGGTCAACATGAGCGGCAAGTGGTTCAAGCCGGTGCACTATCCGCTGCACTACGACGCGAGCCACCCGGACTTCGAGCGCATCGACTACGACAAGGTCGCCGAGGTCTGCCGCGAGCACAAGCCCAAGGTGCTCATGTGCGGCTACTCGGCCTACCCGCGCATCATCGACTTCAAGAAGTTCCGCGAGATCGCGGACGAGGTCGGCGCGATCCTCTTCGCCGACATCGCGCACATCGCGGGCCTGGTGGCCGGCGGGGCCCATCCCTCGCCCTTCCCCCACGCCCACGTCGTGACGACCACCACGCACAAGACCCTGCGCGGCCCGCGCGGCGGCCTGATCATGACCAACGACGAGGACATCGCCAAGAAGATCGACCGCGCCGTCTTCCCGGGCATGCAGGGCGGCCCGCTCATGCACATCATCACCGCCAAGGCCGTCGCGTTCGGCGAGGCCCTCAGGCCCGAGTTCAAGGCCTACGTCAAGCAGGTGATCGCCAACGCCCAGGCGCTCGCGGGCGCGCTCGCTCAGAAGGGCTACCGCATCACCAGCGGCGGCACCGACAACCACCTCATGCTCGTCGACCTGCGCGGCAAGGACGCCGAACTGACCGGCGCCAACGCCGAGGTCTGGCTCGAGCAGGCCGGCATCATCTGCAACAAGAACGGCGTGCCCCAGGACCCGCGCCCGCCCAAGGTCACCAGCGGCATCCGCCTGGGCGCCGCCGCCGTCACGACTCGCGGGTTTGGTGAGAGCGAGATGGCCCAGGTCGCCAACTTCATCGACCGCGTGCTGACGGCGGGGCTCAAGGGCGAGGGCGAGCTGGCGAGCGAGGCCGGGAAGGTGCGCGAGGAGGTGCGGGGGTTGTGCGGGCGGTTTGCGCTGCCGGGGCATGGGTAGGATTGGGCATGGCCGAGCTCAGCCTTCCGACAGGTCCTGAATTGAAAGCAATTCCACGATTCGCTGCGGGGGCTTTCGTTGCGAGGTGCGCGAGGCGAGTGCAACCGATCTTCGAAACGCGTATACCCAAACCAAGTTCAAATCAGACTCAGACAATCAACGACGCCATCAACTTTGCCGAGCGATTCGCATCGGGTGGTTTACTTTCCGATTTTTCAGACCAACTTGGGGAATTGCTGGAAAACACCATCGGCGATCTGGACTCAGCAAGAGCGCACGTCAACAGCCCCAAGGCCGTTCAAAATGCCCCGATCGCAGCGATGCTTGCGTTTCAATCGGTTGCTGGACAAGAGATTAGTATTGATGCCGCGCGATTGGCTGCGATCAGAGCCGCTGACGCCTACGCACCGGAAGTTGCGATGGCGAAGTCAAAAATTACCGAAGCAATCAGGGCCGACTACGAACTCCTACGCCACGCCAGCCAAGCCGAGAACTGGACCGATGACACCCCCGTCCCCCCCGAGTTCTTCGGCCCGATGTGGCCCGATGGGGTGCCCGAGGGATGGCCGGAAGTCGCGAAGCCCAAACCCGATCCCACGCAGACCCTCGAATTGCGCATCGCGCTGCCGCCAACTCCTGACGCGCCCGAGGCACGCGAGGTCTTGAGGGCCCAGATCGTAAACCTTCTCACCACCGCCAACACCGTGCACCTAGCCAGCGGCGGTTCGGGGCTGGAGATCGCCGGGGCCAAGGTGTACGCGAAGTCCGGCGTTCCGCAAGGGGCCGACGCGTGAGCGGCGAGCCGGGCACGCCCGGCCCGAACGAACGCGATGACGCCGACAGGGCTTTGCACCAGTTGGCCGAGCAACTGCTCGACTTATTGACGACCAGTACGCCTGGCCAGCCGATCGACGGCGCACACCTCATCATCCGCATGGTCCCTCGCGACCTCGCCGACGATCCGCGGATTATCGAGTTGATCCAGTACCTCGCCGACCGCGCAAACGAGACGCCGGCCGAGCATGACCCCGCCGAGGTGCTCCCGGGTGCCATCGTGCCCGCCGACGACGTGCTCCAGCACGACGTCAAGGACGCCGTCACGACGATTGCAGGACCGAAGCTGGACAAGCAGAACCGCGAGGCCGACGAGGCGCGCGAGCGAGGTGAGCCGCGAGCCAAGCCTGTCGATCAGCAAGTGGAGATCCGCGTGGCGTTCCAGGACGCCGTGCGTTCGATCAACCATCTGGCTTCACTATGTGCCGATTGCGCAGGGAAGCAGATCCGAAACGGCTGCACGTGGTGGCAAAACGAACTGCCCGAGCCGCTCAAGACCGTAATGACCGGCGCGGCGACAGCGGGAAGCGTTGCGGCGCTCGGCGCCGCTCCGATCACGACCGCCATAGTTGCCGTGACTGTCGTCGCGCTTGTCTCCCGCCGGCGCTCACGCGACGAAGATCTGGCAGAATAACTTCAACTGGTTTAGTCAGGTTGCCACGAAACAAGAACCCGCGCCAAACGGCGCGGGCTCGGTCGTGCGATGAGATGTCGAACAGTGTGCCTTAGCGGCTGGCAACCTTGAACTGGCCGACCAGCTGCTTCAGCTGCTC
>JBITAB010000033.1:0-18492 GCA_044439825.1 Phycisphaerales bacterium JB064 | reverse complement strand
AACTCCGCAGACCGCCAACTTCTTCAAGATGCGCGTGCGCAGAATCGAGGCGGACGCGACCACCGCTTGGCTGCTCCAGCACCAGCCGCCACTGCGCGTCCAGGTCAACCACGACGCCGGCCACTGGTCTTCCCTCGACCGAGAACACACAGCTCTGGCCGCGGAGCGTGCCGATCTCCATCCAGCGTCGCCGAACACTCTCGGCCGAGGCCCCGAGCCAGCGCGACACACTCTCCAACACCGCCGAAGCAACCTCTGGCCTGCCGACAACAACACCCATCTGCCGCAGACTGACGGCGGCATCACGCAATTCGGACGGCCAGTCACTGTCGGCCTGTCCGACATTCAATCCCACGCCAATGACCGCGAGATTTCGAAAAGCCTCGATGAGAACCCCGGCCAGCTTTCGCCCCCGCCCGGTCTCGGTCCGCTCGACCACGTCGTTGGGCCACTTCAAGCCCAAACCCTGCGCACCGAGACCCTCGCACGCCTCGACAACACCAAGCCCGACCGCCAGCGACAAACCCGCCGCCGGCAGCGCGTTCTCCACCACGATGCTCATCGACAGCGACGCCCCGCCCGCATCGCTCCACGCGCGCCCCTGCCGCCCGCGGCCGCCGACCTGACGCTTCGCGATCACCACCAGCCCGGGCCGGCCATCCGCCAATCGTCTGGCCTCATCCTGCGTCGAGCCAACCTCGTCGATCACGACGATGTGATCAAACGCTCCAATCGGTGCAGAGACACTCGACCAATCCTCGTCCATCACGCCGTCGGCGCCGCGTCGAGGCTCATGTCCAGGCCGATGTCGACCCACACCGCGTGGTGCGTGATGGCCCCCACCGCGATGCGATCCACGCCGGTGCGCGCCACATCGCCCATGGTCGAAAGCTCGATGCCTCCCGAAGCCTCGAGCAGCGGCAGCCTGTTCTTCGCATTGCGCATCTCGACGGCCTGTGAGAGCTGCTCCACGCTCATGTTGTCGAGCAGCACGATGTCAACGACACCCGAATCGAGTTCGAGCATCGCCTCGAGTTGCTCCAGTGTGTCGACCTCGACCTCGACGAAGGCGAGGCCCTCGTACCGCTCGCGCGCGTCACCCGCCACACGCGCCACCTTCTCGGCAGCCTGCTTGGGCGTCATGCCCGCGATGTGGTTGTCCTTGATCAGCACGGCGTCGTACAGCCCCATGCGATGGCTGTGGCCACCACCACACCGCACGGCGTACTTCTCGAGCTGCCGCAGTCCGGGCGTGGTCTTGCGCGTGTCGACCACCTGAGCCAGCGAGTCGCCGACCGCCGCCACGTAGCGAGCCGTCTCGGTAGCCACGCCGCTCAGGCGGCCGAGCAGGTTCAGCAGCGTCCGCTCGGCTGCCAGGATCTCGCGCCGGGGCCCGAGCAACGCCCCCAGACGCTTGCCCGCCTCCATCTTCTCGCCGTCCTGGGCCAGCTCGCGGAAGAGCGTCGTGGGGGCCAGCACGTCCAGCACGTCGCCGATGGCGTTGAGCCCGCACACCACCCCGCCCGAGCGAGACACCACCCACGCCTCGCTCCGCTCGCTGTCGTCGACCATCAGCGCCGCCGTCGGGTCGATCTGGTCGGGCCCGAGGTCCTCGTCGCGGCAGATTTCCAGCAGCCGCCTCGTCAGGCCGGGCGAGACGATCTCCTTGTACCACTCGCCAGAGTTCGGGGTCGCCACGTCGCTTGGGGTCGAGTTCTCTTCCACGGCCCATCGTACGACCCCTGGCCGCCCCACCCCTCGCCCAAGGGCCGTACACTGGGGCTCTTCACAACCACCCCAACCAACAACGCCCAGGAGGCGCCATGGGTCTGCTCACCGGAAAAGTCGCCCTCATCGTCGGCATCGCCAACGAGCGTTCCTACGCCTGGCACATCGCCAAGGCCCTGATCGATCACGGCGCGACCTGTGCCTACACCTGCCTGCCGGGCGAGAAGAACCAGCGGCGCACCGAGCGGGCCGTCCAGGCACTGCCCGGCAGCGGCGGGGACAACCCGCTGATCGTGCCCATGGACGCCGGCAGCGATGCCGACATGGACGCCGCGATTACCGCCTTCGAGGCCCGCTACCAGGCCATGCACGTGCTGGTGCACTCCATCGCTTTTGCCGATCGCGAGTACCTCGCCCATGGCAAGTTCATCGAGACGCCCCGCGACGCCTACCTGAGCGCCATCGACATCTCGGCCTACACGCTGCTTGGCCTCAGCCGGCGCTGCAAGGACCTGCTGGCCAAGGAGGGCGGGTCGGTCATGGCCATGAGCTATTACGGGGCAGAAAAGGTCGTGCCCGGCTACAACGTCATGGGCGTGGCCAAGGCCACCCTCGAGGCCACGGCCCGCTACCTCGCGGGAGACCTGGGCCAATTCGGCATCCGCGTGAACACCATCTCGGGCGGCTATCTCCGCACCCTGGCCTCGAGCGCCGTTGGCGGGGCCGACAAGATCAGCGAGCAGAACCTCGAACGCTCGCCCCTCCGCCGCAACGTCGAGGGCGGCGACGTGGGCAACACCGCCGTCTACCTCGCCAGCGAGCTCAGCGCGGGCGTGACCGGCGAGAACATCTACGTCGATTGTGGGGCCAACATCGTCGGCGTCTGACAGCCTGTTCGGGCCACGTCAGGTTTTTTCTGAAGCCGGCCGGCCGACTTGGCCGATGGCAGAGTTATGAGCGTTGTACCAACCAGCGCCGCGGCCGCGTTGGCCTCCACCGCCGCCGCATCCGAGCGCGCCAGCAAGGTCCAGACAAATTCGAAGGAAGCCGATCAGGCCCGCCGCTTCAAGCACGGCGAGCAGACCGGCGACCGCGTCGTCCTGAGCACCGAGGCCGTCCAGGAAAAACAGAGCACCACCGATCGAGCCGAGGCCGAGCCCCACGCCCCCGACCACGAGGGCGACGAGCCCAAGCACCTGGACGTCGAGGGCTGAGCAGGCCTCAGGCGGCGGCTTTGGTCGTGTGCACCGTCGACAGCGCCTCGATCATCGCCAGCACCTGATCACGCACATCGGGGTTGATCGTGAGCCAGTTCGCGCTCATCACCTCGTCGCGCACGTCGTCCAGGATGTACGCGACTCGTGGCCTGTCGATCAGCGCCGTTGCGTACGCCAGACCCGCGGCGAGCTTCCCAAGCGTCTCGGCCCCGCCTCGGTTGTACGAGATGTCCGAGATCAGGTACTCCATCGGGTCGACCAGCGGCTCGGGCCTCTCGACCGCCAGACGCTCGTGCCCGGTCAGCATCAGATCAAAGCCCAGCACTTCCTGCCCACCGGCAAAGGCCGCCACGCAGGCACGCAGATATGTCTCGCCCTCTGCAGCGCCGAGCCTGTTGATCGTGCGAGCCGCCGCGACGCGATCCTCGGGCAACAGCCCGCAGCCGCTCCACGCGAGGTACGACGCCAGCACGCGCATCGCCGCTCGCTCGGCCTGACCAACATGCTCACGGCTACGGCCCGCGAGCAGCGTGGCCATGTGCCCCATCGCACGGTCGAGCGCAGGATCGCTCACGACGGGCGAGCCCAGCATCAGCCCCAGCGCGGGACGCTTACGCAGCCGATCACCAAAGCTCAACCGGCTCGGATACCGACTCAGCAGCGCGGCCGTCTCCAGCAGGCTCCGGACGATGGCCACCGCGCCATCATCGTTCCAATCCAGCGTGTCCAGGCTCACGATCGATGGATCGAGGCGGGACGGGAACAGGGACGCATAACTCAACGGGAGAGCCATGGACCAGTCGTGCCAGGCCGCCGGCGCTTCGGGTGACTCCGCGACGCGGATGACCACGCCGCCGTCACCATTCTGCTCGATCACCGCATCGAATCCCAGCCGACGCCACTCACCCGCATCGCCATGGCCCGAGAACGGCACGATCGCAAGAGGCAGCGAGCCGTGAGCGTCCTCGATCGCTTGCACCTGACGCTCGTCGAGCTTCACACCCACGCGCAACGGGCAGGCCAGCGACGAACCGGGGGTGCCCCCAGACTCGCGCAAACGCTCGAGCCAGCCGGGCAGCGTGCCGCCGGCACACGACCGCACAATCGTCACGGCCCCCTCGGCCGCGCCGGCCATCACCTGATTGGCAACGGGCACGGTGCTCGAGATCGCAAGCGGCTGCTCGCTCACCGGCGTGGCAAGCGGAAGCGTTTCGATTTCGGTCGGGTCAGCCAGAGGCGTTTCAGGCTGATTGCTCGCAGATCGCATGGGACGGGACACAGGCGGCGCAACGAAGTGACGCTGGCCGAGGAGCCTCCCCCCAAGCCAGCGTCCGCCAAGCACCATCCCGATAATCCACAGCCCCGCCGGGATGCCCAGCAGCGTGCGTGTCAGCCACGCCGCACCAAGCAGCCACGCCGTGAGCACGACGGCGCACACGCCGACCACCCACGCAAGGCCCGATACGGCACCGATGTCCTGGCCGACCTGACCGGTCGTCCCCCGCTGCATCCGTTGGAGTGTGTTCATTGCCCCCACCATCGGCAACCCGCAGGCCCCGATGGTGTTCGCCTAGCGCGCCGCGAGCCGGCCGCAGGGAGTCTCTCCCAATGTTGCGGCCTGGACCGGCCGCGCTGCCGCGTTATCCGCCCGAACCGCTCGAAGGCTTCAAACGCTCCAACGCCGCGATCACGTCCGCAGGCTCGGCCCGATTCCGATAATCGGCATCCAGGAACGCCCAACGGATCGTGCCATCTTGATCGATCACGTACGTCGCGGCGAGCGGCAGTTCGCCCGACTCGTCACCGTTGTAGGTGCTGAGGCCGAACGCCTGCTCGTAGTTCGCCTGCACGCCCTCGGTGAGCTTGAAGACCACGCCATACTCGCGCGCCACCTCGTTGCCAACGTCGCTGAGCACCTCGAAGCCCAGGCCTTCCTTCTCGGCCGTGGACATCGACTTATCCGGAAGTTCTGGCGTAAGAGCCACGAGCGTGGCGCCATGGGCCCGAATGTCCTCAAGCCTCTCCTGATACGCCCGCAACGTCAGGTTGCAATAGGGGCACCAGCCGCCGCGATACCACATCAGCACCACCGGCCCCTGCCCGAGCAAAGCAGACAGGGAGACCTCTTCGCCATTCTGATTGGTCAGCGTGAAGCCCGGGGCCTCGTCGCCCATCTTCTTGGCGCCCTCGATCACCCCGGCGTCGACCACGGCCTGGATGCCGTCGGCGTACAGCGTCTTGATCTCGTCCGACGCACGCTGCTCGAAGCCCGCCTTGCGTGCCTCGAGTTCGGCGGTCAACGGTCGCCCCGCAGTCGGCAGCGACGGTGGTGTGGCGACGCCCTCGTCCTGCTGTGTCACGGCCTGCCCCCCATCGCCGGCCTCGCCGCCGGATTCCTCGCAACCCCCAACAAGAGAAATGGCCACGCCCATCGAGAGCATGGCCAACGCAACGGTCTTCGAGCCGGTATTCGTGTGGTGTGCCATAGGGCAGGGTACGAGCCCGCCCGAGACCGGTTTATTCCCAGACGCTCAAAAACTCAGCGGCGGAACCACGACGCGATGGCGTGGATGGTCACCGCACGGCCCACGGCGCCGATCGATTCGGTCAGCGGGATCTCCTTAGGGCACACCTTGACGCAGTTCTGGGCGTTGCCGCAATCGGAGACACCGCCCGGGCCCATGAGCGCGTCGAGACGATCCGCCTTAAGCTGCTTGCCGGTCTCGTGCTCGTTGAAGAGCCGCGCCTGGCTGATGGCCGCCGCCCCGATGAAGCTCGTGGGCCACTGGCCCTCATCCTCTTCGAGGTTGTACTGCGGGCAGGCCTCAAGGCAGCAGCCGCAGGTCATGCACGTCGAGAGCTTGTAGCGCGTGCCCTGCTTGTCGGGGCTCTCCTTGGGCCCGGCGCCGAGGTTGTAGGTGCCGTCGATGGGGACCCACGCCTTGATGCGCTTGAGCGACGAGAACATGCGCTCGCGATCGACCCAGAGGTCTCGCACGACGGGGAACTTGCTCATGGGCTCGAGCGTCACCTCGTCGCCCTCATTGGGCGCGATGTCGCTGATGAGCGCCGAGCAGCTCTGCCGGACGGCCCCGTTCACCAGCATCGTGCACGCGCCGCACACTTCCTCGAGGCATCCCGAGTCCCACACCACGGGCGTGGTCTTCTGCCCCTCCACCGTCACCGGGTGGGCGGCGATCCACTGCAGGCAGCTGATGATGTTCGCCCCGGGCTCGCGCGGCACGTCGAAGCTCTGCCAGTACGAAGCCTTGCCCGGCCCATCACACCGCTTGATGCGGATGCGCACGAACGTGTTCTGTGTGCTCTGCTGCGTTGCGATCATCGGTTACTCGATTCCTTTAGAACTCAGGATCCAGCCAGGACTCCGCGTGGTAGAACGCACCAACCCACTCAACTCCCGGACGTAGCGGCCGGCTTCTTGCCGTTCACGTCGGGCTCGGCGTCGGGGTTCGCCACCCGACGGTTCGCCTTGGGATCATCGGACGTCGCCGGGCCGTTCTTGCTTGGCGAATCCTCTTCCACCTTGCCATACGTGCGCGGGCGAGGTTTCACCAAAGCCGTCCGCACCTCGCGATAGCTCACGACGTGCTGCTCGATGCCTCGGGCTCCCGTGTCGAAGCTGGCCACGGTGGTCTTAAGGAAGCGATCGTCGTCGCGATCAGGGAAGTCCAGCCGATAGTGCGAGCCGCGGCTCTCTTCACGCAGCAGGCTGCACTTGGCGATCATCTCCGCCAGGATCAGCATGTCGCCCACGGCACGGCTGTAGCTGAGCGACTGGTTGGTCCAGGCCGCGGCGTCGGGCAGGCGAGCGCGGCTGTACCTCTCGCGAAGCTCGGCCAGCTTGCCCAGGCACTGCTTGAGCCTGGCCTCGGTCTTGACCACCGTGCACGCGGCTTCCATCTCCTCGCCCATCTCCTTGCCGATGAGATAGGGGTTGGTCGCGTCGTCGGGCTCGGCGCCCTCCACGGTGTCGAGCAGGCGGTCCATCTTGGTCTGCTCGTGCTGCACGGCGTTGTCGTACAGAGTCTGCTCGAGCTTGTCCACTGGGCGATCGGCCGCGTCGCCCTGAGTGACGTAATTCACCACGCTCACGCCGCAGTAGAGGCCGTCGAAGATGCAGCTCAGCAGCGCGTTGGCGCCCAATCGCGTCGCGCCGTGGTACGCGAAGTTGACCTCGCCGAAGGCGTACAGCCCCGGGATGTTGGTCATCATGTTGTTCGGCGCGCCCAGTGCCATGCCGCGGCCGGGCTGGGTGTCGATGGGGGCGACCATGCCGGGCTTGTGCTCGCCATGGGGCGCGTTTGGGCTGTAGTTGCCCGGCGTGTACTGCGTCCAGATGCCGCCCATCGAGTAGTGCACGGCGGGGAAGATGCGCATCGGCGTGAAGCGGGGGTCCTCGCCGGCGAACTTCTCGTAGATCTCCATGATGCCGCCGAGCTTGCGGGTGAGGTAGTCGGGGTCCTTGTGGGTCAGGTCCAGGTACACCTGGTTCTGCCCGTTGACGCCCATGCCGTCGTTCACGCACACGTCGAAGATCTCGCGCGTCGCGATGTCACGCGGCACGAGGTTGCCGTACTTGGGGTACCGCTCCTCGAGGAAGTACCAACGCTCGTTCTCGGGGATGTCCTTGGGCTTGCGGTTGTCGCCCTTCTTGCGGGGGACCCACACGCGGCCGCCCTCGCCTCGGGCACTCTCGCTCATCAGGCGGCACTTGTCGGCACCGGGGATGGCCGTCGGGTGCACCTGGATCATCTCGCCGTTGCCATACCACGCGCCGGCCTGGTAGCAGCGGCTCGCCGCGCCGCCCGTGCAGATGATGCTGTTGGTGCTCTTGCCGAACACCAGCCCGCAGCCGCCGGTCGCCATCACCACCGCAGCACCGCGGAAGGCGCGGATCTGCATGGTCCGCATGTCCTGCGCAACGATGCCCACGCAACGGCCGTCGCCTTCGAGGCCGTTGACCTCGCCCTCGATGACCGGCCAGAGGAACTCCCAGAACTCGTACTTGCGGATCTGGCCCGACGCCTCGTAGCGACGCGTCTGTTCGTCGAGGGCGTAGAGCAACTGCTGGCCGGTGGTCGCGCCGGCGAAGTGCGTGCGCTTGAAGAGCGAGCCGCCGAAGAGGCGCAGGTCTCGCTGGCCCTCGCTCGTTCGGTTGAAGGGCACGCCCATGCGGTCGAGCAGGTCGATGACCTTGGGGGCGAAGTTGGCCATCTCGAGCACGGGGCCCTGGTCGGCCAGGTAGTCGCCGCCGTAGATGGTCTCGTCGAAGTGCTGGTACTCGCTGTAGCCCTGCTGGCGAGCGACCTCGTTGCAGGCGTTGATGCCGCCCTGGGCGCACACGGAGTGGCTGCGCTTCACGGGCACCATGCTGAAGAGGTCGACCGGAAGGCCCGCCTCGGCCACACGGACGGCTGCCGCCAGGCCCGCGAGGCCTCCACCGACGACGATGACTCGCTGTTGCTGCTGCACTGGTGGCCTCCCAGCCCCGTTCGCCCCGATCCCGCTCACTCAAACCTTGCTTGGAATCGGCGTATTTTCAAGTACAACTGAAAGCTATGAAATTCGGTACACGCCCCGGGTTTCCTCTATCGCTCGGCCGCACCGGGGGCCATCCTGCCCCCACTCTCGGGCTCGGGAACGAGGATGCCCTTGTCATTGGTGTAGGCCTCGTACTCGGCCATGCCGTGCTCTTCGATGAAACGCTGCCGCTCCACCATGTGGGCCTCGTCGTAGTCGATGGTCATGGCCGAGAACAGGGCCGACCAGCCGGCGAGCATGAGGCCAGCGCCGATGGCGGTGCAGACCAAGCCCCACCGCTTCTGGGCCTTGGCCGAGATGGTCAGGCCCCAGGTGATGGCGGCCGTCCACAGGCCGTTGGCAAAGTGGAAGACAAGGGCCGTCACACCCAGCATATAGAGCACGGCGACGGCAACACCGATGGGCGTGAAGCCCTCGGGCGAGCCCTGCAGGGCGGCGGCAAGGGTGGACGCCGAGAAGCTGTGGCTCCACTTGGTGCCCTCGGGCACGAGGAAGGTCCACTGCCAACGCAGCGTGGCCACGTGGTAGAAGATGAAGAGGATGCCGATGTAGCCGGTCCAGCGCTGGAGGGTGTACCGCCAGTTGTCCTGGTAGGCGTACCGCTGGAGGTTGCTCTTGCCCGTCGTGGCGTAGAAGACGCCCAAGATGGCGTGGAAGGCGATGGAGACCCACAGCACGATCTCGATCAGCAGCAGGTGGGGCACCTGCTCATTGATCCAGCTCACCTCGTGCTGGAAGTACTTCACGCCGCCCTCGGCAACGGTCAGGCCGTCGCCCTGGCCTCGGAGCGCGAAGCGGCCCCAGGCCAGCGACGAGTTGGTCGTCAGGTGGGCGATGAGGAACACGCCGATGGGGAGGATCCCCGTGAGCGAGTGGAGGCGGCGCAAGAGGAAGTAGCGCTGCGTCTGGGCCTGGGTTGGCGCCTGAGGGGTCGATTCTGAAGCGCTTGCCACGCGTGGAACTCCTGGTGGGGAAAGGTTCGCCTGGGGGTGTTATCGGCTCGCCGGGGGCTCCGGTTGAGCGATCCTTTTTAGGCCCTTGCCTGAAGGCCTGAGTCGCCGCTACATGCCCGCCATGCCACCGCCACCGGGCATACCCCCGCCGGGGCCACCAAATCCGCCGCCGCCCTGGCCGATGTCGACCTGCTTGGCGCGGCCCTCGGCGATGGCCTTCTCGACGGCCTTGTTCACCTCGACGTACTGCTGGCGGAGCTCGTGGGCCGTCTGGCTGACCACCTCGTGCTCCTCGTCGGTCAGGTTGCCCTTGGTCTTGTCGTCGAGGACGCCCAGCAGGTCGACGTGGAACTTGGCCAGGTCCATGGCGACCATGGCTCGGCCGGTCTGGGGATCGGGGAAGGCCCCCATGTAGAGCAGGGCCTGGGTGGCGAGGATCTGGACGATGCCCAGGATGTCGGCGGGGGGCAGGTCTCGCTCGGCGGCCTGCTCTGCCTTCTGCTTGGCCTGATCGGCGAGCTTCTGGCGTTCGGCCTCGGCCTGGCTCTTCCAGTCTGAGTCGATGATGAGCTTGGGCTCTTGTTGCTCGTCGGCCATACCGCCTCCTCTGCTGGTGGTCAGCGCCCTTCGGCTCCGGCCTGCGGGCGCGAATACCCTCTCGAAGTGAGCGTAGGCGAACGTCAAGGGGAAGCCGTGGTTTTTCGTGGGATGTCCGGGATATTGCGCGCATCGGCGGTGGTCTCCGCGATGTGTCTTTCGGCGTGTACCGGGCCGCAGGGTTCGGGCAGTCAGAACCTCGGGCCGACCGACTTCCTGGCCGACACACGAGCGACAACGCCGCAGAGCGGGGTCGATCGAGCCATGACCGACGGCCGGGGCACACGACGCGAGCCGCTCAATGCCGCGGCCTTCGCGACCACCGGTGACACCGTGCTCGTGCCGCCGCCCGTCGAGGCTTCGGAGATCGAGGCTGCCGGGCCCGAGATCGTGCCCGCGCCATCGTCGCGGGCGCAGTCGGTGCTGTTCGACGTGAAGGTGGGCGAGGTCAACAACAAGCCGATTTTTGCGGCGGAGTTCCTGCGGCCTTTGGAGCAGCGTCTGCGGACCGAGGCCTACGTGGACGTGACGATGCCCGGCGGCGGGACGGTCGCCCAGCTCAAGCCACGGGCCCAGTGGCAGCGTGAGGCTGCCCAGATCATCAACGAGCAGCTCGTCACGTTCATCAACAACGAGCTCGTTATTGCCGAGGGCCTGGCGAGCTTCACGCCTGCACAGCGTGCGAGCTTGCGGAACTTCCTGGGCCTCGTGCAGGAGAACCTCGCCCGCCGATCGGGTGGCAGCATTACCCGGGCCGTGCGGGAACTGGGGACCGGCCAGACGCTGAGCGAGTATCTCCAGGATGTTCGCAATCAGGAGCTGATCTCGAAGTTCGCCGAGGAGTTGCAGCGCAGCGTGGTCGTCACGCGCAGCGACGTGGAGCGGGCGTACTTGCAGAAGTACGGCGACAATCGCAAGCCCTCCTCGGCCACGTTCCGGCGCATCCGTGTCTGGAACGACGACCCCGAGGGTGTCGCTCGCGTCGGCGACCGGCTGGGTCGCGGCGAGCCATTTGCCGAGGTGGCAACGGACGAAGCCAACTCGTCGCGCCGATCGGAAGCGGGGCTGTGGCCTTCGCTGAACTTCGAGGGCGAGTACGAGGAAGCAGCATTCTTCCCCAATGATCCTGAAATCCAGCAGGAAGTGGTCGAGCTGACGCCTGGCGAATGGGCGGGGCCGATCACGGATGAACGCTATACGCACTGGGTGTATCTCGAGACTATCGAGATTGGGTTCAAGACCTGGGCCGAGGCCCAGAGCGAGCTGCGCCGCGAACTGTTGGATCGGCGGCTGGACGAGGCGTATCAGCGGGCCATGCAGCGGCTGTATGAGCAGGCGGGGATGACCGACCTCAACGTCATGAGCAACGAGTTGCTCGCGGTCGCCACCGAGTGGTTCTATCCGGACGAATAGGACCCCGCCGCATGCGAACCGGGCGGCGTGACAAGCTTGGGCCGATGGGCGAGCGTGCGGCGGCCCGGCACTTGAGGCGTCGCGGGTATCGCGTGCTGGGCCGCAACCTGATGACCAATTTTGGCGAGGCCGATCTGCTGTGCGAGGCGCCGGGCGGGTGCGTCGTGGTGGTCGAGGTGAAGGCGCGGCGGTTTCGTGAGGGGATGCCGCCACCCGAGGCTTCGGTCACGCTCACGAAGCGGCAGAAGCTGGTGCGCGTGCTGGAGCACCTGGTGAAGCAGAACGGGTGGAGTGATCGGCCGAGGCGGATCGACGTCGTGGCGGTGGAGTTCCATCAGCGGCGATGGCTTGGGCATAGGGCCAGCGTACGCCACTTCGAGAATGCCGTGATGCGCAACGGGCAGACGCGTTAATCGGTAGGCTGCGAAGCGGGCGATTGCGGCTTGATGCCCGGCTCGAACCAGTCTCGCCGGCCCGCGAGGCGGTCGCGGAACTGGGCCTCGGCCCGGCGTTCCTGCACGACCTGAAGATCGAGACGCAGCGGCACGATGACGCTGAACATCGAGCCTCGGCCGGCGTCGGAGACGAGTTGGATCTCGCACTGGAGGAGCGAGGCGAGCTCCTTGGCGATGGCAAGGCCCAGGCCCGTGCCGGCGTGCTCGCGCGTGCGGCTGCTGTCGACCTGGACGAACTTCTCGAACACGCGTTCCTGGTCTTCGGCGGAGATGCCCGGGCCGTTGTCGATGACGCTGATGCGGACGCGTTCGTCGCCTCGGGCGTCGTTCAGCCGCTCGGCTCGCAGCTCGACGCGCATGGGGCCGGTCGAGCCCGGAGCGCCGGTGAACTTGACGGCATTGCTGAGGAAGTTGAAGACGACCTGCTGGAGCTTCTTGGGATCGGTCTCGACCAGTGGTAGGTTGGCGTCGACGTGGTGGACGAGTTCGATGCCGCGGCGCTGCGCGAGGGGGTCGACGAGGCCGACGAGGGTCTCGCAGAGCGTGGCGATGCTGACTGCCTGAACGTGCAGCTCGAAGCGGCCGGCCTCGAGCTTGGCCATCTCGAGCAAGCCATTGATCATCTCGAGCAGGTCTCGGCCCGCCGAGTGGATGTACTGGAGGTAGCGGAGGCGTTTGGCCCGTTTTTCCGGTGTTTCTTCGACGCCCTGGTCGCTGGCCTGGGCGATCTCGAGGAGCAGTTCGGCGAATCCGTTGATGGCGTTGAGCGGCGTGCGCAGCTCGTGGCTGACGTTGGCCAGGAAGTCGCTCTTCAAGCGGTTGGCCTCGAAGAGGACCTTGTTTGCCTCGGCCAGTTCGCTCACGCGGCTCTCGAGGGCGCTGCCGGCGGCGCGGAGACGCTGCTCGTTGGCCTGGAGTGCGCCGAGCATGTCGTTGAAGGCGCTGGCGAGCTCTTCGAACTCGTCGTGCGTGCTGACCTCGACGCGGTGGGCGAGGTCACCCCCGCGCACACGGTCGGCCGCCTGGCGGAGGACGTCGACGGGCTTGAGGATGATGCGGTGGAGCAGCACGTAGAAGAGGCCGACGGCGACGGCGAGCACGGCGGCGCCGGCATTCAGGAGATAGATGGCGTTGATGGCCATGAGCCAGGCGGCGCCCTCGGCCGGGCGCTCGAGGATGATGACGCCCAGGAGGGAGCCGGGTGTCGGGGGCTGGCTCGGGTCTGCCGAGGGTGTGGAGGGACCACGCACGGCCCGGGCGTATCGCTCGGTGCGTTCGGTGCGCGTCAGGATCTGCCACTGGTACTGCCAGGTGTGGTCGCGCAGCTCCGGGTTGGGCTGGGAACGCTCGAAGCGGTTCATGGCCCGGCGGAGGAACGGGGCCTCCTCGGCGGCCTGGCGTGCTGAATCGAGGTCGTACCAGGTGGCGGTGACGCCCAGGCGATCGGTGGCTTGGCCGGAAGGGGGCATGCCGTCGCCGGCGGCCCGCCAGGTCTCGACCATCTGGCGGCTGAGCTGGAGTTCGCCGATGCTGACCAGGGCGCTCATGCGCAGCCAGGCGACGCCCAGGGCGGCGGCGATGATGAGCACCAGGGCCGCGCCGAAGAGGACCAGCGCCTTATCGGCCAGCGCCATGCGGCGGATGCGTTCGAGGATGGCGCCGGCCAGCTTGAACATGGGGGCTGATGGTAGTTCGGCAAGGGGACGGGACGCGTACGATTGCCGCCTATGCCCCGTGTATACCTCGAGACCTTTGGCTGCCAGATGAACGAGCTGGACAGCGAGCTTGTGGCCGGCCGCCTGGCCCAGCTTGGCTATGCCCTGACGCGTGAGGCCGACCAGGCCGACGTGGTGCTCTACAACACCTGCTCGGTGCGTGAGCAGGCCGAGCAGAAGGTCTGGAGCCGGCTGGGCGAGCTCAAGAAGACCAAGAAGCAGCGGCCCGGGCTGGTGGTGGGCGTGCTGGGGTGCATGGCCGAGCGCGACGGCGCCGACCTGATGAAGCGCATGCCGGTGGTGGACGTCATGTGCGGGCCGGGCGAGCTCGACAAGCTGCCCGAATTGCTCGACAACGCGGTGCGGACGCGGGCGAGCCTGCTGGGTGACGAATCGGCGAATCTGGCGGCGCTGCAGGGCAGCACGAGCCGTCGCAGCGCGACATTGGCGGCGGCCGAGGACCAGCTGGAGTTGCTGGACCTGTCGCGGGCGATCTCGCCGATCGACCAGGATGGGAGCCATCGCAGCGCGTACGTGCGGATCACGCGCGGGTGCAACAAGTTCTGCACGTATTGCGTGGTGCCGCACACGCGTGGGGCCGAGATCCATCGCCCGCCGCAGCACATCATCGACGAGTGCAAGCGATTGGCCGACGCGGGCGTGGTCGAGGTGACGCTGCTGGGGCAGACGGTGAACCACTACCGCTTCGAGCACGGGGCGGCGGTGACGGTGGGTGGCGTGACGCAGCCGCAGAAGGGCAGGACGTACAAGGGCAGCCACCATCGCGATGCGTTCGCGGGCAGCAACGTCACGACGTTCGCCGACCTGCTGGCGCAGATCCACGATCAGGTGCCGGGCATCCAGCGGCTGCGGTTCGTCACCAGCTATCCGCGCGACTTCGGCAACGACGTGCTGGAGGTGATGCGTGAGAGCCCGCGCATCTGCCGGTATCTGCACGTGCCGGCCCAGAGCGGCAGCGACACGATGCTCAAGCGGATGAACCGCGGCTACACGGTGGGTGAGTACCTGGAGTTTCTTGATCGCGCCCGCCAGTTCCTGCACCAGCCCGAGATCGGCCGGCCGCTCATGCTCAGCGGCGACATCATCGTGGGCTTCCCGGGTGAGACCGACGAGGACTACGAGGGCACGGTGCGCCTGCTCGAGCAGAGCCGCTACAAGAACTGCTTCATCTTCAAGTATTCGCCCCGTCCCGGCACCGTCGCCTACGACAAGATCCCCGATGACGTGCCCGAGGCGGTGAAGCGTGAGCGCAACAACCACCTGCTGAGCGTGCAGGCGCGCATCGGCGAAGAGATCGGCCGCGAGCAGGTCGGCCAGCGCTTCGATGTACTGGTTGAGGGGTTGAGCCAGAAGCAACTCAAGGCCTCGGGCCTCAGCCAGGGCGCACGCAAGCCGCGTACGATCGAGGTGACGATCGGCGGTTCGGCCGTCGCGACGGCGCCGGTGATCGAACAGTCTGTCGCAGACGGCCCGGTGCAGGTGACCGGTCGCAGCGATGGGGACATGATCATCCACTTCGATGCACAGAGCGCCGAGCACGCGCGTGGGCTTATCGGCAGCATCGTGCCGGTCGAGGTCGCGTCTGCCAGCGGTCTATCGCTGGGTGGTCGCTTGCTGGAGCGTTAAGCTCTCTTCAGATTTCGCGGTTTCACGGCCGTTTTTTGACGATTTCCGGATGCCCGGTGGGGATCGCCGGTAAGGGGGCCTAGTGTGCCCCACAATTGTTCGTTGTGCGCCAGCAGGGCCAGAGGCGTCGAGCGACCGCCGGGCTGTTGTTGCGCTCCGAGCATCGCAACAAAGCCTCGAAACGCCCAACCACATGAAGGGGGCCCTATGAAGCAGAGCTTGCGAAGGCTCATGTCGGAGGACATGCCGCAAAACTACGGCGAGAACCCGACCGTTGTCCGAGACACCGACAAGTACGTCGAGGAATACGTCCACGGCTTTGTCGACAAGTGGGACGAGTTGATCGACTGGGACGAGCGCGCCAAGAGCGAGGGCGACTTCTTCATCGAAGAGCTGCGCCGCCGCGACGTGAAGCGCGTGCTCGACGTCGCGACCGGCACCGGGTTCCACTCCATCCGCCTGATCGAAGCCGGCTTTGACGTGGTAAGCGTTGATGGCAGCCCGAACATGCTTGCGAAGGCGTTCGAGAACGGCCGGCGGCGTGGCCATGTCTTGCGGACACGCCACGCCGACTGGCGATGGCTGAACCGCGATGTGATGGGCCGATTCGACGCGGTGATCTGCCTGGGCAATTCGTTCACGCACCTGTTCAACGAGCGTGACCGTCGCAAGGCGCTGGCGGAGTTCTACTCGGCGCTGGTGCACGATGGCGTGCTGATCCTCGATCAGCGCAACTACGACACCATCCTCGATTCGGGCTTCAGCAGCGACCACAAGCACTACTACTGCGGCGAGCAGGTGACGGCCGAGCCCGAGCACGTCGATGAGGGTCTGTGCCGGTTCTGCTACGCGTTCCCGGACGGCTCGAAGTACCACCTGAACATGTTCCCGCTGCGCAAGAACTACTCGCGGCGGCTGCTGGGCGAGGTGGGCTTCCAGCGCATCGACACGTTCGGCGACTTCAAGGAGACCTACCAGGAGAACGACCCGGACTTCTTCATCCACGTCGCCGAGAAGCGGTATGACTCGCTCGCGCTCGACGGCGATTCTCCGGAGGACCTGACCAAATGAGCCAGACCACCAGCACTGACAAGGCCACGCAGACCGCGCGCGATTACTACAACAGCGCCGACGCCGACAACTTCTACGCCCTGGTCTGGGGTGGGCAGGACATCCACATCGGGCTCTACGAGAGCGCGAGCGAACCGATCGCGCAGGCCAGCCGACGGACGGTGGACCACATGGCCGACCGCGTCGCGGACCATCTGTCCAAGCTTGGCGATAAGGCGACGGTGCTCGACATCGGCGCCGGCTACGGCGGGGCCGCTCGCCGCTTGGTGGAGCGTTTCGGCTGCAAGGCGGTGTGCCTGAACCTGAGCGAGGCGGAGAACGATCGCAATCGCGAGCTGACCAGACAAGCGGGCATGGAGGACAAGATCGAGGTTGTCGATGGCAGCTTTGAGGACATCCCCATGCAGGCCGGTGCGGCGGACGTGGTGTGGTCGCAGGATGCCATGCTGCACTCGGGTGACCGCCAACGCGTGCTGCGCGAGGTCGACCGCGTGCTTGGCAAGGGCGGTCGGTTCGTCTTCACCGACCCGATGCGCAGCGACACCTGCCCGGAGGGCGTGCTGCAGCCGATCCTCGATCGCATCCATCTGAGCGATCTGGGCTCCCCGGGCTTCTACAAATCTCAAGCCAAATTGCTCGGCTGGAACGACAAGGGCTTCGAGGACCTGACGCACCAGCTCGTCAACCACTACGCGCGCGTGCTCGAGACGACCGAGGAACTTGGAGCAGAGCTCGAGGGCAAGGTGTCGGTCGAGTATGTCGAGAAGATGAAGAAGGGCCTCAACCACTGGATCGAGGGCGGCAAGGCCAGCCATCTGGCCTGGGGTGTGTTCCACTTCGAGAAGCTCTGAACGTTCGACAACCCGAGAGGGTCCACGCATGGATGACCGCACGCACGACGAGGCCCCGCCCGGCGGCGACATGCCCAGCGTCACGCTGGGCCCCCACTTCGAGTTGCACCCGGTGGTGTTCCCCGCCGCGGCACTGATTGTTCTGGGGCTTATCCTGGCCACTCTGCTGGTTCCGGGCGATGATGTTGGCTCGTTCTTCGGCGGCATCAAGGACTGGATCGGCCTTCGCTTCGGCTGGTTGTATGTCGCCACGATGACCGGTCTGCTCGCGTTCGTGGCTTGGCTCGCGCTGAGCCGTCTCGGGGCCATCAAGCTTGGGGGCGATGACGAGGAGCCGGAGTTCGGTGTGCTCAGTTGGTTCGCCATGCTCTTCAGCGCGGGCATGGGCATCGGGCTGGTGTTCTGGGCGGTTGCTGAGCCGGCGTACCACTTTGCGCAGCCGCCGCCTGGCGTGGCCCAGGGGCTGAACCCATCGCGCGTGTCGATGGCGGTCACGATCTTCCACTGGGGGTTGCACCCCTGGGCGCTGTACGCGGCCGTGGGGCTGGGCCTCGCGTACTTTGGCTTTCGCAAGAAGATGCCGCTGAGCTTCCGCTCGTTCTTGCACCCGATCTTCGGCGATCGCGTGTGGGGACGACTGGGCGATGCGGTGGACGTGCTGGCGATCGTCGCGACGCTTACGGGCGTGGCGACGAGCCTCGGGCTTGGCGCTCAGCAGGTGAACGCCGGGCTTGGGTTCCTGTTTGGCCTGCCGCAGGGCACGGGCGTGCAGGTGGTGCTGATCGCGGCGATCACGGCCATCGCGACCGTGTCGGTGGTGCTCGGGCTGAGCGCGGGCATCCGGCGGCTGAGCGAGGTGAACCTCGTGCTCGCCTTCATCCTGCTCATCATGGTCGTCGTTGGGGGCGGCGTGGTCGCGTTCCTGGCGAGCACGGTCGAAAATACGGGCGCATATCTGCAGTTGCTGCCCTTCAACGCATTGCGCACCGGCGTGGGCGGGGCCAAGGGCGCCGACTGGCTGAACTCGTGGACGGTCTTCTACTGGGCGTGGTGGATCAGTTGGTCGCCCTTCGTCGGGCTGTTTATCGCGCGCATCAGCCGGGGGCGGACGATCCGGCAGTTCGTGACGGGCGTGGTGCTGGTGCCGACGCTGGTTGGGATCGTGTGGCTGAGCGCTTTCGGCGGCTCGACCCTGCGCCAGCACACGACGCACACGCGTTTGGCGACGGTGGCCCAGGCGGATGCGAGCGAGCCCGAGCTTCCGACGTTCACCGTGAAGGCCG
>JBITAB010000032.1:0-4406 GCA_044439825.1 Phycisphaerales bacterium JB064 | reverse complement strand
TCGTGCTGGTGGTCGAGCAGCCGCGAGACCTGTTCGCCATCGAGGCCAGCGGCGCATTCCATGGAGTGTACCACGTGCTGATGGGGCGGCTGAGCCCACTGGAGAACGTGGGCCCGGGCGACATCAACATCGCCGACCTGCTCGCCCGCGTCGACGACCCCAAGCGCAACGCCGGCGGCGTGCGCATCACGGAGGTCGTGCTCGGGCTCAATCCCACGCTGGAGGGCGACGCAACGGGGTTGTTCCTGGCCGAGGAACTGACCAAGCGCGGCGTGTCGGTCAGCCGGCTCGCGCGCGGCCTGCCCAGCGGCGGCCAGATCGACTGGGCGAGCAAGGCCGTGCTGGAAGACGCCATCGCGGGGCGACGTGGGTTTTAGGTTGCTTGTTTGTTCGACGTGAGCTCATCGAGCAGCCCCTCGCATGCGGCTACCAGCATATCGAAGACGTTTTCGAAACCGTCGTCGCCGCCGTAGTAGGGGTCGGGCACGTCGGGGGCACTGCCGTTGGCGTGGGCGGGGTCGTAGCTGCGCATCAGGCGCAGGCGTTCGCGCGGTGCTCCCATGGCCATCAGGTTTTCCATGTTGCTCGCGTCCATCGCGATGATGTGCGTGAAGCGATCGAAATCCTCGCGGACCACCTTGCGTGCGATGCTGGGCAGGTGCACGCCTCTGTGCTTGGCGACCGCCTTCGCCCTGGTGTCGGGCCCCTCGCCCGCGTGCCATCCGCCGGTGCCGGCCGAGTCGACGGTGAGGTCGGCCATCCCACGCTGGCTCGCCAGATGCAGGAAGATGCCCTCGGCCAGCGGGCTGCGGCAGATGTTGCCCAGGCAGACGAAGAGGATGGAGGGGTGTGTCGAGCTTTCCGTCATGCCGGCAGGTTAGGGAGCGAGAGGTTGATCGGGCTCGTGACCGTGTTGAACGCGATCGGCGCATGAGAAAACCCGGGCGTTTGCCCGGGTTTAGGGTTCACATCACGGGTTGCTGCGGATCAGCCCTCGGGCTTGTCCTCGCCCTCGGCCACCGGAGGCTCGACGCCCATCTCGCGGAGGAGGGTGTCGATCTTCTCGGTCTTCTGGGGCATGGGGGCGGCGGGGTGCAGCCCGTTGTAGCGGACCTTGCCCTCGGCATCGATGATGGCCACGTGGGGGATGCCGCCGACGCCGAAGTCGGGGTTGAAGACTTCCTGCTCGGTGAAGACCACGGGCCAGGTGACCTTGTGGTTCTCCATCACGGCGGGCATGAGCTCATATTCCTTCTCGGCGTTGCCCTCGGTGTCGACCGGGCCGTCCTCGCCGGGCACGCCGTAGACGGCGCCCTGCAGGCTGGTGACGCCGACGATGACGACGGGCTTGCCGGCGTAGTGGTCCTTGAGCTTCTGCACCTGGGGGAAGCTGGCGATGCACGGCCCGCACCAGGTGGCCCAGAAGTCGACAACGACGACCTTGCCCTTGAGGTCTTCGAAGGAGTTGATCGAGGAATCGCTCGACCAGGCGATGGTCATCTCGGGCATCTTGTGGTCGATGAGCTGGCCACGGGCGGCGGCGCCGTCCATGCGGGCCAGCGTGCCCTCGATCCACTCGGCGCGATCGCCCAGGACGGGGTTGCCCTCGTCGTCCTTGGCGTCCAGGGCGGTCTTGAGGTTGTTGACCAGGCCCAGGCGGATCGACTCACGCTTGTCCTTGTCGACGTCGTCGAGTCGGTCAAAGGACTGCCAGTACATCGCGACCTCGGGGGCGCTCTTGGGCGCCGCGTCGGCGAGCATGACGCCAAGCAGGACGATGCTGTCCTTGTACTCGGTTGCGGCGCGGCCCAGGCTGCCCACGGCGCGGCCGATGCCGTCGGCCTTGCCCTGCTTGATGGCCTCGTGCAGCTTGGGATGGTCGAGCACGTCGCCGATGAGTTGCTTCTGCAACTCTGGGTCGGGCTGGCTGGTGCGCGTGGGCATGCCGCGGAGCATCAGGTCGAGCGTGGCGATCGAGACGTAGTCGGCCGAGTCCTTCTCGGTCTCGCTCTTGAGTTGGGCGACACGCTCACCGGCCTTGGCGCGGGCGGTATCGCTGTTGAGCATGTTGGAGCCGTTGAGCTTCATGATGCCCTCGGCCGAGAGGGTCGAGAAGTCAACGTTCTCGAGGGCCTCTTCCTGCGTGGCGATCCAGGTGTCGTAGGTCGCGTTGCCGGCGTCCATGACCTCCTGCCATTTGGTCTTGAAGGTCTCGATGGCGGCGTCGACCTGGGGGGTGCTCGATTGGGTATTCCCGTCGGCGTTCTGGGCAAAGGCCATGCCGGCGGTCAGGAGCAGGGCGAAAGCGGTCGTGCGTGCGGCGCGGCGCATGGTCGTTCTCCGTTCGTGTGCGGCCGCGCATCCGATTCAAGGGCTGGGCGGCGGGTTTCGGTCGGATCCTTCAGGGATGCTACAGCGCGGATGCGCGCGGCGTTGCCTGCCGTCGAGAATCAATTGTCATCTGAGTCGCTGTCATCGTCGTGGGCGGCGGCCGAACCGCCTCGTTCGACGTAGTTCTTGATGTCGGCAAGGTCCTTCTCCATGGCCTTGCGCATGGCGCCCTTCATCATCACGCCCATGATCGGGCCGACGATCTTGGCGAAGAGCGAGACGGGCGTGCCCTTGATGTCGTAGCTGAGCCGGCAGCCGCCGCCGCCCGTGCCCGGCTGCTCCTCGAGCACGGTGACCCGGCTGTGGTATTGCACGCCGCACGAGAGCGCGCTGAGCGTGTAGGCGCGGGGCGGGTCGAACTCGGTGACCTCCATGGTTTCGGTGGCCTGCTTGCCGAACATGGTGCGCGTTTCCTTGAAGCGCGTGCCCACGCCGATGGGCAGGCCGTCCTTGGCGGGCGTGAGCATCTCGACGCTGTCGATGGCCGAGATGAAGGCCGCGGCATTGGGGAAGTTGCTCGCGGCGGCGAAGACGGCCTCCTGCGTGGCGTCGATGTGGGTGGACAGGAACATGCGCATGGCGGGCCTCCCGACGGGTATGGGCGAGGCCAAGTATAGTGAAAGCCCGGGGGTGGGTTGGCCGATGGTGGGGGTGGCTGGTGGGGGTGGCTGATAGGGTTGGGGGCCCCGACTGGCCCCGGCCGGAGGCGAGCGAGCATGGCGACCACCTGCCCGTGCGGGGCGACCATCGAGATCGACGACATCAACATCGCCGAGGGCGTGGCATTGTGCCGTCGGTGCGGCAAGGTCAGCCGGCTGAGCGCTATCGCGAGTGGTGATATGGTCGAGCACCCGCGGGCGACCGGCGCACGCTCGAAGAAGGACGCGGCCGAGGAACGCAAGGCGGCGGCGCTGGCCCAGGGCGACCCGCCGGCGGGGTGCGGGCTGCACGACTACGGCGATCGTGTGGTGCTTCGCGCATCGGCGCGGTCGATGTCGTCCGCGGCGGGCCTGCTCTTCTTCTGCGCGTTCTGGAACGGGATTGTGAGCATCTTCCTCGTGGTGCTGTTCTCCTCCATCATGGCGCACATGGGCGTGACGCTGCCGGCGTGGTTCCCATCTCCCATGCAGAGCAGCGGGCAGGGGAGCAGCAGCAACATGCCGCTGGGCATGACGGTCTTCATGGGCCTGTTCCTCACGCCCTTCGTGCTGATCGGGCTCGCGATGTTTGGGGCGCTGCTGGTGTCGGTGGCGGGCAAGGTCGAGGTGCGGCTGCACGGGCCCGACGGCGTGGTGTTCACCGGCGTGGGCCCGTTCGGCTGGAAGCGCAAGTTCGATGCCGACGCGGTGGAGGCGGTGCGGCTGACCGAGAGCGACGTCGAAGTCAACAACCGCAAGCAGCGGGCGATCGCCATCGAGACGGCCAAGAAGACCATCAAGTTTGGCTCTGGCATGCCCGATCAGCGGCGGCTGTGGCTGGGCGGCGTGCTCAAGACGATGCTCGGGCCCGCGCCAGGGCGGTGACGCCAGGCCAGCCCGATCGCCCGCCATTTGGCCCATCAGGTGAATACGCTACCGGCGAACCGATTCCGAACCGTTTGCCGGAGGATTGTGCTTGGCTGCTCCCGCTTCTTCGACGACTGCCGTGCCCGCCGCTGCTGGTGATTTGCGGGATGTGAACGCCCGATCCATGGAGCGCGAGGCCGCCATCCGCCAGGGCGGCGGGGCCAAGGCCATCGAGCGCCAGCACGCCAAGGGCCGCCTGACGGCGCGCGAGCGCATCGCGCGGCTGGTCGATGGTCAGCCCAAGGCCGTATCGAAGAAATCCGATGCGCACGCCGCCGAGATCCCCGGATTCATGGAACTCGGCCTGTGGGCGGCCGAGGGCATGTACAAGGAGCACGGCGGCGCGCCCAGCGCGGGTGTGGTGACGGGCATCGGCCTCGTGCAGGGGCGTCGGCACATGATCATCGCCAACGACGCGACGGTGAAGGCCGGCGCGTTCTTCCCGATGAC
>JBITAB010000031.1:0-4426 GCA_044439825.1 Phycisphaerales bacterium JB064 | reverse complement strand
GGAAGCTCGGCTGCCGGCTGGGGGTCCTCTGGCTGTGCGTCCTGTGGTTGGCCCGCCTGTGGCTCGGCGTCCTGCCCGTGCACGACTGCCGGAGACCCAGAAAGGCAGGCGAGACCAAGAGCCGTCAGCGTGAGCACCTTCATGCCCAAGCCTATCGGCTATCGACGCTCCGAGTCGCCGCTCGATGCCTCAGCAGCCGGTATCGAAGGCGTTCTGGAATGCCAGAAAGTCGAAGATCGTGAGCGATCCGTCGCCATCGAAGTCGGCCGCCAGGTCCCCCGTGTCGAAGAGGTTCTGGTACTCGAGGAAGTCGAAGATCGTCAGCTCGCCATCACCGTCGAGGTCGGCCTCGCACCCCGTGGTGAGCATGACGATGGCATTGCGCTCGGGCGACACCTGGAACGCGGTCGTGATCATCCGCCGGCGGTTGTCCAGGTGCCCCAGGTCGATCTGCCAGGGGGTCCCGCCCGCGACCAGCGAGGCCGGGTTGCGCACGATCTGGCCCTCATCGCGGAAGAGGATGCCCCGGCCACCACCGGCAGACCAGACGACGTCGCCCCGGTTGTTGATGTCGTAGAAGCCCACGAACCTCGCCGGAAGCTCGGAAGGATCGGCCTTCATGTAGCCGGCGGCGTCGCTGTGCGTGTAGCAGAGATAATTCTCGAACACGGTGCTGGCCAGGTCGGCGGCGACCACGACCTCGTCGGCATCGTTGACGCCGTAGATCAGCGCGGTCGAGAAGCTCGTGCCGCCCAGCGGCCCGGGCACGCCGATGTCGGTGACCTCGAGCGAGTCCAGCACCATGCGCAGGCGGCCGCCGACGACCACGCCCGTCTCGCTCAGATCTGTAGGGGTGGCTTGGAAGCCGAGCTCCTGGAGGTTCACCGGCTCGGCGGTCATCGAGAAGAGCGTGGCGGGCCCGCCCTGGAAGCCCTGGGCCCGCGTCCAGCCCACGATCGTGCCGTCATCGTTGATGTCCACCGCGATGCCGCCCGCGCTGGCCAGGGGCCCGCGCGGCCCCTGCACGAAGTCGGGCGTGTCGAGCACGATGCCGTCCTGGTAGCCGCCCATGCCGTCGGGCAGCCAGATGGCCGGCTGGCCAATGTCGAAGGGCAGGGTGCTCATGGACATGGCGCCAACGACGACGCCGTCGTTGTTGACGCCCGAGGCCAGCCCAGTGAGGTAGCCATCAGGCAGAGGCAGCTGCGTGAGGCCATCTGCCTCGGTGACGACGAAGGGCTGGATGAGCCCCAGCACACTCTGCCAACCCACACCATGCCCCACGTCGCTCGTGCGCATCAGCGTCGTGGTTTCGCTGAACTCCGCGAGCACGCGGACCTCCCACGACGGGACTTGAGCACAGGCCACGCCTGCGGCGAGCACCACAGATGCAACCGCGATCGAACTGCGAGTCGCACGCATTGTCATCCCCCAGTCAAGAGTCAAGAACCGATCAGAAGACCGCGATGTCAACCAGGTCCAGCACCGTTCCCGTCGGCACGCCCTGGCTGGTCGCAGCCGAGGCGCGGTCGATGGGGTCCCAGTGCGCGAGCATCGCCACCAGCGGTCCGGTGCTCTGGATGGAGATCGTGAACGCGAGGCCGCCGGTTGGCAAGTCGATCGGCAGGCCGCCTATGCCATCGATGCGGCCGTCGACATCCTCGACCTCGAGAGAATCGAGGCTCTTGGTCTCGACGATCCGGGTGCCGTTGGCGAAGTTGAACGTGATCGTCACGTCCTGCGAAGTCGCCGTGGGATTGAAGAGGTACACGTCCTCGGTTCGCAGTTCGTCATCACGCAGACGCTCGATGAGGCCCTGGTCGAAGAACCACGACTCGCTCGCACGCGTCTCCGGCTGGTTGAAGATCAGGTTGCTGCGGCGCTCGGTGACCACGCTGACGGCGATGGGCGCGTCGGCCTCGTACACGATGCCGAAGTCGTCGTCCCCGCCGTTGAAGCCCACCTCGCGCAGCGAGACGGTCGTCGAGTCGTTCGCGCCCACCATCGCCGTGAACGTCGCCGGGCCACTGATGGTTCCGTCGTCACGCTGCACGGTGCGGAATCGGATCTCGATCGCCGTGTCCGACGGGTTGGCGATGAAGAAGGTCGTGTCCTCGTCCGGGCCGCCGCCGCCGTCAAACTCGGCGTCCAGCAGCGCACCGGCCGCCGCCAGCGTCTGGTTGGGCAGCTCGATGGTCGCGACGTTGCGCTCCAGCGCATACCGCGTGCCGGCGAGCACGATCATGTTCTCGCTCGTGACGCGAGCGGTGAACACGCCCTCGGGCAGGTCGTTCATCTGCTGCAGGTTCCAGCCGCCGCGGCGCCCACCCAGCACGGTCTGCTGATAGACATACGTCCGGCCGCCGTTGTCCTCGAGCTCCAGCCGCACGGTGGCGTCGTCGTCGCCCGCGTTGTGGAAGACCACGAAGTCGCGCGACGAGTCGTCGTCGCGACGCAGGCCAGGGATGACGTAGCTGTCGTCGCCCGCCTCGACGAAGTACTGAGCGGTCTCGGCGCCGAAGTCGCTGTGACGCAGCAGCGCCGTCACGTCATCGGTCGAGCTCCGCAGCACGAGGCTGTAGGGCTCGTCGGCGCGTACCAGGCTCGCGCCATCGCCCCACACGCCGATGCTCTCGGTCTCGCCCGCGGCGAGCGTGCCGTCGGCGATGCACACGATCTCCTCGCCGGCCCCGTCACGCTCGTAGTGCACCCACAGCTCCCAGTCGGCGCTGCCGCTGTCGTCGGAGTAGGCCAGCTCGACCACCTCCACGACGCTCGGGGCGCTGAAGCCCTCGGGCATGTAGAGCGCTTCGGACAGCGTGCTGGTGCCGCTGAGGAGCTTGCGGGGCTCAAGGGCTTCGAAGAGGTCGCCGCCAGAGTCACGGGCGGCGCGAGCGTGGTTCGGGTTGTGCTTGGAAAACATCTCTGGCATCTCCTCCGGCTTGGCCGGGACGTGCCCCGGGGTCGTGGGGCGGCTGTCGGGCGGACTCATGCAAAAACCGCGCCAACCTGTCGCGCACGCGTCAGGGGCCCCTTCCCGCCATCATCTAGGCCGTGTATGGCCCTCCCCGGCTCCCAATGGCCAAGGCTGGCCACATCACATTGTACGCCAGCGTTGCTCTGGGCCCGGCCATCGGCAATACTCCCTGCCCATGCCGGCCTTCTGGCGACTCGCCCGCCTCATGTTCGACTTCAAGGGACGCATCGCCCTGGCGCTTGTCTGCGCGGTGCTCTCCGGTGGCAGCCTGGCCATCGGTCTGCTGACGTCCTCGCCCATCGTCGACGGCCTCTTCAAAGAGCAGCAAGGCCTCCAGAAGCTGGCCCTAGACCACAACGCCAAGGCCCAGGCCGAAGGTGGGTGGCCAGTCCCCACCTGGGTGGTCGACACCCTCCCGCAAGAGGCATGGCCCAGCATCGTCTTGCTGGTCATCCTGATCGCGGTGCTCGCGCTGTTCGCGGGCGTCTTCCAGTTCACCCACTCGTTTCTGGCGCTCACGGTCGTGCACCGCACGGTCATGCGCGTCCGCCGCCAGGCGTTCAGGTCGCTGCTGTTCATGCCGCTGCTGGCGGCCCAACGCGGGATGAGCGAGGGCCCGAGCGAGGCCGCCACTGGCTCGGTCGGCGGCAGCGATGCCGTCAGCCGCCTCATCGCCGACGCCGACCAACTCGCCTATGGCTTCGAGGCCCTGCTCAGCAAGGCGGTGACCCAGGTCACCAAGGGCTTCGGCGCCCTCATCTTCGCGTTCATCATCAACTGGAAGCTCTCGCTGCTCGCGCTCGTGATCGCGCCGGCGGTCTGGGGCGTTATTCGTTATTTCGGCCGGCGGATCAAGAAGGCGTCCAGGGCCGCGATGGGCCACCGCGCCCAGTTGCTCAGCATCGCGACCGAAGCCGCCCAGGCGCTGCGCGTGGTCAAGGCCTACACCGCAGAGCGCCGCGAGGCCCATCGCTTCAGCCTGGCCAATCGACGCGTCTACCACCAGATGCTCAAGGCCCGCACGGCCCGAGCACTATCCAAGCCATTTGTCGAGGTGCTGACCGTCCTGATCCTGGTCGTGCTGGTGCTCGTGGCGTTCTGGGCGATCACCAATGGCGAGCTGGAAGTGCCCGACTTCATCAAGGTCCTCGCCGGGCTGGCCCTCGGCGGCGCCGCGCTCAAGCCGCTGACTGGCCTGCTCAACGACATGCAGACCTCCGCCGGTGCCGCAGAGCGCCTCGAAGAACTGCTGCACGCCGCGCAAGAGCCCGGCCATGAGTCGGGCCTCGCTCGCCTGCCGCGCCACGCCAGCACGATCGAGCTCAAGGACGTCGTCGTTCGATACCCCGGCGCACGCGCGCCCGCCGTGAATGGCGTCTCGCTCACCATCAACCACGGCGAACGCGTTGCCATCGTCGGCCCGAACGGCTCGGGCAAGACCACGCTGCT
>JBITAB010000030.1:0-4428 GCA_044439825.1 Phycisphaerales bacterium JB064 | reverse complement strand
GCAACACTCGGCCAAATCGATGGCGGAACGCACCCGCGTGTGGAGAGGCGAACCCACACCCGCGAGTCCGTCCATTTCCGCGATAGCTGGTAGGTCGGCCGTTGTAGCCGCGCGCACGTCAGCCACGGAACCTCCTAAATCGAATCAGATATGAAAGTGGAGCCGGGGGGAATCGAACCCCCGTGCCGGAACGGCAGCCATGGCGCCTCTACGCGTGTAGTCGACAATTTGATCTCGGCCTATGCACGGGCGTCGACACCCTTGCCTTCGGCCCAGCCACCGGTGAACCTCCTCGCCAGCGCGCCCGGAAGCGCCGCGCGCTGACCAGCCCGATGTCGTCGTCCCCTTTCCCTATCGGGCGTCGGGAAGGGGACGGGCTGTGTTAAGCAGCCAGAGCGTACTGCGGTTCGGCAGTTGTTGGTTTTGTGTGCCGGTTACGAGAAGAGCACACCTCTCGACGCGCCACACCATGCCTCACACGTCCGGTCGAATCCATATCGGCCCCAGCAGATTGTCAATGCCGAGCGTCCGCCCGGCCAGTTCCAAGACCACCCATCGGTGATCCGGGACAGGCACTATAGAGACCCGCAAAGGCCAAAGCGCCACGACACGAACACGCACAGGGCGCTGGCTATTCCATACACTGGCCCGATGCCCGACCACCAACGCCCCCTCCGCATCGCCGCCATCGTCTGCGCCGCCGGCTCGGGCACACGCTTCGGCACGACCAAGGGCGGCAAACTCGACGCCGACCTGCACGGCAAGCCCGTGCTCATCCGCTCGGTGGAAGCCATCGCCCGGCAGCCCGAAGTCGAACAGGTCATCGTCGCCGGCCCGGCCGATCCATCGGCACTCAAAGACTTTCGCGACCGGCACGGGCCCGCCCTCGCCAAACTCGGGGCCACCATCTGCCCGGGCGGCGTGGCCGAGCGATTCGAGACGGTAAAGGCCGCACTCGATCACCTGCTCCAGACCACGCCCGAAGACCATCTTCCCGATGCCGTGCTCGTGCACGACGCCGCACGTCCGTGCACGCCAGAGCACGTGCTGCGTGCCGTCATCGATGGGCTCGCCTCACATCCCGCGGTCATTCCCGCGGTGCCGCTCGCCGACACGATCAAGCGTGCAAGCCCAGCCACTCCAGATACGAAAGCACCGCCCGTCGGCCCTCGCAACGTGCCGGCGAGCGGTGCTGGATGCATCGGTACGGTCGACCACACCGTCGATCGTGCGGGCCTGTACGCGTGCCAGACGCCGCAGGGCTTCCATCTCTCATTGCTGCGCGAGGCCTACGCCCAAGCTGACCTCAGCAGCACCGACGATGCCCAACTCGTCGAACGCCTGGGCGAACCGGTCACGCTTGTGGCGGGCGATCCGCGGAACATCAAGATCACCAGGCCCGCAGACCTCGACCTCGCCCGCGCGATCTGGCCAACACTGAGTGAGTAACTCTGTCCATCCCGCAAAGGGGAGCATCAATACCGGCGGATCACGCCGCGAACGACACCCTGCACCTCGCAGTGCTTCACGCGGATGGGCTCGAAGTCGGGGTTGGCCGGCTGGAGGCGGATGTGGTCCGACTCCTTGAAGAACGTCTTGAGCGTGGTGGCGCCATCGGGCAGCAGGGCGACGACACGGTCGCCGTTGTGAGCCGTGGGGCAACGCTCGATGAGCACGTAATCGCCATCGAGGATGCCCTCGTCGCGCATCGAGTCACCATCGACCTTCAGGGCGAACATCGACTTGCCGCCCTCGGACGAGTTGCCCACGAGCTGCTGCAGATCGATCTCGTCGCTGTCGGCAACCTTCTCGATCGGGTAGCCGGCCGCGATCTTGCCCACCAGCGGATAGCGGAAGGGGCGCGACTCGTCGGGGACGGCGATGCCCTCAGCAATCGACAAAGAGCGTGCCCTGTTGGGCTCGCGCACGAGTGCGCCCTTCTTGATGAGCGCCTCGACGTGCTCGAACACGGTCACCTTGCTGACGCCGATCTCGTCGGCGAGTTCCTGCATGGTCGGCGAATAGCCGCGGCGAATCCGCCAGTCGCGGATGAGCCGGAGAATGCGCAGCTGCTTGGGCGTGAGATTCATGGGTGCCTTCCTCGTTCACTCGCGTCATGATGGGTCGGGGCGCCAGCAGGTCTGCCAGCGATCGATCCAGCACGGGTCGCGCCAAGCTCACGCCATGCACGCCGATTGGCGCCACGCGCGAGAGCGGTGAAATCGTCCTCTCCGAGCAAGCCCCCACCATGCGGGTGGATGCCGCTCCCTCCAAAGACCCAGGCGCCGCCCGGGCCACGCTTGTTTCCCCAGTCACCAGCCGGCAGGCCTTCAGCCGTGCCGCCAAGCCGCCGAGCCTCACGCAGCCAAGGGCGAGCGCGGCGAGCTCGAAAAGGGTCTCCCTCCGACCCTGTCCAAGCTCCTGGATCACCTCATCACCCAACTCATCGAGTTGCGCGGCTGCGTGGGCGGTTCGACCCGGGTCGTAGGCGAAGTCCCCGCCTGGCCCGAACACCACGAGCGCCCCGCCGAGGCCTCCGGCCTCGTTCGCGTCGCACTCGGGTTTGGTCTGGTATGCGATCATGTCGAGTTCATCGGTCAGCGAACGGTGGACGTTCGATATTTTTTCGGTCTTTTGTTCGGATGACTGTAGCAGTCCAAAATCCTGATATCAACCGCCCGGAATCCGATCACGAAAGACTGTTGTTATGGGGCGACGGCTAGCGAGCCCGGATCAACCTCATCCCCTCCCGCCGAACGCGACGACGGATCTCCAGCAGCGTCACCGTCGCCCTCACCTGCTCGGGAGGCAGAGCCACCCGCTCGCACAACTGATCGAGCGTCAGGGCTTCTCCGAGGGCGGCGAGCACTCTCTCCTCCATGCTGTTCGGAGTTCGATCGCCCCCGGTTCCCTCTTCGACAGCCGCCATATCCACCGATGGCTCGAACAGGTTCGTGACAGGCGCCGGCCTGCCGCGCAGGTGGCCGATCGCCTCCTCCACATCCGCCGGGCAGGCCACCAGGGTCACCCCATCGCGGATCAGGTCGTGGCAGCCCTTGCTCGTGGGCACATCGATCCGCCCTGGGATGGCCATGACCTCGCGGCCCATCTCGCCCGCCTCACGGGCGGTGATCAGGGCCCCGCTCTTCTCGCCGGCCTCGACCACGAGCACGCCTCGTGACAGGCCGGCGATGACGCGGTTGCGGGCCGGGAAGTTCTTGGCCTCGGGCGAGCAGTGCATGGGCAGCTCGCTGATGACCGCCCCGCCCGCGTCCACGATCTGGTCGAAAAGATCACGGTTTTCAGCGGGATAGCAGTGATCGAGCCCGCAGCCGAGCACCGCGACCGTCACGCCGCCGGCCCTGAGCGCGGCGTGGTGGGCGGCCGTATCGATGCCCCGGGCGCCGCCCGAAACGATCGACCAGCCCGCCTGGGCGAGCAGCCCCGCGAAGCGGCCCGCCTGATCGATGCCATAGGCCGAGCACTTGCGGGCGCCGACCATGCCGACGCCGTCCCTGGACAGAGCAGCCACCGAGCCACGGACGTACAGCAAGGCCGGGGCATGCTCGTCCCCGGCGAGCTGAGACGGATACTCGGGATCGTCGAAGGGCAGGATCTGCACGCCCGCCCGTTGGACATGCTCGAGCTTCGCGTCAACTTCTTTCTGGGCCTTGGTCAGGCCGCGCGAGAGCTTGCGCGCCAGGTCGTCGCCGATGGAGGGCACGCTGGCAAGCTGGGCCATCGAGGCATCCAGGGCGGCCTCTGGGCCCCCCATGATGGAGACCAGGCGGCGGATGCGGCGCGGGCCGAGCTCGGGCACCAGCGCCAGGGCCAGCACGGCTCGGGCAGATGACCCGCCGGCCTGCGGCCGCGTCACCTGCTCGGGCTGTGGAGCGCCAGCAACCGACATCCTCGCCATCCCTCCCAGCTTCAATCGCGGGCCAGCAGGCACATTGCCCGATTCCGTCCGGACAACCCAGCGGCGCGATGGTAGCCCCCCCGACCCGGGCCCGGACAAGGCCCTCACATATCTTTCATGTTGGGTGGGCATCTTGGGTGGACATGCTGGGTGGGCTCTACGCTTGCTCACGAGCCTCCAGACCCCACGGGTGGCCTCGCAGGATCGCGAACGCCGATGGCTTTGGCGGCTCTTTTGAGTGAGCGTGCAGCTGGCACGACGGTCAGGCTGAATAGGGTCAGGCTGAAAGGGAGCAGGATGTTCCAGCCGATCGCCAACCTGGTCAGCCGCCTGTGGCGCGGCTCGTCGGCCCTGGCCTCGAGCCACTTCGCCCACCCAGGCTCGCACACGATGGCCATCCTGCTCGCGCTGGGGCTGATCGTCAGCCTGACGGCGGCCAGCTGCCAGTGGCCCAACCGCACGCGCGCGGTGCTCGGGCCGGCCGAGGGGGCCTACAGCGGTTGGGAAGT
>JBITAB010000029.1:11208-18626 GCA_044439825.1 Phycisphaerales bacterium JB064 | reverse complement strand
ATGGCTCCGGACCAGTGGGGAGCCCTTCCCAACCGGTCCGGAGGACCTCCCCACTGGTGGAAAATCGTTCCCGAGCGAAAGAAGACCGTACCCGGAGCCTTCGGGGTTGTTTTCTGTTTGGATCAATTCGGCGAAAGTTTGGAGAGGGGGGCAATGGCCGCTGGGCAATGGGCAATGGGGTTGGAGGGACGTGTTGCTCCGATATCCCGGCCCATTGCCCATTGCCTCGTCCCCATTGCCTCTCGCCTCTCGCCATCGCCCCCACCCGCCCCACCACGTAACACCCCCGCCCCCCCGCCGCTAGACCGAAGGCGGGCGCGACCGGTCGCCGCGTTCGCCCCGTGCTCGCCGGCGGCCGGCACTCAAGGGGAAAACGGACCATGCGTGCCATACCGGGTTTCGCGGGCGGGCTGCCCGCGTGCGTCGTCTTGTCCACGTGCATCGTCTTGACCGCGTACGCAAGCGTGGCGAACGCCCAGCACTTCTTCAGCGCGGGCGAGGACCCCGGGGGCGATCTGGCCTTCCAGGCGGCCCTGCCGGCGGGCCTTATCGAGCTCGACCTGGACGGCTTCGCGTCGGGCGAGGCCATCGCCGCGCTCGGGGCCGGGCCCATCACCATCACGCCCCGGCTGCTGCGGGCCGACGGCTCGGTGGCGATGGATGGGGCCGAGATCTTCCGCTCGGCCCTGCTCGACTACCCGATGGTGATGGACGGCGGCACGCTGCTCAACCGCTCGTCCGGCCTTGTCACCGCGCGGCTCGAGCTGGTCTTCAGCGAGCCGGTGGCGGGCTTTGGCGCCTTCCTCTACGACGACGGCCCGCCCAGCCACGCGTTCCGGCTCTTGGCCATCGCGCCCGACGGCACGCAGACGCCCTCGCCCAGCTACGACACGGCCCCGGGCTGGGCGGTCGAGGGCTTCATGGGCGTGATCGCGCCCGAAGGCATCGCCAGCGTCGTCTTCGAGTGCAGCGCCGACTACCCCTTCGAGATCGACCACCTGCAGATCGGCCTGCGCGCCCCCGCGTGCCCGGCCGACCTCGACGGCGACGGCGTGCTCACGCTCTTTGACTTCCTGGCGTTCCAGAACCTCTTCGACACCGGCGACCCGCGGGCCGACTTCGACGGCGACGGGGCGCTGACGCTCTTCGACTTCCTGGCGTTCCAGAACGCGTTCGACGCGGGCTGCGGCTGAGGCGGAAGCTGAGGCTGAGGTCGAGATTGAGATTGAGATTGAGATTGCGCGTCTACGATTCGCTCGTGCCCCACGACCGCTCGCGAACCAGCACCACGCGCCGAGCCCCGGCGGCTCGCTGCGCGCGGGGCGTGTGGGCGTGGGCCGCCGTGGTGCTCGTCGGGCTGGCGGCCATGCTGGGCGAGCAGGCCCTGGCCCGCTTCGGGCAGTGGGTGGCGGTGAACACCGACTCGGGCACGCCCTGCGGCCAGGTGATGTGCTCGTGCCCCACGACGCGGCTCGCGCGGATCGTCGCCGACACGCCGTGCGGCGGGAGCCAGCCGGTGCAAGCCCTTGGGCACGCGTGCGTGCTGTGCGGGCGTGACGTCCAGCCCGATCCCAAGCCGACGCTCGCCAGGGTCACCGGCGGCGAGCGGCCGGGGCTGATGCTGATGGCGGCCTTCGCGCCGCTGGTGCTCGTGGTCAACCAGAAGAAGCACACCGTGCGCACGCCCGATCGCGGCGAGCGCACCATGCCCACCCCCGCTGCCCGCCCGCGCTCGCGGGCGCTGGGCGTCGATCCGCAGCCGCCCAGGCACGCCTGAGACCACTCGGCGTCGACGCTGCGCGCTCCTTGCGTGCCCTTTTGCGCATCGCGTGCGCGGCGTCTGGGTTCCTCCTTCCAATCCATGACCCGATCGGAGGCGTGCCATGCACGCACGACGCGGCGCGTCCGCACGCGCCTTCACGCTCATCGAGCTGCTGGTGGTCGTCGCCATCATCGCGGTGCTCGTCGGCATCCTGCTGCCCGCCCTGGGCAAGGGCCGCGATGCCGCACGCTCGGCGGGCTGCCTGGCGAGCCTGCGCTCGCTGGCCCAGGCCACGCACCTGTACGCGCAGGACTACCACGGCATACCCCCCGCCAGCACCCACTCGGCCTTCGCCGATCGCAGGCAGCCGTGGGCCTATGCGCTCGCGCCCTACCTGGGCGCCGACGGCCTGAGCGCGCAGAGCGCTTCGGGCGCCTGGCGGGCCTTCACCGAAAGCACCTGCCGCTGCGGCTTCGACCCGCGCCGCGGCCAGACGCCCGACGGCGAGCGCGACGGCTACCTGCTCTACAACGGCAGCTATGGGCTGAACGCCTACTTCGAGCTGACCCGGACCGAGTCGGCCGGCGTGATGCGCGCGCCGCTGCGCACGATGGACGACGCGGCGATGTCGTCGCGGACGGTCCTCTTTGGCGAAGTCGGGCCGATCGGCACGGGCGCCATCGACGACCACGCCGACCACGTGATGGCCCACTTCTGGACCCTGTACGCCTCGCCGCCCGAGGTCGCCAGCACGCGGCACGGGCGCACCTGCGGCTACGCCTTCCTCGACGGGCACGCCGCCGACCTGCTGTTCGAGGAGACGTTCGATCCGGACCGCGGGATCGACCTGTGGAACCCCCTTCCACTCGCACACTGATTCGATCGCACACCACAACGACGCTTCGCGTCAGGAGATATCGACATGCAGACTCGCACGATTTCGACGCTCTTCGTTCTCGCGACTTCCACCGCGGCGCTCGCGCAGACGCCGCAGATGGGCGGGCCCATGAAGCACATCATGGTGGGCATGGACGGCGCCCAGGTGATGGCCATGAACCCCCACGCCGAGGCGATGGAGCTGGTGGACTATGGCGAAACCTACCCCGGCGCGGCGGCCGTGCTGGACGGCACGGCCTACAACGCGCAGTACGGCTGGATGGCGATGGCCGGGCTCGAGCTGCCCGCCGGCGCGTCGCTGTGGATCGAGCTCTTGGACGCCACCGACGGGCTGATGGTGTACAAGGGCGGCACCTTCGAGCCCCTGCACGGCACCGATGGCAGCACCATGGCCTTCCAGTGGGACGGCCGCATGCTGCACAACTGGTGGGCCGCGACCGAGGTCGGCAGCTACCAAGCCGGCATGCTGGTGTACCTGGGTGACGCGTCGGGCGAGCCCATCGCCGGCTACGAGCCCGGCCGCGTGACGCTGCGCTGGACGTACCGCCCCGAGTGCACCGCCGACTTCAACGGCGATGGCGCGGCGGACATCTTCGACTTCCTCGCGTACCAGAACGCCTTCGACGCCGGCGACACCATCGCCGACCTGGATGGCGACGGTGCGCTGACCATCTTCGATTTCCTGGCGTTCCAGAACGCGTTCGACGCGGGCTGCTGATCGGGGTCATCGTCGCACGAGCGCGACGGGTCGGTGCTGGCCATGGGGCGGGCACCGGCCCGTTGTGTGTTTCGGGTGTGTGGCCGAATGGCCCGACGGGAGCGCTCACGTTCATGTGCACAACATTGGATGCCAGAGGCACACGCACGGCCCGCCGCGCCAGCCCGAAGGGCGCGGCCCCGCCGGCGAAGCGTCAAGGCGCATCCCCGCCGCCGAAGCGACAATGAAGATCCCGCCCTCGCGCAGCGGAACTCAGACCGTCAGCACGCGCATGACCTCTTCGATCGTCGTCGCGCCGGCGCGGGCCTTGGCGAAGCCGTCCTCGGACATGCGGGCCAGCACGCCGTCCTCGAGGGCGTGCTTGGCGATGTCGCCCGCGCTGCGGCCGTGCATGATGTCGTCGCGCAGGCGGTCGCTGGAGCGCATCAGCTCGTAGATGCCGATGCGGCCGCGGTAGCCGCTCTGGCGGCACTCGCGGCAGCCCTCGCCGCGCGTCAGCGTGCCGTCATCACTGGGCATGAAGCCCGGGGGCAGGTCGGTCTTGTCGGGCGTGTAGACGGCCGCGCAGTGCTTGCACACGCGGCGCACCAGGCGCTGGGCCAGCACGCCCTCGACACTGCTCGAAACCAGGAAGGGCTCGACGCCCATGTCGAGCAGTCGCGTCATGGCGCCGGGCGCGTCGTTGGTGTGCAGCGTGCTGAACACCAGGTGGCCCGTGAGGCTGGCCTGGATGGCCGTCTCGGCGGTTTCTTTATCGCGGATCTCGCCGATCATCACGACGTCGGGGTCGTGACGCAGGATGCTGCGCAGCCCCGCCGCAAAAGTCAGGCCGACCTGCGTGTTCACCTGGATCTGGTTGACGCCGCCCACGTGGTATTCCACGGGGTCCTCGACGGTGATCGCCTTGATCTCTTCGCTGACGATGCGGTTGAGCGAGGCGTAGAGCGTGGTGGACTTACCAGAGCCCGTCGGGCCGGTGACGAGCAGGATGCCGTAGGGCCGCTCGATCAGGCCGTACCAGCCGTCCTGGATCCACGCGGGCATGCCCAGGTCGCTGAGCTCCATGAGCACGGCGGACTTGTTGAGGATGCGGAGCACGACGCCCTCGCCGAAGAGCATGGGGATCACGCTGACGCGCAGGTCGAACTCTTGCAGGGTCATGCGGCCGCCAGCGTCGGGCACGCGCTGCTTGAGGGTGATGCGGCCGTCCTGGGGCTTGCGCTTCTCGGCGATGTTGAGGTTGGCCATGATCTTCAGGCGGCTGATGATCGCGGCGGAAAATCGGTTGATGGTCTCGGGCACGTTGGCCCGCTGCAGCACGCCGTCGATGCGGTAGCGCACGATCAGCCGGTGCTCGTAGGGCTCGATGTGCACGTCGGTGGCGCGCTCGCGCACGGCCTCGAGCAGGATGTCGTTGACCAGCTTGATGACGCTGGCCTCTTGGGCCTGCTCGATCTCGTCCTCGTCGCCGGCCCCACTTCCAGAACGGCTCTTGATCTCGGCCCCGGCCTCGGCCGAGAGCGCGTCGAGCGTGTCCGAGCCCACGCCGTAGTTGGCGCGGATGAAGCGCTGCAGGCCGTCCTCGTCGGCGAGCACGAGTTCGATGCTCTTGCCGGTGAGCATGCGCAGCTCGTCGAGCACGCTGAGCTCGAAGGGGTCGCTGGTGGCGACGGTCAGCGTGCCGTTCTCGCTGGAGATGGGCACGCAGCGCTGCTTGTGCACGAGGCTGGCGGGCAGGCTCTGGAGCACCTTGGGCTCGACGACCATCGAGTCGAGGTCGACCACGTCGAGGTGGAACTGGTCGCCGATGGTCTGGAGGACCTGGTCGGCCGAGACGATGCCCATGCGGACCAGGACGCGGTCGAGCCGTTCGCCGGTGGCCCGCTGCTGGGCGAGGGCGTCGTCCAGTTGCCCCTGGCTGATGACGCCGCGGTCGAGTAGTACGGTGCCGATGCCCATGTCTGGTGGAAGTCTATTGCGTTGTTAGTCCCGCGTAACGGCGCACGGGCCCTTGGCGGCGAAATTGTGGTTATGGGCTTTGATTGGGTTGACAAGGCCGGGATTTATGTTACTCTATGGTCACATATATTGGTCGCCGGCAGGAAGGCTGGCGCCCCAAGGAGCACCACGATGACGCAGACCGCCACCACCTCTCCCGCCGCCGCCGCCATCCAGACGGGCCTGGACGCCATGGCCTGGTCTCGCATGGTGCTCAAGACCATGCTCGAGGCCACGCCCGACGAGCACTTCTACCGCCTGCCCTGCCCGGGCGGCAACCACGCGGCCTGGGTCGCCGGGCACATCGCCTATTGCGAGGATGGCATCCGCGTCGGGCTGGGCGGGGGCGAGCCGGCACTGGGCGCTGATCGCCTGGCGAAGTACAAGGAGCTCTTCGGCGGTGGCAGCGTGTGCCGTGAGGGCGCCGAGGGCTACCCCAGCCGGCAGGAGCTGATGGACGCGCTCGAGAAGGCGCGGGCCGCGGCGGTGACGTGGTTTGGCGGGATGAGCGAGTCCGACCTGAAGAAGCCCATCGAGGGAGGCCTGGCCAAGCTGGCGGCCGACCACGGCAAGATGATGGGCGCATACGCGGGGCACGAGGCCTTCCACGCCGGGCAGGCGAGCATGGCGCGGCGTGCGGCCGGCATGCCCGCGATGTTCTGAGGCGTCGCGCGCTTGAGGGGACGACGCATGGACGCGCCGCCTGTTGAAATACACCGCGAGGCTGACCCGGACCGCGACGCGGTCTGGAAGGCCCTGAGCGACCCGACGCGGCGGGCGATCCTGGACGTGCTGCGCCGTGGGCGCGCCAGCACGGGGGACCTTGCCGCCGGATTTCCCGAGCTCAGCCGCTTCGCGGTGATGAAGCACCTGGGCGTGCTCGAGGGCGCGCAGCTGGTGGTGACGCGCAAGGAGGGGCGGCAGAAGTGGAACTACCTCAACGCGGTGCCCCTGCGCAGGGTGTACGAGCGTTGGGTGGGCAGGTATCAGGACCAGTGGGCCGGCTCGCTCACCGGCCTGCAACGGCTCGCCGAGAGCGAGCACAACGCCGATCAGGAGGGTTCAACCGTGCCAGTCGCAACAATTCCGATGTCCGCCACCGTCGTCCAGACCGAGATCACCATCGACGCCCCGCCGCAGAAGGTGTACGACCTGTTCTTCGAGCGCGCTCATGACTGGTTCTACGAGAGCGACGAGAAGCGTAAGACCGTCAAGGCCATCGTCGAACGCAAACTCGGGGGCCACTTCTACTTCGAAACGCAACGCCCCGATGGCCCGCCCGACCAGAACGTGCTTGGCACGATCACCATGCTCAAGCCCGGCCGCAAGATCAGGATGCGCGGCGACTGCACGATCCCCAACGCGTTCATCGCGAACATGACGATCGCCTTCGAGCCCGCCGGGAAGGGCACGCGCGTGAGCGTGGAGCACCGGATGGCCGGTGAGTTCGACGACGACCTGCCCGCCGGCTTCGAGGAGGGCTGGCAGGACGGCCTGCAGAAGCTCAAGGTGCTGTGCGAGGGCTGATGGCTAGCGCAGCCTGACCTCGAATGTCTCGGGGCTTCGTTGCCCCTCTCGAGCGTGGACGCTGGGTAGCTCGATCGTTCGATCGGGCTGGCCTTGTTGCTTGAGCACGAGTTGGCGGATGGGAACGACGCTGCCGTCCTGGTCGATGCGCAGGGCGAGGATCCGATCCCAGGTGACGAGTGCTGGTGCGAGCTTGCCGCCGTCCCACGCGGGGCCCTTAGAGAGATCGATCGTCCAGCCTTCATCGCCGAACTGCGACGCCGGAGCGCCGAACGCGATGGCGAATCGGTTCTTCGCGAAGATGTCGTCTCGGGCGTACTCGTGGCGTAGCACCGCCGTGGCGATGTGGTCCATCTGCCAGGCGCCCCAGAAGCGCATGTCGTAAAAGCGGTGCCCCGTGTCGGCCTCGCGCCATGCGGCCCTTGCGATGAGGATAACGGTGCCAGGCTCGGGGTCTGGATACAGCTCTGCGATGGCCTGCGCCTCGGCCATGTCGAGTTGGTACCGCTCGCGGAG
>JBITAB010000029.1:0-11108 GCA_044439825.1 Phycisphaerales bacterium JB064 | reverse complement strand
AGGAGCACTACTGCAGCCATGCACGCGGCGGCCTGCTCGTTGAAGCAGCACATCGTAAAGGTGAGCCCAGCGGTTGCCGCGATCGACCTCACGGTTATGCGTTTTAGTGCGAACGCTGCAACGACAAGAGCGAGCACGCCTGAGATCGCTGTGGGCATGGCGGCCGGCCAGTGCATGACGTCGTAGGCCATGGGCAGCGTGAGGAAGAGCAGGGCAGCCGCGCCGGCGCCCAGTGCGAAGCCGAGCGTGCGGAGCCACCGCCAGAACACGACGGTCAGCATCAAGTGGCTCATGGCAGTGAGCAGATTGGCGATCCAGGGAGCGTCCCATGTCAGGCTCACGAGGTGGCGGACGAGGATGAGCGAGAGCGGCCGCCAGAAGAGCGGCAGGCGCCACATGTCGACGATCGCGATATCGCCGGTGACAGGTTCGTTCACGGCCCACGTGTAGTCGTCGCGCGTCTTGCCGATGTCTCCGCCATAGAACGCACCGGCGAGCAACCACAGGCCAACGAGCGCGACAAGGAACGCGGCGATAGGAACTCGACTCGTCCTCGGATCGGGCTGTGCGAGTTCGGGCATCGTGCCCAGTGTACGACGGCCCCGAACAGGCCGGGCGACTCAGGCCGCCTTGCTACGAGTCTTCGCCTTCGGCTTCACGGCGATAGCCACCGCGGTCAGGTCGTCCTGCTGGTGCAGAGACCCGGCCTGGCAATCAACCCGCTCGGCGAGGCGCTCGATGGCGCGGGCCGTTGTTGCGGTCTCGGCCGAGCCGAGCCACGGCAGATTGGCGAACTCTTCGAGGTAGGCCTGGGTGTCGAGCTTGCCCTTCGAGCCCTTGCCCGTATCGGCCGGGTCGGGAAAGGCGGTCTCGAAGCCATCGCTGTAGAGCAGCAGGGTCTCGCCCGGCTCAAGCGTGAAGGTCTCCTGCTCGTATGGCTCGCCCTCGAAGACGCCAAGCAGGGCGCCACCCGAGTCGATCGCACGCTGCGCCGCGCCGCCAAGGACCAAAGCGGGCGGGTGGCCCGCGGTGCAGAGGGTGACCTCGTTGGTGCGTATGTCGAGGCAGCCGCACACGGCCGTCGCGAAGCGCGAACGGCCTCGCTGCGCCCGGACGAGGTCAGAGTTCAGGGCGGTCATCGCCTCGGCGGGCGTGCGCGTGCCAGCGCCGCCTCGCAGGCTGCGTGAGATGACCATGGTGAGCAGCGCAGCCGGCACGCCGTGGCCTACGGCATCGGCCACGAAGAACCAGAGCCGATGGTCATCGATGAGGGCTACGTCGTAGATGTCGCCGCTGACGTAGGTCGCCGGGCGGAACATTACGCCAAACTCGAGTTGGTCGGACTTGGGCAGCTCAGCGGGCAACAACTCCTGCTGGATCACCGCGGCGAGATTAAGCTCCTCGTGCATGCGGTCCATTTCTTGGCGCACGCCGCCCTGGAAGCTGCTGAGGATGCGAAGCTCGCGTTGGAGCACCTCGACGGAATCCTGCCGGCCGAAGAGCGCCTGGATCGTGGTGGCGATGGCGCTGGGATCAAGATCGCAGTCGGCGCCTACGAGCCCCCCACCGCTGACCTGGGCCTGGACGTCGGCGGGCATGCCGGGCATGAGGATGAAGCCGAAGGCAAGAGCGTCTCGCAGCAGGTGGGCCAGCGCGATGGCCGTGGACTTTGGTGTGCCCTCATCGAGCACGACGAGCACGCCCTGGACCTTCGAGGATTCCTGGCTCTCGCTCTGGGCGATGAGCAGGTCGGCAAGGTCGGCCACGTCCGCGAACTCGTGAGCAACGTCGGCGCCATTCCACGCGTCGGCGACCCGTTGCCAGAGGGCTTCGGCGCGTGAGCGTGCGTCTTCGGAACTGGCCAGGATGATGCTCGGTGAGGCCAAAGACCGCCCTCCGCGAGCGCACCACCCCAACCGGGCGGCGGCCCCTCGCTACGGGGAGGTATCGGCTCAGCGGGCGATCGACTGGAGGCGTTTGAGGTCGAGTTCGACCTTGTCGCCGCGCTCCAGGCCGAGTTCTCGGAGCGTGCCTGCCTTGAACTCGAGCGCGAACTGGGCCGCCGACTTGCTCGAGAATTGGGTCAGACGCTGCTCGTAGGCCTGGGCGCTCTCGCCCTCCTCGCGCGGCTCGATGGGCATCTCGTGCGTGGCGACGACGGTGCCGAACTGGTCGAGGAAGGCGATGTCGATGGGCACGAGGCAGTCCCGCATCACGAAGTTCAGCGTGCGGGGGCGCGGGAAGATGAAGATCATGCCGCCATCTTCCTCGATCATCTCCCGACCGCCCAAGCCCTTGATGCGGGTGGCGTTATCGGCAGCGATCTCGAGGAAGAAGGTGCGGTCGTCGATGCGGATCGTCTCGACGTCGTTCGACACAGCCTCACCGGGCACGCAGGCCGCCAGCAGCACCGATGCGAGTGCGAGCAGAGAGATCAGGAACGTCCGAGTAGCCATGCGTCGTCCTCCGGCGTGAAGCGGGCTGGGCCGCGGGGCATGGTATCGAGCCGCAGCCGCTCGGCGAATTCTGCCAGGTCGATGGGCCGCCTGGGCCATTCGGGCAGCGACCAGTGGGCGAGCAAGCCCAGGATTCGCTCCACCGTGACGCCCTGGGCCTGATAGGCCGTCAGGCGGGTATCGCCGTGGCGTTTGGCCAGGCGGCGGCCATCGGGCCCCAGGACGAGCGGCAGGTGGGTGTACGTGGGGAGAGGCCCGAGGCCAAGAGCCTCGTAGAGCAGTGCCTGACGCCCGGCTGAGGGCAGCAGATCATCGCCTCGCACCACCTGGGTCACGCCCTGCCTGGCGTCGTCGACCACCACGGCGAGCTGGTACGCGGGCATGCCGCGCTTGGTCCAGATGACGAAGTCGCCGGCCTCCTGGGCCGGGGTCATAGTGAGCTCCCCAACGAATTCGTCCTCGAGAGTCGCGGCGCGATCGGGTGTCGCGAAGCGCCAGTTCGTGTCTCGGTTTGTGAAGGGGATAGGCTCGATGGATGCGGGCCTCGTCACCGATGGAGGCGCGGCATCACCGGCGTGCGGGGCCGAGGCCGCTTCGGCGATCTCCGTGCGGGTGAGTTCGCATGGATACGCAAGCGTCGCCTGAGCCAGCCGCTCCATCGCGGCCGCGTGTGGTTCGAGGTCGTGGCTTTGGATCGTCGGCCCCTCGTGCCACGTCAGCCCCAGCCAGGCGAGGGTCTGCTGGGTCTGGGCGATGGCCTCTGGCTTGACGCGCGGGCCGTCGAGGTCCTCGATTCGCAGGAGCACGCGCCAGCCGTGCCGGCGCGCGAGGATCCAGTTAATCACGAACGTCCGAGCGTTCCCTAGATGCAGGGCGCCGGTGGGCGATGGGGCCAGGCGCGTGATGTGGGGCGTTTCGGTCGGCATTTCAAGGGGGATCTGTAGGGGACGTGTTGGGTCGGGTTGGTTCGCGAGGCTCGGGCGCTACCGTTGAAGCCCGGCGGGCGGCCTGCGGAGGAATCGTTGGCCCCCGAAACCGGATGCGATGGAGTCGCGATGATGGAGAAGCTCTCCGAGGCCGAGGTGAAGGATCGCCTGACGCACCACCCCGAATGGACGGAGGTGGGCGGCGAGATCCAGCGGACCTTCGAGTTCGCAGACTTTCGGACATCGATGCGCTTCGTGAATGAAGTGGCCGAGCAAGCCGAGCAGGTCCAGCATCATCCGGACATCCTCATCCGCTACGCGAAGGTGACGCTGACCGTGTCGACGCACGACGCGGGCGGCATCACGGTGAAAGACTTCGATCTCGCAGATTTTGCGGATCGCGCGAGCGAATCCATCGCTGGGGCGACTGCTTAAGGCCAACCCCGCAAGCGAGTACTGCTGCCAGATTTCATGCCCCTATGGCGCTCGCAAGCGGCCTTTTGCGGCTGTGAAATCTGACCCATAACAACATGCTGATGCACAAGTTGCGGCCACTCGTGGCCGTTTTGTCATTTCGGCATTCGTACCTACATTAAAAACCCTTTAAAACGGCCGAGAACATGGTAACGTTTACCCAGACGAGACCCCCTAAGGCCATTTGAAAGTGCATCACGAACCGACTGCCCCGGCTGAACCAACTGAAGCAAAGGTCGATATTCCGTCGCGGATGCTGACGGCGGCGCTGCAGGCGATGTGGCGCGCGATGAACGAGGACGCCAGGATCGGCGTCAAGTTACTCGATAGCGAAGGCCGAGTCATCGCGCTCAATGCGTGCGCCGCGAAGCTCTTGAACATCTCGCATCGAGCGGCCACAGGCAAGAAGATCGCCGACCTGTATCCACCGGTGCACAGGCCGATGGTGGCCCGCGAGATCGACGCGATTGTCAACCACGGTCGCATGGTCTGCGGCGATGGACCTGTGTGCCACTCGACGTATCTGCTCTGGGGCTATCGGCGGGAGTCCTCAACCCGGTTGCTGTGTGCAGGTGACGCGCACGGCATGGTTGAGCCGACCAACGGATTCACTCCCGGTCACGATCCCTCGGAAGTCTTGGGCATACTGCGCACCTGCAAGATCGCCGATGACCCTGTGAATCCTTCGGAAATCATCGGGTTGGTGCAAGGATCCAACGATCGCGACGCGTTGCTCGGCGAGTTGGTCGTCCTCAGCGATCGCGAACTCGAGGTCGCGATGCTGATCGCCACGGGCATGACCGATGCCGAGATCGCAGAGTTGCTGTGCCGGAGCCTTCGCACGGTGCACGCGCACCGCCGATCGATTGGCGCCAAGCTCCGCGATCAGTTTGGTGTCAAGAGCCGTTCGGATCTGGCCCGGGAGATGGCCCAGCGCGGCTTGATCGCCGCCGTGCCCGCGAAGCGCGAGCGGTCTGCTCCGGCGGACTAGTGGGGAACTTCCTTCACCGCGTTGCGGTTCCACGACGGCACGCGCACCACGATCGGGCCATCGCCTTCCACCTCGCACTGGCAGCTCAGGCGGCTGTTCATCTGCAAGCCCGGGGCCTCTTCGACGCGGTCTTCCTCGGCCTCGGTCGCCTCGGTGACCTGGTCCATGCCCTTTTCGACGTAGATGTGGCACGTGGAGCACGCGCACACGCCGCCACAGGCGTGCTCGATGTTGATGCCGTTATCGATGGCCACCTCGAGCAGGTGCTCGCCCTTGGCGGCCAGCACCTCCCACTCGGTGCGATCGGTGCCCGTGAGGCTCTCGGGGTCTTCGAGGATGAACTTGACGGGCACTTCCTTCGGCCCGTGGTCATGGTCGCTGTGGCGTAGATGCATACGCACACCGTAGGCGGGCGTGCTGCGACTTGGAATCAGTTATGTGGGCAGGACTAGGGGTGTCAGGTAGGCTCCTGCGCGAGTTCCGCGAACCGCGCGACCTCAGCATCACTTGGCGACGTGTCGCGCCGCGCCATCGCGGCCTTGGCAACCTCGAGGAATTTCTCGGCCCGGTAGGCCTTCTCGCCAGCGTCGGTCACCCATCGCATGGGGCCCACACGACCGGTGATCGGCTTGCTCGCCGCCCACATGGTGCCCGTGCCGACGACCGAGCCGGTCATGATGCGCGTGCCGATGGCGGTGCGCACGTGGTCTCCAAGGATGCAGCCCATGAAGGTCTCGCCGGTGCGCTGGCGGTCGATGACCACCTGGCCGTAGGTGTTCAGCAGGTTGCTGTTGGTCGTGCCCGCGCCGAGATTGCACCACATGCCCACGTAGCTATCGCCCAGGAAGCCCTCATGGGCCTTGTTGGCATGGCCCTGGAAGATGACGCCGGTGATCTCGCCGCCGACCTTGCAGACCGGGCCGATGGCGGTGTTCGGGCGGATGGTGGCGTGCTCGATGACCGTCGAGCCGGGACCGATGTAGGCCGGTCCGATGATGACGGCGTGGTGGCCGACGCGGGCATTGTCGCCGATCACGATGGCGCCGTTGCTCGCGTCGAGCACGGCGCTCTCGGCGACCTTCGCGCCCTCGCGCACGACGACGCCCTTGGCGGGCGCCATCTGAGTGAGATCGTACGAGATGCAGGCATCGCGGAAGCTGCGCACGTGCCAGCAACGCTCGAGCAGGTCGGCCTTGTGCTCGGTCGTCTGGTACGACTGGGCCGCCAAGGGATCTTCGCTATCGCTGCCCACGCATGCGGCGAGTAACACACCGCCGCTCACCAGACCACGGCCGGGTTCGAGGGCCGCGGTGTCCTCAAGGAATTCGGCAGCCAATGGCCACCGGCCGTTCACCAGCACCGCGCCTTCTGGCGGAGCCTGGTTGACCGGGAGCCTCGGATGCAACGCGGCTGCGACGCCGGCGGACGCCTCAGGAACGATGAGGCCCGATGGCGGCATGCCCACGTCGGCCCAACGCTCCAGCGCAGTCCACGCGCCGGTGCGGATATCGAAGGCCGGGCGCAGATCGGTCAACGGGGCGAGCTCGCCAGCGCCGTCATCGAAGAGGATGAGCTTCATCGTGAGCCTCCCGGAGCGTGGAGTAGAAACCTAGGAGCGACGCTGCCAGGGGCGTTGGCCATGGCCGCCAAAGCCCAGCAACGGCGCCACGGCGATCAGCAGGAAGCCGATGGGCACGGCCATGATGGCGGTGTAACCGGCAGAGCCGAGTCGAACGAGCACCTCGCGTCCGGGCTCGAAGGCCACCGGTGCGCCCGTGAGCTTCTGGATCGTGAGCAGGATGACTACGACGATCTGGGCGGCGATGACGCCGAAGAGCGTGAGCACGGCAAGCGTGGCAAGATGGTGCCGCACGAGCTTGCCGCGCAGCGTGAGGATGACCTGGGCCATCAGCACGCCGCCGAGGGCGTAGGGGCCGATCAGCGGTTGGGCCGCGCCGCCGAGCATGGGCCAGCCGCCGGTGAGGTCGAGCGTGAGCCCCAGCACGAGGCAGGCCCACACGGCGTGCATGGGCGGAGCGCTCAGGGCGATGAACGCGCCAAGGGCGAGCAAAAAGCTGGGCTGCACCGGGCCGATGGCCAACGCATCGCGCAGGCCTCGCTCGAAGCCGAGCAGCAGGTAGGCGATTATGGCAAAGACGGGCCAGTTCATGGCGTGCCGCCTTCCGCACTCTCACGCTCGGGATCGATGGGCACGCGGAGCACCACCTCGCTCACGCGCTGCAGCGGCACAGTGGGCGCGACGGTGACGAGCGTGCGTGTGGGCTCATCCGGCGCGGGCGAGACCTCGACCACCTCGCCCACGATGAGCATTTGGGCGCTGCGCGGCCAGGTCTCGTCACGCAGGCGCACGGTCATGCCCACGGCGATCTCGACCGGGGCCTGGCGCTCGGCCTCGAATATCCAAGTGGCCGGGCCTCGCATGCGGTGGCCGCCGATAGGCTCGAGCCGGCATGGGATGCCGCTGTCCAATCGTTCGCCCGTCATGATGAGGGCCATGATGCCGCCAGCCGCCTCGTCGGTGATCGGCCGCACCATGCACCACGCGCTCGTGACGCGCTCGACCTTGCCAAGGAGTTGCAGGCCCTCGACGACGGCTACGGAGTTCTCGACGACGCCGCGACCGGTGCCGGCCCGCACCTGGAGGGCGCTGCTGGAGGCTTCGGTCGAGCGGCCGATGACCGGGGCGGCCACCTGGCGTACGCCGAGTTCGGGCGTCAGCTCGGTGCCGCGCTGCAGCTCGAAGACCTGCCGCTCGAGCTGGCGGACCTTGAGCTCCATGTCGAGGGCTCGCTGGCGGGCGACCTCGAGCTCCTGCTTGTACTGCTCGGCCAGCGCGGGATCGGCGTTGCGGCGGAAGGGCCGGGTGAGCGGGTCGGCCACCCATCGCACGGCGTTGCTGACCGGGGCGGAGATTGTGGTCGCGACGTCGGCGAAGCCCGTCGTCCAGCGCGTGAAGCGCATCGGGACGACCGAGAGCAGAAAGAGCACAACGAGGCTCACGCGGAGCATCGTTCGGGCGCTTGGTCTTCGAGAGAGTGGTCCGGCCATGGCGCCCCGTCTGCAAACCGGAAAGGGGCGGGCGGATGGCCCGCGTTAGACGTCGATGTCGTTCTCGAGGGTGGCCTTCCACTCCTCGATGTGCTCGAGGTAGATCGCCGTGCCGCGGGCCACGCAGGTGAGCGGGTCCTCGGCGAGCTGGCAGTGCAGCCCGGTGGCCTTCCGCAGCACGTCGGGCAGGCCCCTGAGCAACGCCCCACCACCGGCGAGCATGATGCCGTTCTCGACCAGGTCGGCGGCCAGTTCGGGCTCGACCTTCTCGAGAGTCCGCGTCACGGTCTCGATGATCTGGGTGATCGGCTCGCTGAGGGCCTCGCGGATCTCTTCGCTGGTGATGGTGGCCTTGCGCGGCAGGCCGCTGATCATGTCGCGGCCGCGGACCTCGATGGTGCTCTCCTCGCCCACGGGGGCGGCCGAGCCCAGCTCGATCTTGATGCGCTCGGCCGTCTGCTCGCCGATCATCAGGTTGTAGGTGCGGCGCATGTGGTTCATGATGGCCTCGTCCATGTCGTCGCCGGCGACGCGGACGGACTCGCACACGGCGATGTCGGCCAGCGACATGACGGCCACCTCGGTGGTGCCGCCGCCGATGTCGACGATCATGGACGCGGTGGGCTCGGCTACGGGAAGGCCCGCGCCGATGGCCGCCGCCACGGGCTCTTCGAGCAGATAGGTGCGGCGGGCGCCGGCGTGCTCGGCGCTGTCGAACACAGCCCTCTTCTCGACGGCCGTGATGCCGCTGGGCACGCTGATGACGACCCTAGGGCCGATGAAGCCCCAGTTGCGGGTGAGCTTGTTCACCTTATTGATGAAGTAGCCCAGCATGGCCTCGGTGATCTGGAAGTCGCTGATCACGCCGTCCTTGAGTGGACGGACGGCCGCGATGGAGCCCGGGGTCTTGCCCAGCATCTCCTTGGCCATCCAGCCGACGGCCTGGCCGTTCTTGAGCACCTCGTTGGTGCCCTTGCGCACGGCGACCACGGAGGGCTCGTTCAGGACAATGCCCTGCCCACGGACGGCAACGAGGGTGTTGCACGTGCCAAGGTCGATGCCCATATCGACACTGAACAAACTGGTCAAACGGTCTAGGTACCGCACCGCGGCGTCGCCCTCCTGGCCGGCCGTCGCGGTGCCGTTGCGACGGATGCTCCGCATAGGGCGATCCATCGGCCCCGGCGGTCGGCAGGCGTGAGATTATAGGAATCAGTCAGCATATCGGCGCAATCCCGTCACCACTTTCGTGGGGATCATTTGAAATGGCCTCGTTACCCGGTCATGTTTTGTATGGGTTTCGATCGCTGTTACCGGAGTAGCACAGGCCGGGCTTTCCCTACGGACTTGCCCACCCGCACAATTCACAACTCTGGCATGTCGATGCACCCCTGGGATTGAGGGGTGTGCAATGTTTCGACGCAAGAACCGGCAAAACCCGCAAGAGTCGACCGGAGGGGCCAAGCCTCCGAAGGCATCGCTCCGCCCCGAGAGCCTCGAGGACCGCATCCTCCTGAGCGGCACCTGGGTCGATGCCGACGGCGATGCGATCGATGGGCCGACCGACGGGGCCGACGGCTTCACCGGCGACGAACTCGCGGACATCGCCGAGGGCGGCGGCGGCGACGACATCCTCTTCGGCAACGGCGGCAACGACTTCCTGGACGGCGGCGCGGGCGATGACCAGGTGCACGGCGGGGCCGGCAATGACGTGGTGGCCGGTGGTGAGGGCGATGACCTGCTGACCGGCGGCACGGGCGACGACCTGATCGTGGGCGGAGACGGCAACGACACCGTGAGCTATGCCGACTCGGACTCGGCGGTGAACGTCAACCTGGCCAACGAGACGGCGACCGGCCAGGGCAACGACACCGTGGTGGGCGTCGAGAATGTCATCGGCTCGCAGTATGGCGACACCCTGGACGGCGACGATGCCGCGAACACGATCGAGGGCGGGGCGGGCGCCGACGTGATCGATGGTGGGGCCGGCAGCGACACGCTTGTGGGCGGCTCGGGCAACGACACCATCGACGGCGGAAGCGGGGCCGACGTGATCACGGGTGGCACCGGACATGATGTGCTGCGTGGCGGGAGCGGCAATGACACGATCGACGGGGGCACCGGAAACGACACCATCGATGCAGGCTCGGGTAACGACCTGATCCTGGGCAGCGCTGGCAACGACGTGATCGATGGCGGCACGGGCTTCGACACCGTCGACTACTCGGCCGCCACGGGATCGATGAACGTCAATCTGGCCAACCAGACGGCCACCGGCATGGGCTCGGACACCATTCGCAACGTCGAGAAGGTCATCGGCGGCAACTCGGCCGACACGATCACCGGCGACGGCGCGGCCAACGTGCTCATCGGCGGGCAGGGCGACGACACGCTTTCGGGCGGGGCTGGAAACGACACCCTCGAAGGCGGCGAGGGCGACGACACGCTGGTTGGTGGCGCCGGCAGTGACACGCTCAAGGGCGGTGCGGGCGACGACACCATCTTCGCCGACGAGTTCGACACTATCCAGGGCGGCGACGGCACCGACAGCGTCAACTTCTCGCAGGCGACCGGCCCGGTTACGTTCGATGCCAGTGTCGCGAGCATCGAGCACGTGGTGGGAAGCTCGCACAACGACGTCTTCGCGTTCACGGCCGCCCAGGCTGGCGATGTGTACACGCTCGATGGCGGTGGCGGCTACAACGTCATCGACCTCAGCGGCTTCGACGTATCCGCGGTCGAGATCGACGCCGAGGCCGGTGTCGCGACGGTTAACCTCGGAAACTCGGCCAGCTTCGAGATCCATTTCGAGAACATTGACCACATCGCCATTGCGGGCGTGAACGCGCCTGTGCTGAGCATCGACGCGATCGTCGGGCAGGAGTCCTCTCCGGTCGAGGTCCACGCGATGGGCCTCTCGGGATCGACGGGCGAACTGACGTACACGTGGACGCAGGTCTCGGGCCCGGCCATCTCGCTCGATAGCGCCGATACGGCTTCCCCGAGCTTCATGGCCCCCGAGCTCTCGGCGAGCACGACCATCCGCCTCCAGGTCGAGGTCTCCGACGGCACGAGCACCTCGACCCAGGTTGTGACCATCGGCATCTCGGCGACGAACGACCCGGTCGTGCTCGACGCCGGCCCCGGGCAGCTCGTGAGCGAGGGCGACCCGGTGACGCTCAACGCCACCGC
>JBITAB010000028.1:16727-18629 GCA_044439825.1 Phycisphaerales bacterium JB064 | reverse complement strand
CGATGCACATCGAGCACGAGCCGCCCGCCGCCATGGCCGTCCCCCTGCCCACGCTTGGCCAGAAGTTGCTGGATCTTCATCCGAAGGAACTCGCTGTCATCTTCTCCTCGGCCTGCAAGGAGTACGCAACCGTCCGCGAATTCTTCGGCCACGTCGCCGACGGCATTACCGATGTCGAGTCGCTGGGCATGCGCGTGCACGGCGCGCTCACCAAGCTCATCGAGCAGTCGATGGAAGACCAGATCAAGCACGACAGCTCGATGTCGCCGGCTACCTTCATGTTCAACTCGGGCTCGATCGAGGTGATGCGAGACCAGGACAACACCGACTTCGCCGTCGCCTACCTCATCGACGAGCAGGGCAACCGGCAGACCATGCACCGCTTCCCCGTGGGCTCGGTCACCGCCGACGACGTGCTGCTCGAGCTGAGCCTGGCCAAGGGCGATATCGACATCGCCGAGCTCGAGAACATGACCGACTACCTGCGGGCGATGGCGGCGTAGGTCAATCCGCGAGCGCGTCCTCTGGCCGCACACGCCTGGCGCGCCGCGCCATCAGGATCAGCTCAAGCCCGCCTACCGGCTCGTGGCCCATGCGCCGGCGCATACCACCAAGCCGATAGGCGTGCCCCCACTGCTTGCTCATCACCTCGATCGCCCACCACCACGTGCGCGTCGGGTCATACACGTTGGTCGCTTCGGCAGACGAGCCATTGAGCTCGATGACGCTGAAGCCACGCCCGGCCTTCAGCTCGTCCTCATCGCTATAGCGGATGTCGAAACGCCCGATGTCCAGCCCGCCCGGCTTCCCATCCATGTACGGGAAACGCCGGCAGATGCCGTCGATGACATCGGTCAGCTCGTCGGTAATCAGGTGCGCCCCGTCCTCAAAACGGCAGCCCTGCGCGTGATTGCCCGCCAGCCCCATGCGCACACGCTCGCCCTCGGGCGGCACCAGGTCGATGGCCTTGCCAAAGCGTCGGGCGAACACCGGCTCCTGCACGCGGAAGCGATCGTCATTGAGCACGAGCTGTCGCATCGTGCGCCTGCCATCGCCCACGATCACCGGGAAGATCTTGCGCGTCACGGCGAAGATCATGCCCTCGCGCCCACGCTCGTCGCCCTCGCCTGGCGGCGTCAGCCTCACCCAGAACAGCCCGACCTCGTGCGGCGACGGATCGAACTTCTGAACAACGAGATCCGCCGGCACCCGCTGCAACTGCTCGCGCACGTCCTCCTCGGTGCGGCACACGCGCACGGCCGTCCCACGCTCGCCACGATCGGGCTTGAGCACCACGGGCAGGCCGCCAAGCTCGGGGTGCTGCTCCATGATCTTCTTGAAGCGTGCGTGCCTGCGATTGAGATCGCTGTGCGGTCGCAGCAGCACCACAGGCAAGAGCGGCGCCCCGGCCGACGTGAGCGCCCGAGCGATCGTGCTCTTGCGCTCGCCCACGAAGCCGCCCGCTCCTGCGATGCCCGGGTTGGTTGCCGTGAAGATCACCGGATGGCGATAACGCAGCGTCTGCGTGACGAACGTGGGCGCGAGCAGCACATAGTTGGTCCAGCTGGGCCAGAACTCGTGGCTGATCCACCGCCACACCACGGCCCGGATGCGCTGGCGGTTGCCACGCGTCCACACGCGGGGCAGCACCCACGTCAGCGGCGCCGCCAGCACGATGACGATCAGTAGCGCAACAGCGCCATACCGCTCTACCGCCCACCACCCGCCGAAGCGCACCAGCAGCCACGCGGGCAGCAGCGCCACCATCGCGATGATCAGGCTCAGCACACGCCGCTGCACGCCGGGGCCGCGTATCGCGATCGCCACCGCCAGTCCCACGCTGGCTACGCCATAGTCGACGTACATGCCCGCCACGAGTACCGCGACGATCACCAGCCCCAC
>JBITAB010000028.1:14232-16627 GCA_044439825.1 Phycisphaerales bacterium JB064 | reverse complement strand
CGGCCCTGCAGGATCAGCAGCGGAAGGTCCAGCGAACGCAGCACGTCGGCCAGCGGCCGCTGGTCGGTCTCCATGAAGTTCGCGATGAACGAGTACCAGAACGCCCGCGGCCCGACGAGCCCGAAGTGCGGCGTCAGCTCGACGAACGCGAACACGCCCACATAGCCCAGCGCGTACTTGGCCTTCTCGAAGAGATAGTCCCCCGAGCCCTCGGTCTGCTGCGCCCCCGTGGCCATCAGCATGGTCAGCGACGCAAGCTCCACGTCGTGCCCATCGTGCATCTGGCTCATATTGAGGATGACCGCGCCGCCGTTGCTCCAGCCCAGCACGTGCACGCGCCGCGGCGCCTGCCCCTGGGCATGCAACTCGTCCAGCAACTCGAGGCACACCGACGCCATCGCTCGCGCCGACAGGTCGCTCGTCGGCTCCGACGCTCCAAACCCGGGCAGATCGACCGCCACCGAGTCGACACCAAGCTCGGCAAGCTCGGGCCCGATCATCATGAAGTTCGTCGCGTCGCCGGGCGAGCCGTGGATCAGCAGCACGAATGGCGCATCGGGCACGCCCGAACGCCACTCGGTGTACGCCACCTGCCGGCTGTCGATGTCGACAACACCGCTGGGCTCGGGCTTGGGGGCGACCATCAAGGCCGTGGGCCACAGGGCATACACCACGTGCGAAGCGATCAACAGCACGAGATACACCGCCAGCGCTACACGCCAGCTCACGCGCCGCCTGGGCCTGGTCCAGTGCTCGGTGCCCCGCACCGCCTCAGCTTCCGCCGCCGACGGTCAGCGGCGTCGAGACCATCGGCCCCACGACCTTCCGCCGACGGATGCCCGGGTTGCCAAGCTGCCCGCACGCGGCCATCGTGCCCCGTCCCTTGGTGCGCCGCCGCTTCACGAACACGCCGTGCGAGCCCAGCCGATGCACGAAGCGATCGACGTCCTCCTCGTGCGGCGCCTCCCACGGGCTGTCGCGCCTGGGGTTGTAGGGGATCACGTTGACCATGCACCGCAGCGGCCGCACCCACTCGGCCAGCTCGTCGGCGTGCTCCATCGCGTCGTTCAACCCGGGGATCAGCACGTACGCGATGAGGTAGGGCTTGCCCGTGCCATGCGGAAAGTCCAGCAGCGCCTCGCGCAGCCTGCCCATGGGCATCGCGCGATTGATGGGCATGATCTGGTTGCGGATCGCGTCGTTGGGCGCGTTCAGGCTGATCGACACCCCAAGCCGGTGCCAGCCCGGCCGCTCGACGGCCTTGCGCAGCCGCTGCAGCCCATCGAGCCGGCCCACCGTCGACACCGTGATCTTGCTCATCGCCATCCCGGCGCCCGCGTGATCGGTCAGCACCGCGATCGCCTGCAGCACAGACTCGGTGTTGTCCAGCGGCTCACCCATGCCCATGAAGACCAGATTGCTTGGCGTCGTGCCCATCTGGTGCCGGGCGGCGTGCCACTGGCCCACGATCTGCGCGGGCGTCAGCGACGCGAGCAGCCCCATCTGCGCCGTCTCGCAAAAGCCGCAGCCCATCGCGCAGCCCACCTGGCTGCTCACGCACAGCGAGTGGGCCAGCCGACCCTTGCGGCCCACCATGGGGATCACCACGCTCTCGGCCTCGAGCCCCACGCCCTGATGCTCGATGCCCATCGCCTGGATGAACTTGGTGATCACGCCCTCGGGCGTGTCCTCGCTCTCGTGACGGAGCACCGGGCCCACGCTGGGAACCCCGACCTGTGCGAACACCGGGTCGTCGGTGCGGCCCTCGCGCATGAACGCCTTGTACGCGCGCAGGGCCCATAACCGCCCGCCCTTGATGGTGGGCGCGATCTCGTCCACCCATTCCTGGCTGGTCATTCCCAGCGGGCTGGGCGTCACGGGCATGTCCGAAGCTGTCGGCATCGCAGCGATCGTACGGCCCACGCCGGGCGATGTATGAAGTTCTTGCCAGGGGCATCGTGGGGCGTGAAGTCGCCCTTCGGATCGGTCGAAGTGGGTACAGCACGCCGCGCGGCGCAGGGGCCGGTGGTGGGCACATTCCCGCGGAGTCGCCGATGCCCAATCGCCAGCAGCCCACACGGGCCGCCTTCACGCTTATCGAGTTATTGGTCGTCATCGGCATCATCGCCGTGGTGGCCGCCCTCACGCTCCCGGCCGTCGCCAGCGCCCGGCAGACGGCCCGCAGCACCATCACCCTCCAGCGGCTTGGCCAGCTCGCCACCACCGCCAACCTCTACGCCACCGACAACAAGGACCGCATCTGGACGGCCAGCAACTGGCTCAAGACCATCGAGGACGGCCAGGCCCAGCCCGGCCTGCTCCTCACCGCGGGCTACATCACCGACGACGAGATCCTCGAGTGCGCCGTCAACGGCCGCCGCCTGCCGCCCAAGGA
>JBITAB010000028.1:12194-14132 GCA_044439825.1 Phycisphaerales bacterium JB064 | reverse complement strand
CTCATGGCCTTCCTCGACGGGCACGCCGGCAGCACGGCCCCGCCCGCCGACGACTCGCCCGAGGGCCTCGAGGTGAGCGACCTCACCGCGGCCCACTTCTACCTGAGCGCTCGCGGCGGACGCTGGCGGGCCATGACCCTCAGCAGCGAGTACAAGTACGGCTGGGTCAACGACCCGCACTGAGCTCGGTGCGGACGTGGGTTGGCATCACGACCCGTGGTGCCAGGCCCGCAGCATCCACACCTTCTTCTCGATCTCGTCGCCGATGTCGTCCAGCAGGTTCACCGTGGTGCGGTCGCCCGCGTCCTCGGCGTCCTCGATGACTTCCCGGACCTCCTTGTGGATGGTCAGCAGGTCGGCCACCACGCGCTCGATCATCTGCGTGTCGTGCGGCGTGCCCTCCTCCTCGGCGATGTGCGTGTGCTCGAGGCAGCGGGCCAGCGTCGGCAGCGGTGCGGCCTCCTTGGCGCGCACGCGCTCGGCGATGTCGTCCAGGTGCTGCGTCCAAGCCGTATAGAGCTCTTCAAACTGCGCATGGAGCTCGAAAAACTGCCGCCCACGCACGTTCCAGTGGTAGTTCTGCAGCTTGTAGCGGAACACGGCCGCGTCGGCCAGCAGCCCGTTGAGGCCCGAGATAATCCTGGCGTCGATCTCTGGGTTGATGCCTTCGCTCATGGTGGTCTCCCGCGTGTGTGCAATGCCGATCCGGCGTGGTCGTTGGTCCACTACCATCCTATCACGACCCCAGGGGGAGCCAGAGATGCACAAGCCGCTTGCTGCCGCCACCCTTGCCCTGTGCGCACAGGCCAGCCTGGCCCAGTGTGACTACGCACAAAGCGACGCCCTGGCCGCCGCCGTCCTCGATGATTACCCGCTCATCACCGGCGCCAGCATGCGATTCGAAGACCCGCTGCTGCCCGGCCCGAGCCTCGTGAGCTTCTACGGCGACTACTCGCCCGGCACCGTCGTGCCCATCGCCAGCGCCACCAAGCTGCTCTCGGCCATCGTCGTCATGAGCTGTGTCGAGCAGGACGGCCTCGACCTCGACGCGCCCGTCTCCACCTATCTCCCGCAGTTCACCGGCCGCAAGGGCACGATGACCGTGCGCCAGATGTTCAGCCACACATCGGGCATGCCGGGCAACAGCGCCTTCTGCTTCGAGCCCAGCATCACGCTCGAGCAGGCCGTCAACCTCATCGCGCTCTTCACGCCCCTCGAGGCCGACCCTGGCACCGACTTCTGCTACAGCCAGGTGGGCATGCACATCGCCGGTCGCGTGTGCGAGGTCGTGAGCGGCAAGGACTGGGACACGCTGTTCGCCGAGCGCGTGGCCAGCCCGCTGGGCCTGACCTCGACCGACTACGACGGCCTCTACGAGACCAACAACCCCCTGATCGCCGGCGGCGCTCAGAGCAGCCTGCGCGACTACGCACGCGTCATCCGCATGCTCATCGAGGGCGGCGCCTACCGAGGCGAGCACGTCATCGATCAGGCCTCGATCGACCAGATGTTCACCAACCTCACCGCGGGCCTGCCCATCCGCTGCATCCCGGATTCCGCCGCGGACCGTAACTACGGGCTGGGCACGTGGGTCACCTCGCGCCCCGACGGCACACGCCGCATCGAGAGCCCCGGCGCCTTCGCCTACACGCCCTGGATCGAGCTCGACGCGAGCGGCCAGCCCATCATCGGCGGCGTGTTCATGGTCGAGACGCTGCTGGATGTCACCGACGAGATCGTCGCGATACAGGATGCCACGCTCGCCTCGCGCCTGGCCTGCTCACCCTGCCCGGCCGACTTGGATAACGATGGCAGCCTGACGCTGTTCGACTTCCTCGCCTTCCAGACCGCATGGGACATGCAGACCCAGGCCGGCGACTTCAACCGCGACGGCGTCTACGACCTCTTCGATTTCCTCGAATACTCCAACGCGTTCGA
>JBITAB010000028.1:0-12094 GCA_044439825.1 Phycisphaerales bacterium JB064 | reverse complement strand
CCGACGAGGAAGCTCGGGCTCAGCACGATGTCGCGGATGTTGAAGAACGCCACGTCGTCGGCCCCGATGCCCGCGTCGAAGGTCGCGCTGAAGCGCACCGTGATGCCAACCAGCGACTGCTCACCCTCGAAGGTCTCTCCCAGCACCTGGATGGGGTGCGTGCCGTCGGGGTTCTCGACCTCGCCCATCAGGAAGTCGGAACTGCCCGGCGACAGGCTCTCGAGCGCGTCGGCCAGCGGCGTGGGGCTGGGGAACAGCGTGCCGAGCACGACGCCCGAGCCCTGCACCATGCCCGAGACCTCGTAGCGGTACCGCCGCGCGGGCGCCAGCGTGTCGGGCGCGCTCGTCCGCGCCACGCTGCCGCCATCGCTGATCACCACGCCCGCCAGGTCGATCGACACCGACTCCTGGGCCAGCACGCCGGCCGAGAGCCCGAGCACCACACCACAAGCAACGAGTCCACGCATCTCCGCTCTCCTTCGTTCAATGTTCGGCAAGGCCCAGATACAGCCTACCCCAACCCGGCCGATCCGCCAACAACTTTTCGCGCCCATACCCTCGCCACGTGCTCACCGCCCTGCTCCTGGCACTGGCAGCCTACCTGATCGGGTCCATCCCCTTCGGCTTCCTCATCGCTCGCGCCAAGGGCGTGAACATCCTGAAGGAAGGCTCGGGCAACATCGGGGCCACCAACGTCCGTCGTGTTCTCGGACGTGGACCAGGCAACCTCTGCTTCGCCCTGGACGTCCTCAAGGGCCTCGTGCCCACCCTCGCCTCGGGCCTCGTGCTCGGCACGCTGGGCAATCTCGACGCCCCCACGGGCATGGTCTGGCTCTGGCTGCTCACCCCCGTTTTGGCGGTGGTGGGGCACATGGCCTCTCCATGGCTGGGCTTTAAAGGAGGCAAGGGCGTCGCCACGGGCCTCGGGGCGCTGCTGGGCGTGTTCTGGCTGCTGACGGTGTCGGTGCTCGCCGCTTTTGCGATTTGGTTTATCGTTCTCAAGATCAGCCGCTATGTCGGGCTCGCCTCGGTCTGCGCGGCCATCAGCGTGCCGCTGTGGGCGTTGGTGCTGCCCATCCTACGAGAAGGCCACTTCCCGGCGTCTGCCGTGCCCATGCTGGCCATGTCTGGCCTGCTTGCCATCCTGGTCGTCGCTCGGCATCGGGGCAACTTGAAGCGCATCATGGCGGGCACAGAGCCCAAGATCCGCTCCAGGTCCGCCTAACCCGCCGCCCTCGCCGAGGTAGCCGGTTGTGCCGGTTGCGCTGGGCTATGCATGCCATTTCGCGCGCCGATGCGGAGATCCGCGCAATCCCAGCGCGTGCGTAAGCCGATGCAAAATTGATGCTTACGCTCGTGGACAACCAGAACAACAACGACGAACCGACCCACACGCTGTCGATTACCGAGGCTCGCAAGCCCGAGGCATGCCCGCTCAAGCTGGCACTGGCCGATTCGGCCGACGCCCTGAAGCACGTGACTCGCGCCATCGACCAGACCCAGCGCCGGCTCGACAACCTGCGCGACCTGATCGACCGCTTCGAGCTCGACGACGACGACGACGGCCCCCGCGCCGCGTAGTTCCTGTCGACAACCTGCGGCTCCCAGCCGGGCCCGACGCCGTGATCACGGCGCGCGGGCCCGTGATGATTTGGGGTTCTCCCGACCCGCCCAGAGCACCCGTGAACCCGGCTTCATCGGCCCTGCACGCTACACTAGCGACCGGGGTGGTGGCCCCACACTCATGCTGCGCCCTGTTCACAGCCGCGTTGCACCCGTCCACGAGGTGTCGTTATGCAGAACAATTTCGGCCTGAAAGACCTGATCGTGATCGTCCTTATCCTGGGGCTTTTCGTCAGCGTCTGGATCGCCATCTACCAGGATGACCGCCGCTGGGACGAGACCCAGGAGGCCAACACCCGCCTTGAGGAGCTCGAGAAGCAGGTTGTCCGCCTCGGTGACCAGCTCCGCGCCCGCCCGGTCGTGGTCGCCCCGAGCGGCGGTACCCCTGCACAGGGCCAGACCGGCGGCTCGACCACACCCGCGAGAACCACCGAGTGGACACGCGACGGCGTCGAGGTCACCGTCAGCGAGCCCTGGAACTTCACCACCGACCCCTACGCCGACCCTGACATGGTCAGCGGCGGCGAGTTCGTCGAGATCTATGAGGGCCAGCCGCCGAAGCTGACGCCATACACCTATTCGGACGTCTACGGCCGCCGCGTGAACGATCTGATCTGCGAGAGCCTGGGCTGGTACGACCCCAAGACCCTGAAGATCAGCGGCAGGCTGGCCGAGTCGTGGCAATTCGCGCCAGACGGCATGTGGCTACGGGTGAAGATTCGCGACGAGGCCCGGTACAGCGACGGCGCCCCTGTGCTGGCCGAGGACGTCCGCTGGACGTACGAGGACCTGCTCTTCAACCAGCAGATCGAGGCCGAGCGATTCCGCAGCGTCTACAGCGCCATCGAGGACGTCGAGGTCATCGGTGATCCCGAGACCAGCAAGATCGTGGAGTTCACCTTCAAGAGCCCGCGCTTCGATAACCTCGAGCAGGCCTTCGGCTTCAAGGTGCTGCCCAAGCACATCTACGCCGAGTGGATCGAATCGCCCACCATGTTCAACCAGAGCACGGCCCTCACGGTCGGCTCCGGCCCCTTCCGCTTCGCGACGGCCAGCCCCGATTCTCAATGGGCCCCGCCCAGCGACATCGTGCTGATTCGTAACGAGCAGTACTGGGGCCCGCGCCCGCCGCTGGACAGCTATCGCATCAGGGTCATTCCAGACTACACGACCAAGCTGATTGCCTACAACAGCGGCCAGGGCGACATGATGCGTCCGAATGCCCAGCAGTTCGTCGAGCAGCGGGCCGACGAGAGCTTCCTGAAGAAGCACGACCCACGCATCTGGTACAACATGCGTGGCGGCTACTCGTTCATCGCCTGGCAGTGCGGCCCGCGCAACGGCGAGAAGCTCACGCCCTTCCACGACAAGCGCGTGCGTCAGGCCATGACCTTCATGATCGACCGCGAGAAGCTGCGTCGCGATATCTCCAAGAACCTCGTTCGCGCCGCGACTGGCCCGTTCCTGAGTTCGACTCCGCAGGCCAACCCGGACATCGAGCCCTATGCCTATGACCCCGACCGTGGCCTCGCGCTGCTGGCCGAGGCCGGATGGCGCGACCGCGACGGCGACGGCAAGCTCGAGGACGACCAGGGCAACCCCTTCACCTTCGAGTTCACCTTCTCCAACGGTTCGGAGTCGACACTCCAGATGGCGAACGCGATGAAGGCCGACTTCGCGCGGTACGGCATCGACATGCAGCTGCGCACCATCGACTGGTCGGTGTTGGTGGACATCCTCAACCGTCGCGACTTCGACGCCATCACCTTCGCGTGGTCGGCCAGCTCGCCCGAGAGCGATCCGTATCAGATCTGGCACTCGGACAACATCGAGAACCAGGGTGACAACTTCATCCAGTGGGGCAGCGACGAGGCCGACGCGCTCATCGAGAAGGGCCGCCAGACGCTCGACTTCGACGAGCGCATGGCCGTGTGGCACGAGCTCCACTCGGTCTACCACGAGGAGCAGCCCTACACCTTCATGAACGAGATCCCCTGGATCCGGTTCACCACCAAGCGGTCTGGCAACATCCAGGAGTACAACTCGGGCCTGGAGTACTTCGAGTTCTGGGTCGGCCGCGAGAGCCAGCCCACCCAGCAGTAATCCAACGCCGCCCAGGCTGCCCGAGGGCTCCAGCCGATGACCACCTACATCATCCGACGATTGCTGCTCATGATCCCGACGGTGATCGGGATGACGCTGCTCATCTTCCTGCTGGTGGCCATGAGCCCCGGCGGTGTCGGCGCCGCGCTGCAGGTTTCCGGCGGCGGCCAGATGGACTCGGGCAGCGTCGCCCAGCAGCGCGCGTACCTCGAAGACCGCTATGGCCTCGACGCGCCATACCTCGTGCAATACGTCCGGTGGCTGGGCCGGGTCAGCCCCATCAAGTTCGGTTCTCGCGAGCAGTTCGTCAACGACGAGCGCTTCGCCGACCCGCGCGAGGTGAAGGATCCGCCCCTCTGGGAGTGGTTCGCCGACGAGCTGCCCCAGGCCGAGCCGGTGCAGGCGATCGACAAGCCCGCCGAGCCCGAAGCGCGCCAGCGCATGTACCGCCGGGCCGCGGGCAACTATGCCCAGATGCGCGCCGCGTATCTCGGTTCTCGCACCCAGTTCGAGATCGCGATGGGCGACCTGGCCAAGGCGCTCGAGCGTCCCGACGCCGTGAAGGACCGAGGCCAGATCAAGCCCGGCCCGGCTCGCAGCATGGGCGAGAACGCCTTCCGCGAGGTCGACGCCGAGCTGTGGGCCGTTGCCGAGCGGCGTGCCGGGCAGATGCTCACCGACTACAAGAACCTGCTGGATTCGACCAATCGCTTCCAGGCCATCTTCGACGCGAAGATGTTCCGCCAGGCGGGCGTGCCGATCATCCCCGGTGCGGTGTCGATCGCGATGCCCGACCTGGGCATGAGCTTCGCCCGCTCGCGTCCCGTGTCGCAGCTCATCGCCGAGGCGCTGCCCGTCACGCTCATGCTCAACCTGATCGCGGTGCCCATCATCTATATGGTGGCCATCCCCTCGGGCGTGCTGGCCGCCAGCCGGCAGGGCTCGATCATCGACGTGGGCCTGGGCGCGTTCTACGTCGCGCTGTGGTCGATCCCCGTCGTGTGGGCGGGCGTGCTGGCCGTGGGCTTCCTCGCGAGCAAGGACTACCTGGGCGCCTTTCCCGTTACGGGCCTGCACTCGGTGGAAGCCGAGTCGATGACGATGCTGCCCAAGGTGGTCGAGTACACGCAAAAGGATGGCACGATCGGCTCCACGTTGCAACGCGGCTACATCCTCGACACGCTCTGGCACCTGGTGCTGCCGGTGGCCTGCCTGGTGTATACCGGCTTTGCCATCCTCAGCAAGCAGACGCGCGCCGCGATGCTCGAGAACTTCAATGCCGACTACGTCCGCACGGCCAAGGCCAAGGGCGTCTCACGCAAGAACGTGGTCTTCCGCCACGTCTTCCGCAACAGCCTGCTGCCGATCATCACGATGTTCGTCTCCATCTTCCCGGCCATGCTGGGCGGGTCGGTGGTCATCGAGCGCATCTTCAGCGTGCCGGGCATGGGCAACCTGATCATCGACGCCATCGGCCTGCGAGACCGCGAGCTGCTCATGGCCAACGCGTTGATCGTGGGCCTGGTCAACATGCTCGCGCTGCTGCTGGCCGACATCCTGTACGCCCTGGCCGACCCACGGATCTCCTACGACTGATGAAGCAAGAACCGACCACATCGAGCGACGTCGCCGGCGTGCCAGGGCCGCAAGACGACCCGGGCAAGGAGATGGCCGCGCCCAGCGCCATGAACGCCGACCAGCTCACGTCCGTCACGGGCGTGCACCTGATGCAGGGCATCGGGCACCGGCCGGCCGAGGGCTTCTGGACCGAGGCCTGGCGGCAGGTCTTCAAGCGGCCCGGGGCCGTGGCGGGCATCGTGTGGGTTGGGCTCATCGCCTTCTTCGCGGTCTTCGCGCCGCTTGTGGCCAATGGCCATCCCATCCTGCTCGTAGACCAGGCAGACGTCAGCCCCCTGGGCACGCTGCTGGGCGGGCTCGGCGAAGCGATAAGCAGCTTCGATGGCGCTCGCCTCGCGATCTTTACCTTTGTATGGATCGCGGCGTGGGTCATGGCGCCCAAGCGCATGCCCCTGCCTGTGCTCGGGGTGCTCGCTGGGCTGGCGACCATCGTATTCGGCCTGCGCATCTTCGCGCAGTTCTTCGCCGGGCCGGCCGGTGAGCAGGTCAACGAGAGCGTGTTTCGCTTTACACGCTTCCTGCTGGGCGAGGGCAAGAACCCCCAGACGCCCAGCCACGCGTTCCAGATCATCGTCGACCTTGCCGCGACGGCCGGGCTCGTGTGGGCGGCCGGCGCGTTCCAGCTCAGCCGGCGCGTGCGCATCGCCACGGCCCCGGTCATCGCGGTGGCGGCCATCGGCTCGCTCCTCGGCATGGCCGGCACGCACACGGGCGTGCGTTCGCCCATGCTGCAGTTCCTCACCGTGGTGGATCTCACGCTGCTGCTGGGCGCCATCGCCGCCCTCGTGCTGATCGTGCCCAAGTGGTGGGGGCCGCGCAGCGAGCGCGCCAAGGTGCTGCTGACCGTGTCGCTGCAGGCCGGGCTGACGATGCTCGTGCACGCGATCTTCAGCGGCATGGCGGCCAACCGCGACGCCTCCGAGTGGTTGCGCAGCTTCGAGCAGATGCCCCGCTTCGAGGTGCTCGCGTCCATCCTGATCGCCAGCGTGGTGGGGGGGCTGTTCGTCTTCGCCCACCCGCTCACCAAGCTCTCGAATCGTGCGGGCGTGTCGCTGCTGGTCGGGCTCGGGATGTTCGGCCTCATGGCCGCCCGCTGGTCGACGCCGCTGCCGAACTTCAACTACGTAGCCCAAGAGACGCGCGGCGAGGTCAGTGCGACCTACACCATCATCCCGTGGTCACCCCAGCAGGGCGGCACGGCCGTCGATCTTCTGCCGCCCGACAGCAACGTCTACTCGCAGGTGCTGCCTGGCCTGGTCCAGGTCGATCTGGCCGATCGCGCCAGAGACACGGGCGTGCTGGTCAAGAACATGCCCCTCGACGCCGAGGTGATGCAGGCCATCGAGGCGCGGCTGGGCTTTGCGCGTTCCACGCTGCCGGCCGACCCGCAGGTGGCGATGAGCGCCCTTCGCGAAGAACTGCAGGCCAGGCCCGACATGACCGTCGAGCAGGCGGTGGAGTTCTTCGAGACCCTGCCCGGGCCGGCCTACTCGCTGGGCACCGATTCGCTGGGCCAGGACATGCTCAGCCAGTTGCTGCACGCGTGCCGCCTGTCGATCTCCATCGGCCTGGTCAGTACGGCCATCGCCGTGGTCATCGGCGTCACCGTCGGCGCGCTCATGGGCTACTTCGGCGGATGGGTCGACATGATGCTCTACCGCGTGGTCGAGATCTTCATGGCCATCCCGCTGCTGTTCCTGCTGATCGTGGCGGCCGCCGTGCTGCCGCGCAACACCTATGTCATGATGGCCATCATCGGCTGCGTCACGTGGACGGGCAGCGCCCGCTTCATCCGCGCCGAGTTCTATAAGCTCCGCGGGCAAGACTTCGTGCAGTCTGCCCGGGCGGTGGGCCTGCCGCTGCGCAGCGTGCTGTTCAAGCACATGCTGCCCAACGGCGTCACGCCCGTGCTCGTCGATGCGTCGTTCGCCATCGCGGCGGCCATCCTCGCCGAGGCCGTGCTGAGCTATCTGGGCCTGGGCCCGGCCAACCAGGCGAGTTGGGGTCGCCTGCTGAGCGACGCCAACAACCAGGTTGGCAAGTTCATGTGGTGGTTGGCGATCTTCCCGGGCTTTGCCATCTTCCTCACCGTGCTGAGCTACAACCTCATCGGCGAGGCGCTGCGCGACGCCATCGACCCCAAGCTGAAGAAGGCCCGAGTCTGAACGCCATGCCGACGCCGAGAGATTCGCAGATGATCGAGGGAGCCTTGACTTGAGCGACGCGACCACAACCAAGGGCACACAGGCGGGTCAGGTCGACCCCAAGGCCCAGCCGCTGGTGCAGGTGCGAGACCTGGCCGTCTCCTTCGACAACGGCAACGGCCCGCGCATCCAGGCCGTCGACGGCGTGCGCATGACCATCTACCCGCGCCAGACGCTCGCCGTCGTGGGCGAGTCTGGGTGTGGCAAGAGCGTGACGGCCATGAGCTCGATGCAGCTCGTGCCGCGCCCGCCCGGCCGGTTCGATCGCGGGCAGATCCTCTTCCGCAAGGAGAACGGGCAGGTCATCGACCTGCTGCGCCTGAGCGAGCGGGAGATGCGCGACATCCGCGGCAACGACATCGCCATGATCTTCCAGGAGCCCATGACGAGCCTCAACCCGGTGTACACCGTGGGCGATCAGATCATGGAGGCCATCCTGCTCCACCAGGATGTCAGCGCCAGCAAGGCGCGAGACATCGCGCTTGACGCCATGCGGGCTGTCGGCATCCCCGAGGTCGAGAAGCGCATCAAGGCCTACCCCCACCAGTTCTCGGGCGGCATGCGCCAGCGTGTGATGATCGCGATGGCGCTGGCGTGCAAGCCTCGCCTGCTGCTGGCCGACGAGCCGACCACCGCGCTCGACGTGACCATCCAGGCCCAGATCCTCGAGCTGCTGGGCTCGCTGAAGGACGAGCACGACATGGCCGTCATGCTCATCACCCACGATCTGGGCGTCGTGGCCGAGAACGCCGACGTGGTGTGCGTCATGTACGCCGGCCGCGTGGTGGAGTACGGCACGGTGTTCACCGTCTTCGACAAGCCCATGCACCCCTACACGCGCGGGCTGCTGGCCAGCATCCCCAAGATCGGCCAGCGCCTCGACCGCCTGGTCACCATCAAGGAAGTGGTGGACGACGAGGCCCAGTTCAAGAAGCTGCCCGGCGCCGACCAGGGCATCCGCCCCTGGTGGCCCTGGCACAAGCCGCCGGCCGACCTGGCGCCGCAGGATGGCGCCGCGGGCGACTATTACCTGCAGGAAGTCGAGAAGGAACACTGGGTGGGCGTGTGGCGCACCAAGGCCGTGCAGAACCACGAGAGCCGCCCGCCCGATCTCAATTACCGCGCCCAGCGGCAGGCCCCCGCGGCCGCCGGCTGACGCACACCGGCATCCGAGCCAATCGAGGCGCCATGCCCGCCGTCATGATCCTGGCCGACGAAGACTTCGCCTCGCGTGAGCGTGACATGCTCGCCAGGCTCGAGGTGGGACTGGTCAGCGAGGGCCTGCGCGTGCTGCACGCCGTGCCCGACACGCTGCCCGAGCTGCTCGATGGCCGCGTCTTCTCGCAAGCCATCGGCTACGTGCCCCATGGCCCGCTGCCGCCGCTGGCGCGCCGCGCTCGAGCCCTCGCCCAACGCGCCCTCGAGAGCGCGGGCAGCGAGGGCATCGCGCTCGTGCATGTCTTTGGCGGCAACGCCTGGCGTCTGGGCTTCGAGACGGCCGGCCTGCTCGGTGCGAATCTGGTGCTCGAGGTCTTCTCGGCCCAACTCGCCGATGCGCTCGGCTCGGCCCATCTCGACAGCGTCGACGATCGGGTCATCGCCAGCATCCCCGGCACGGGCCTCGAGCGTCGCTGCCTTCGCAAGCTCGACAGCCGCCACCTGCGATTGATCCGCTGGGGTGTGCACGCCGAAGGCGAGCCGGCCAAGGACAGACGCCTGGGCGGAGGAGACCGCCCGGCCGTGCTCATGGCGGGCACCGGGCAAGATGCCAACGCATGGACCCATGCGCTCGAGTCGCTCTCGCGCGTGCGGCTCGATGGCGACCAGCCGCCGCTCATCTTCGCCGATGCCGAGGCCGCCCACAAGGCCCACCTCCGCAAGGCCGTCGAGCGATTTGCTCTGGCCGAGCACGTGAGCTTCGTGCCCGTGGTCGAGGCGCGGCGAGACCCGGTGCTCGAGGTCGACGCCCTGCTGCTGCCCGACGCGCTGCATGAGCATCGCAGCCTCGTGCTTGATGCCCACGCCAACGGCATCCTGGTCGCCGCCGTCGCCGATCCGGTGATCGACGAGCTGACCGCCGACTACGGCGTGACCCAGCTCGATCCGGGAGACCCCGATCGCTGGACCGAGGAACTCCGCCGCGTATTCGAGGACAAGCGGCTGGCCGACGAACGCCGCCTGGCGGGGTGGACGGCAGTCGAGCGCTTTCACACTGGAACGGCCCATGTCGCCGCGGTGCAGTCGCTCTATGAGGGGCTGCTGGCCCAGAAATCCGGATAAGGTCCGGATAACAAAGCCCCTGACGGTCTTCCGGCCCGAGGCTTGAGAGATTTTCCCCTGATCGCGCACAAAGCCTTGCAACAGGGCGGTTTATGCGTTTGAATAGACCTGTGCAGGGAGACCGACCGACGCCCCGCGCGGAGCGATAAAGGGGAGAAACGAAGATATGAAGAACCGACGTGTTATCGCATTGGCGGCGATCGCCGCTCTGTCCTCGGGCGCTCTCGCCCAGGGTCTCCACCCCGTCAGCGACGTCCGCACGGTCGAGGCCGGCAGCGCCGGTCAGGCCGAGATGCCCGCCAGCGTCATCGTGGAAGTCCCGACCCTCGACCGCCTCGAGCCGTTCCAGCGGTTCGCGATCGACCCGGCCGCCGTGCAGAACCACCCCGAGCGGTTCGAGATCCGTGTCGACGGCACCATCCGCAACTACGCCCGGGTGACCAACGGCTTTGTCCGCGCCCAGCGCTACGTGGCCGATCGCCTCGAGGCAGCCCGCATCGCCTGGCTGCGTGACAACGGCCATGTTGGCGGCGTGGCTTCGTACGAGGGTGAGGGCGCGAGCGATGAGCAGGCCGCCATCACGCCCCGCGCCACCATCCGCATGCCCCAGGGCTCCAGCGGCGGCGGCGGCTTCCGCGTGCAGGCCCCAAACACAAACCGTGAGCAACTCGTGGCCGCCATGAACCGCCTGCGCGCCCATCGCGAGGCGGCCCAGGCCGACGCCGAGCCCGAGACCCAGGTCGCCAGCGCCAACTGAGGCCGCGACCGCACGCACGTTCTCCTTCTTTGCCTGGGGGGCCCCGCCGTAGTGCGGGGCCCTCTCCTTTTGGGTGCGATAATCTCTGGAGATGTCGCGCCCGCTCTTCGATCCCAGCAAGATGGCCACCCAGCCGCGCGGGCCCGCGACCCCGCCGGCGGCCAAGGCCGAGGCCCCGCTGCGCGTGCGCGATCTTGCCGCGCTGGTCGATGGCGCCATCCGCCGGGGCGTGGCCAGCCCACTGCGCGTCGTGGGCGAGGTCAGCGGCCTGCGCGAGCGCACCCACCTCTACTTTGATCTCAAGGACGGCGAGGCGGTGATCGCCTGCGTGCTGTTCGCCAACGTCGTCCGCAAGCACCGCATCGTGCTGCGTGATGGCCTGGAAGTGGTCGTCACGGGCTCGCTGGAGTTCTATGCCAAGGCGGGCAAGCTCTCGCTCATCGGCACCAACGCCCAGCCCGTCGGCGCCGGCGCACTCGATCTGGCCTTCAAGCAGCTCTGCGAGGAGCTTCGCGGCCTCGGCTGGTTCGATGAGTTCCGCAAGCGGCCTTTGCCCACGTTCCCCAGGCGCGTGGCTGTGCTCACCAGCCGCAGCAGCGCGGCCCTGCAGGACGTGCTGGACACCATGCGTCGCCGGTGCCCCGCGGTCGAGGTTGCGCTCATCGATGCCCGCGTGCAGGGAGAGGGCGCGGCGGCCGAGCTGCGGTCGAAGCTGGTCGCGCTGTCTCGGCAGCACAAGGCTTTGGGCATCGACGCGTTGATCATCACCCGCGGTGGCGGGTCGGCCGAGGACCTGTGGGCCTTCAACGATCGGGCGCTGGCCGAGGCCATCCTCAAGTGCCCGGTGCCGGTGGTGGCGGCCATCGGCCACGAGACCGACACCACCATCGCCGAGCTCGTCGCCGACGTGCGTGCGGCCACGCCCACGCAGGCGGCGATGCGCCTCACGCCAGATTCGGCCACGCTGCTCGAGCAGGTCGACCTGTCGCACGCGCGGCTGCGTGGTGCGCTGCTGCGGCGCACGGGCGACGCCAAACGCGCGATCGACGCGCTCTCGCGCCGCCGGCCCATCGCCAGCCCGCACACGATCACCGCCGATGCGCGCACGCGGGCCGAGCGCGTGGGCGACCGCCTTATCGATCGCATGCGACAGCGTGCGCACCACGCGTCGCTGCGGCTCGAGCGATTGAGCTCCCGCCTCGAGTCTCACAAGCCTGCCGCCGAGATGGCCCGCCGCTCGCAACGGCTCGACCACATGGCCGAAAGGCTGCAGCGCGCCATGGGCCAGCGCCTCGCGGGCGAGCAGCGCAGACTCGACGCGCAGGAGCGGCAGTTGCGAGCCGTGGGCCCGCAGGCGGTGCTGGCTCGCGGGTATTCCTACACGACGCTGGCCGACGGCAGGCTCGTGCGTTCCGCCTCGGCGGTGTCGTCGGGCGACGAGCTCGTCACCACGCTGGCCGACGGGCGGGTACGCTCGACGGTCGCGGGC
>JBITAB010000027.1:0-4456 GCA_044439825.1 Phycisphaerales bacterium JB064 | reverse complement strand
TACCGCGTGCACTACTTCGAGAAGGTCGAGCAGGTGGTCATCTGCAAGGCCGACGAGGGCGAGAGCCGCAGCTGGCACCGCAAGATGATCACCTACGTCGAGAGCCTGCTGCAGAGCCTGGAGCTGCCCTATCGCCTGCTGCAATGCTGCGCGGGCGACCTTGGGCAGAAGAACGCCGACATGATCGACGTGGAGTGCTGGATGCCAAGCCGGGGCGAGGCGGGCAAGGACGGCGCGGCCACCGGCGACTGGGGCGAGACCCATAGCGCCAGCCGGCTGTACGACTTCCAGTGCCGGCGATTGAACCTGCGCTATCGCAAGGGCGGCGCCCAGGGCAGCGGCGCGACGACGTTCTGCCACTCGCTGAACAACACCGTGCTCGCCAGCCCGCGCTTCCTCATCCCGCTCATCGAGATGAACCAGAACGCCGACGGCACGATCACCATCCCCGCGCCCTTGCGGCCCTACATGAACGGGCAGGAGAGGATCGGATAGCCCAGCCATGACCGCGCCGACCAACGAGCTCAGCCGAGTCATCACGCTGCCCGGCGCGGTGGGCGTGGGGCTGGGCTCGATCATCGGCACCGGCGCGTTCGTCACCCTGGGGCTCGGCGCGGGCCTGGCCGGCCCCTGGCTGCTCGTCGCGATCGCCATCGCCGGCGCGCTGGCGATGTGCAACGGCCTGAGTAGCGCCCAGCTCGCCGCCGTGCACCCGGTCAGCGGCGGCACCTACGCGTACGGCTCCCGCTTCCTGCACCCGCTTGCCGGTTTCACGGCCGGCTGGGTCTTCCTGCTGGCCAAGAGCGCGTCGTGCGCAACGGCGGCGCTGGGCTTCGGCGGGCTCATCGCCTGGCTGACCGGCAAGCCGGGCTCGTGGCCCGTCATGACGCTCGCGGCCCTGGGCTCGCTGCTGGTGGTCACCTCGGCCGCGCTGGCGGGCATCACTCGATCGGTCCGCTTCAACTACGGCTTGCTCGCCATCACTGTGCTCTCGCTGCTCACGATGGTTATCGCGGCCGCGCCAACCGCCATCAAGGGATGGCCGGGCGATTGGTCGGCCATAGGCGATCGCCCGATCTCGGCGCCGGCCGTGCTCGAAGCGGCGGCCTTGGCGTTCGTCGCCTTCGCCGGCTTCGCGCGCATCGCGACCATGGGCGAAGAGGTCCGCGAGCCTCGCACGACGATCCCTCGCGCAGTCGTCATCACGCTCTCGTGCGCCATCGCGCTCTACGCGCTCGTGGCCTTCACCGGCATCGGCGTCTTGGGTGCGGCCGAGTTCGGCTTCCGATCAAGCGAAGACGCCGCGCCGCTGATGGCCGTGGCGCAGGCGGTCAGGGCCCCCACCCTCGCGTGGATGCTCGCCGCGGGCTCGGCCGCCGCGCTGCTGGCCGTGCAACTCAACCTCGTCATGGGCCTCTCACGCGTGGCGCTCGCGGCCGGGCGAGAGCGAGACCTGCCCACGCCGCTATCGCGCATCGACCGCCACGGCGTGCCCGCGATCGCCACCATCGCCGTAGCGCTCGGCATCGCGATCGTCGTGCTCGTTGGCAGCGTGCCGATGGCCTGGTCGCTCTCGGCCGCGGCCGTGCTCGTCTACTACGCGCTGACGAACCTCTCGGCCATGCGTGTGGCCGAGGGCAGGTTCATCGCGCGCTCGGTGCACGCGACCGGCTTTGCCGGCTGCCTCGCGCTGGCGGTCTTCATCGAGCCGCTCGCGCTGGGCGCGATGGTCGCGCTCACGGTGCTGGGCTTCGGCGTGCGGTGGGCGTGCCGGAGCTTCCAGACTCAGCCGCCGCCGGTCGTCTCGACGGGCTCTTCCTCGGGCTCGACGGCACCGTCAGCCTCGGTCGGCTCTTCTCCTGGCCCGTCGGCTTCCAGAGCCTCGCCCGCGTCGCCATGATCGATCGCCCCACCACCCGCGGGTGGTGCGCTCACGACCTCGCGCCCCAGTGTGTCGTTGATCAATCGCTCGATCTGCTCGGCGATGTCGACGTCGTAGGGCTCGCTCGGGATGCCGAACTCGTCCGCCTTCTTCGCGGCCTCCTCGGCGTAGAGCTTGAGCTGAGGCGCAGTGGGATTCTGGAGCAAAACCTGATCGCCATCCTCGTCGCGCTGCGAGATGGGCTCGAGGATTGGCTCGAGGTCCTCGAACGTCAGCCCTTGCTCGATGGTGGCCCGCTGCAATCGCTGCGTCGCGAGGCGCCCCGACGCACGCTCCTCGTCGGTCAGGCCCTGCACGCTGGCCTGCTTCGACTCAACGTACTCGAGGACGCCCGCGGGCAGGATGGGATGGCCCTCGACCGCCTCGGCGACCTTCGCAAGATCTTCAAAAGTCACGTCCCCGGCCTCGAAGGCCGCGGTGAGTTGGTCGATCTGCGTATTGATCCGGCCCACCTGCTCAGCGGGCAGGTTTGACTCGGCGACCCCTGCCTTCATGCCGGCGTTCATGGCGGCCGCGGTCCAGCCCTTCCAGTTCATCCACACGATGACCCCACCCACGACTGCGAGAACGGCTACGACGCCCAGGACGGCCAGGCAGCCCACGAGCAGATTGCCCCGACGAGCGGGCAAGGCGTGGCGGCGGTAGGAACGGACGATGCTCGGACGTTGGTGTGGCACCAGGGAACCCCCTATCTTTTCGGATTGGTCGAACCGCGAATGTTTGGCCCTCAATGGGCCCATGTCCCCTTGACGATGGGAAACAAGCGGTTAGGCTTTCGCTTCGACATTTCAGCCGATCCCCGATAGCTCAATGGTAGAGCGAGCGGCTGTTAACCGCTAGGTTCCAGGTTCGAATCCTGGTCGGGGAGCTTGCAAGGCCCGCGTCCTTTGGATGCGGGCCTGTTTGTTTGGCAACCACGGCTGGGCGTGTGGTGGTTACCGGTGTGAATTCGACGGCGTGATCGCGGTCACACGCGAAAATGCTCTTGTGAAACTGGGCGTTATCGGATATGCTGAGCCCCATGAGGCTGGCGATATGTCTGGTATTGATATGGTATATAGCCGCACATGCCTGGGCTCAGGACCGGATCCATTTGCCCGCGGAGATCGAGCTTGCCCGGCTGGTCGACCTCTCGGCCCAACGGTTGGGCCTGCGGATCGCCTACGAGCCGCGGCAGCTGGCGGGCACCTTCATGGTGCGCAGCGGCGAGGGGCTGGACGACGAGGCGCTGTGGGCGCTCACGAATGAGCTGCTCGTCCAGAAGAACCTGACGACGATCTCCACGGGCAATGGCTCGACCGGTGAGGGACTGGCCATCGTGCAGCTCAACGGGGCCGGGCGGCTAGCCACACCAATCGAGCAATGGACCATCGAGGACACCGACTCCGGGCCGCGACTACGCACCTCCGGCAGGGCCGGGTTTGTCGCGATTGTGTATGACATCCAGGAAGCCGACGCCGAGACGCTGACGTCCGCCGTGCAGCCGCTGCTGGGCGCGGGCGGCTCGGTGACGCGGCTGGGCACGAGCGACCGCGTCATCGTGGCCGACCTGCGCGATCGCGTGGCTAGAGTCGTGTCGCTCATGCAGGCCCTGGACATTCGCACGACCGTCACGCGGTCGTACGAGCCCAGGGTCTTTTCTCCGGGAGAAGTGGGCGAAGCCGTCAAGCGGCTCATCGGCGAGGAGGTGCGCGTCGTCGCCGACGAGTTGACTGGCACACTCTTGGTCGAAGCGACAGTTGCACAACACGAGGCCATCGCCGCGCTGGTCGAGCGGCTGGACGCCGAGACATCATCGGCGCGTCTTTCGACGCGCACGATCACCGTGCGGCACCGACCTGTCGAGGAGATCGTGTCACTTGTGAACCGGCTGCTGGGCGCGGGCGTCGCGGGCCAGCCCGATCAGCCGGCCGATGGTGGACCGACCACGACGCGGCTGTCACCCGAGGCTCCCACCGCCGCCGAGCGCGCTCGCAATCGCGATCAGAACCGATCGGCTAGCGAGGGCGTGATCCAGATCGATGGACTGACCGTCTCGCTCGTGGCCGACGAGGCGACCAGCCGCATCCTGGCGATCGGGCCGCCCGGCGTGCTCGACAAGGTGCAGGAACTCGTGCGCGAGCTGGACGTGCGGCAGCCGCAGGTGATGCTCGACGTAACGATGGTCAGCCTGACCGAGGGGGAGACCTTCGACCTGGGTGTCGAACTCGAGAAGATCGAGATCGCCGGCGACATCCGGCTTCGCTTGGCTTCGCTCTTCGGCCTCTCGACGAGCGATGGCGATGGACGTGACGCGGGGAACGGCGCGGGCTTCACCGGCGTGGTGCTCGACCCTGGCGACTTCGCCGTCGTTGTTCGGGCCCTCGAGACGGTAAACCAGGGTCGCTCCCTCAGCCTGCCGCGCGTGCTGGTGGACAACGCCGCCACGGCTACGCTCGACGCGGTCAGGGAAGAGCCCTTCGTCTCGACGAACGCGAGCGACACCGTCGCAACGACCAGCTTCGGCGGGTCGGC
>JBITAB010000026.1:0-4488 GCA_044439825.1 Phycisphaerales bacterium JB064 | reverse complement strand
ACCTGGTGGATGTCGTTGTCCTCGGCCGCGCACACCGTGCCGGGGTCGAGCATCCGGCGTTCGATCGGGCATACCAGCCCGCTGGCCGTCCGCTCGTAGCGGATCTCGGTGCCCTGGCCTTCGATGACCTTGAAGGCGCAGCTCGAGCCCTCGTGGTCGTGGATGGGCGTGCAGTCGCAGCTCCGCCAGCACAGGGCGAGCAGTTCGAACCACTCGCCACGGGCGATCGTGTTGCGCCGGTAGCCCCGCGTGCCGAAGACGCATGCCGGCGCGATGTCGCCCCGGCAGATATCCAGTTCGAGCAGCTTCTCTTCGAGCACCCCGAGTTCGGCCCGACCGCGCAGGCCGCCCAGATAGCCCACCAGGTCGGCAAGCTTGGCAGAAACCGCGCAGGATGTCTCAGGGATGGTCATAAGGCTACGGGTTCAGTATATCGGCTGATTCCCGCTTCGCGAGCCTCGGCGGCCAGTTCCTCGAGCAACGCTTGTCCCAGCCAGGCGTACTGCTCAGGGCTGTTGTAGAGCTGGCCCGACACCCGCACGCACCGCACCGGGCTGCCGCCGGGCGTAGGGGCGTGGGTGACAGGCACCTGCACCCCCCAGCGGTCGATCAGAGCGTCCTGCAACGCGTCGGCGTGGCGTGTGGGCCTTGCCTTCAGCCGATCCCACGCCTCAGCGGGCGCCGCCGGCAACGCGATCATCGCGATGCACGCCGTCATGCTCTGGGGCACCGGCGGCCGCGTTCCGAGCAGGTCGCTGAGCAGCCGTTGTGCGTCGAGCGCCTTCTGGCGGTTCTCGCTGCGGATCCTCGCCCACGCGTGGGCGACAATGCCCGCCTCGCGCTCGGTCTCGAACGCCTCGGCCGCGAATCGCTTGGGTGTCTCGCCCCGCACGATCGCCGCCATCACCCGCAGCGCCGCCGGCACGCACAGCACGGTGGTGGGGTCGTTCGTACCTACATAATCGAACTCGGTGTGCAGGTGGGGTCGCCCGGGCATGGGCCGCTCGGCCATGTTCGAGAGCACGATGGGCCGGCACCGCTCACGCTGGTCTGGATGCACCCAGAGCACGGCCGAGCCCTTGGGCGAGCACACCCACTTGTGCAGGTTGGCCGTGTAGTAGCTGGCCCCCAGGTCTTCCACGCGCATCCCTACGTGACCGGGCGCATGGGCGCCGTCGAGCACCACCCGCACGCCTCGGCCTTCGAGCTCGCGCACGATGTCGTGGGCGGGCAGCACCATCGCGCTGGCGCTGGTGATTTGGCTCAGCAGAGCGAGCCGGGTGCGGGGCGTCACCGCCGCCAGCACCGCGTCGATCACCGCCTGCGGCGTGGGGTTTGGGAAGGGCAGCCTGGCCGTCACCACCCCGAGCCCGGCGGCCTTGGCCATGTGCTTCACGTTGTTGACGCAGGCGGGGTACTCGTGGTCGGTCACCAGCACCTCGTCGCCCGCCTCGGCCTGGCCGCTGGCGATCAGGTTGTGCATGGCCGTCGCCACGCCGGTGGTCGCGTTGGGCACGAAGACCAGCCCGCCCTCGTCGCAGCCCAGGAACCGGGCCGTGTCGCGCCGGGCCCAGTCGATGAGCCCGAAGAGGTCTTCGGCGAAGAACCGCACCGGCTCGCCCTCGAGCCGGGCCCGCCAGGCGGACTGGGTCTCGAGCACGGCCGCCGGGCAGCCGCCAAATGAGCCGTGGTTGAGGAAGGTCACGCCCGGTTCATGGATCCAGTACCGAGCAAGCGGGCTTGGCGGTGGGGCGGCGTGAGAGTTGGCCTGGGGGGCTTGCGGTGGCATACGCGGGTATCGTTGCGTCATGCCGGCCCGCGGTCTTGCCATCGCCTCCTCAGCACTCCTGGCCTCCCTGGCCCTCGCGCCGGGCTGCGCGAAGCAGGACAGCCGCTGGACCGAGGGGCTGTGGACCTCGACCCCACCCGACTACCCGTTCGTGCCCAACCGCGTGCTGGTGCACCCGCTTACCCGGGCCAGCAAGACGCGCGACGACCTGTGGGCTCTACGCATCCACTTCTTCTTCCTCGACGCGTGGGACGACCAGGTGAAGGGGCTCGGCCGCGTGCAGGTCCAGCTCTTTGCCGACGGGCAGTGGGAGGACGAGAGCATCGAGCCGGTTGCGTGGGAGGAGATCAACCTCAGCGACCTGACGACCAATCGCCGCCACTACGACCACGTCACCCGCACGTACGTGCTCGAGGTGCCCCAGGACGCCATGCCGGCGTGGCTGGTGCGGTCGCTCGACGAGCTCGAGAGCAAGCAGAACGAGCCGGGCGAGGCCTATCGCACCTTCGCCGGCCCGCTGATCATCCGCGTCGTCTACGAGGCCACCATGGCCAACGGCGAGATTGTCGTCGCGAGCAACGACTTCACCCTCGCCCCGGGCTGAGGCGGGTTAGCTGCCGCCGTTCTTTTCCTCGATGATGCCTTGCCGGCGGTACTTCTCGCGATAGCGGTCGCGAAGCACCGTCTGCTTGTTGCTCAGGTCGACCTCGGCGCCGTCGATGTACGCGGTCTCGATGGCAGTCGTCATCTCCAGCGGCGTGCCGTCAGCGATCAGCAGTGTGGCGCTCTTGCCGGCCTCCAGCGTGCCATACCCGTCGGCGATGCCCAGGATCTGTGCCGGGCTGCGCGTGATCGACACCATCGCGTCGGCCTCGTCGAAGCCCAGGTCTCGCCCGTACGCCACGGCCATGGCCGCCTCGTAGGGCAGGTTGCGGACGTTCTCGTCGATGCTCGCCGGCGCGAGGCACCAGCGCACGCCCGCGGCCTGCAGCCGTGCGGGCAGGGTGAAGGCTTCGTCGTAGGCGCTGTCGTTGCGACGGGGGAAGCCGTGCACGCCCTCGACGATCACCGCGACGTCGTGCTTCTTGAGCAACTCGGCCAGCAGGGGCGCATCGCGCCCGCCCTGGATGACGACCCTCAGCCCGCGACCGGCCGCCCACGTCACGGCCGACTGGATGCGCTCCACGCTGTCGGCGTTGATGATCAGGGGCTTCTGGTCCTGGGCGGATGGCAGCACCTCGAGCATCGCTTCCAGACGCAGGTCGATGGGCGTCTTCTCGTCGGCCTCGCGCGCGTCGCGATAGGCCTCGGCCGTGTCGAACAGGCTGTCGATGCGAGCGATCCGCTCGCGGATGTCGTCCTGGGACAAGGACCGGCCGCCGCCGAAGGGGCTGTGCCCGTCGCGCACGCTGGGCCAGTTGACCACGAGCCCCGCGTTGGCGTTCGCGGTCATGTCCTCCCAGGTCCAGCCGTCGAGCTTGATGACGCCCGCCTGCCCGCTGATGAGCCCGCCCGTGGGGAAGGTGCCCACGAGCAGCACGCCATTGCTGCGGTGAACGGGCAGCAGCGTCGAGTCGGGGTTGACGGCGACCACCGCCCGCACCTCGGGCTTGACGCTGCCCACCTCGTTGTAGTCCTGCATCGCCCGCACCGAGCCGATCTCGGTGAGGCCAAGCCTCGTGACGGCGGCGATCATGCCGGGGTACACGTGCTTGCCCTGGGCGTCGATGATCCGCGTGGTGGCGATGAACATGCGATCGCCCTGGCCGATCTCGGTGATGCGGCCATCCTGGAACAGCACGAAGCCGTCCTCGATGGGCGCCTCGCCCTCGACCATGGTGTGGATCGTCGCGTTGGTGATGGCGATGGGGTGGTCGGGCTTTTCGCCACGGGGTGTCAGGTCCTGCCCGCTCGCCATGGCGGCGACGGCACACGAAATCAGAGCAGCAGCAGCGCGTCGCATCAGCGGGCCTCCCGTTCCATCATCTCGACATACTCGGCCGGCAGCACGCCGCAGGCGCCGCACATGCTCGCCCCGGCGCCGGTGTGCCCGTTGCGGCCATAGAACCAGGCGTAGATGCCGGGCCGCTCGGGCTCGTCCTCCTGGCGATCGGCTTCGTCCTGCTTGGGCTCGGCGACGCCCTCGTCGTCGGCGCCGGGCTTCTTGCGGGCCAGCTTGGCCTGCTCGCGCACGAGCTTCTGGATCAGCCGCTCGCGCTCGCTGGCGATGCGATCGCGGTGGGCCTTGTCCTTTTCGAGGCTGAAGTACTCGCGGCCATCGACGAACACCCGCTCGCAGCGGCTCATGGTCGAGAGCGGATCGCCGCTCCAGATCACGATGTCCGCATCCTTACCAACCTCGATCGAGCCCACACGATCCTCGATCGCCAGCTGCGTCGCGGGGTTGATGGTGACGAACCTGATGGCCTCTTCGGGAGACAAACCGCCATACTTGATGGCCTTAGCCGCCTCGACGTTCATACGCCGCGCGAGCTCGTCGCTGTCGCTGTTGAAGCTGACGTTGACGCCCGCCTCGTGCAGGATCGGGCCGGCATACGGAATCGCGTCCTGCACCTCGACCTTGTAGGCCCACCAGTCGGTAAAGATGCTCGCGCCGATGGCGTGCTCCCGCACCGCCTCGGCCACCTTGTAGCACTCCAGCCCGTGCTGGAAGGTGCCGATCTTGAAGCCAAACTCCT
>JBITAB010000025.1:0-4524 GCA_044439825.1 Phycisphaerales bacterium JB064 | reverse complement strand
CAGGCGGTGCATGAGATGGTCGGCCGGCAGCGCAACCTCGGCGCTCATGCGCCCCGCGCCGATGCAGGCGATCGCCACGAGCAGCAGCACACGACCGCCGCCGCGCGGCATGGCAAGAGCGAGGCCGCTGCACGCGATGGCGATGGTGTAGAGCAGCGTGGGATGGTCGAGCGAGAGGTGCCAGGCCAGCACCATGCCCGCGATGCCCGCCGCCAGCGCGAGCACGGCGCGCGTGCGGGCGCGGGGGCTGGATGGCGTCGAGATGGCCGGCTCTGGATGCACGCCCGCATAGCCTGACGCAAAAGCCGCGTCAGGTCAAGGGAAAGTTTGGGTTGCGGGCGAAAAAGCTGCCGGCCGGGCGATCAGTTGCCGGCGGTCTGGATCATGTCGTCGAAGTTGCTCAGCACGTCGATGGTCTCGACCTTGCCATCGCGATCGGCCAGGCGGGTGCTGCCGCTGGCATCGGTGTAGAAGCTCTGCCAGAAGCGGACCGTGCCCCTGCCGCCCTTGTCCTTGGAGCCCATGTACATCGCGTCGATGCCGCCAGAGTGGAAGATCAGGTCGCCGCGCGCGGCTGTCGGGTATGCCTCAGCACCAGGCATGGTATTGGGCACTGTCGGTGCGCCCAGCAGCACGGCCATGTGCTCGGTGATGTCCGGTTCGGTATCACCGAGCAGGCTGTACTCGCGACCACCGGTTGCACCACCGAAGGTCGGGTTCTTGCCACGCTTGCCGAGTTCCTCAGTCTTCAGGAAGCCCGTGTTGCTGTTCCAGTAGAAGCGGGCGGACTTGGTACCGCCGCTGGCGACCTGGGCGAAGTCGTCGAGCGCCTCGATCGGCTGGATGGCCGTGCGATCACGCTGCCAGGCCAGGATGGGCGTGCCGAAGGAGTCGACCACCGAGGGCAACGTCTGGTTGTCCGTTTCAGCCTGCTGGAATCCAACGCCCGAGCCGAGCTGGGCGACGAAGCGGTTGTCGTCCGGCGTGTAGTACCCACCGCCGCCCTCACGGGTGCCGATGAGCGTGAGGTCGACAATGACTTCTTCCCCGCTGATCGGTCCCACAGCCACGAAGTTCGTGCCTGTGCCCGCTGAAGGGACGATGCCGCCGGCCAGATCGAGCATGACGTTCTGCATGCCGCTGAATCCGCGAGTGCCGTTCTCGGTGACGCCCATCTGCTTGGCGGTGAAGTAGCCCGGCCAGCGTTGCTGGTCGTTGTAGTACTGCTGGCTCGCGTTGCCGATCTCGTTGAGCTGGGCCTTGGTCGAGGCCGCCTTGGCCGTGTTGCGGGCCCCGCCCAGCGTGGGCACGATGATGCCGATCACGATGCCGATGACCGCGATGACCACCAGCAACTCGATGAGTGAAAAAGCCTTGCGAGCTCGTGTTGCCCTGGTCGACTGCGTTGTGTGCATGGTCATGTCCCGAATCCTCCCCATCCGCCGGCCAAGACCCATCCCGTATCGGTCCGGCCACCTTGGTGTGGCCCCTGGCGTGCGCCAAGAAGCCTGGTGCGTGCATCCCGCGCCGGGTGGGGGGCGAATAGGCCACCACACTCGGCACCCTGTTGTTCGTGTCGCGGGTGCGGGCAGTTGCCGCGACCAAGGGGAGGGCGATTCTCTTCGAAGTGTACGGGCGAGAGCCCGCTCTGGTTGAGGGGAATCGGCCGTCACCCGCGCTGGCGGGGAAAAAAGGCGGCCGCACACGTATGTGCGACCGCCCGGAGGGAGAAAGAGAGAGTTCTTTCAACAGGCTGGGCCTTTTCGGCCTTACCTGGTTTATTGTCGACGCACTTTAATCGGGAAAACCGGGTTCTTCGCGCCAAACATCGCAAAAAAGCGTGAAAATCAGCTCACCTACAGGATTATACCTACAAAAAAATACGCACGACTCGGCCAAGGGTGGCCAAATCGTGCGTTATGGGTCGGTCGAATGTGAAATCCGGGGGCTCAGCCGAGCAGGCCGGCGGCGGCGCTGATCTCGTCGGGCACCCGCTCACGCAGGCTCTGGAGCTGGGTTTCATTCAGCCCGAGCACATCCATGACCGCCGGATCGATGTCCAGGCTGGGCAGGTCGAGGCGGAACTGGCCGTCGACCGAGCCGACGAGGCGATCGGCGATATACACCATGGCCGGCAGGCGGCGGGCGTCGGAGGGGGCGTCCATGGGCGTGTGGTGGTAGCCGGTGACCAGCACGAAGTTGTTGGGGAACTTCCACTTCTCGCAGAGGCCCTTGCCAAAGTCCTGGTGGTCGGCGCCGTAGATCTGGGCCTCGACGGCCCGCATGTCGTTGCTGGGCACGCCGTCGCCCGTGACGCCCAGGGTCTGGACGACCTCGATGAGCTTGTTGCGGTCGAACTGCATCTCGACCATGAGGCCGATGTTGTGCATCAGGCCGGCCAGGAAGGCCTCGTCGGCCAGGCCCACGCGGGCTTGGTCGGCGATCATCTTGGTGACGGCGCCGCAGGCCACGGCGTGCTCCCACACGGCCCGGGCGCTGAAGCCGTGGCTCAGGTCGCCGCCGCGGAAGAGCTTGGCCAGGCTGGCGGCGATGGCGATGTTCTTGACGGCGTTGAGCCCGAGCATCACGATCGCTCGGTTGATCGAGCCGATCTGCCCCGGAAGGCCGTAGAAGGACGAGTTGACGACCTTCAGGATGCGGCTGGAGAGCGCCGGGTCGTTCGCGATGACGTTGTGGAGGTCCTGCGCCGTGGAGGACGGGTCTTCCACGAGCTCGACGATCTTGAGGGTCACCTCGGGCAGCGTCGCGATGTGGCTGATCTCACGGATCGCCAACTGGACGGCCTGCTCACGTTCCTGCGTGCCGATGCTCATGGGACTGATCTCCTGCCGCCGTGGTTTTCTCGACGGGCAGAAGGTGCATCGACGGTTTCCGGAGGCAACTTTCGCCGGAAAGCGGACGTGGCCGGATAATTTCTCAGAATTGGGTGCTTTCCGACAGGCCCGAGAACTAGTACGCGTTGAGCTTGGCCAGGATGCCCCGGCTGTTGGGATCGACCCCGGCCAGCAACTCGGCCACGCGCGGGCCGGTCTGGCCATCGCCATATGGGTGTGCCGCTGGATCACAGGGCGGGGCGGCCAGCGCGTCGAGGATGGTGCGCTCGATGGCCTCGGCCGACTGGTCATCGGCGTGCAGCACGCCGGCGGGGCGCTCGCGGCCGTTCTGGCGGGGCCCGATATCGACCACGCGGCAGCCCAGGGCCGGCGCTTCGATGAGGCCGGCCGAGGAATTGCCCACCAGCACGCCGCCGGTCATCGCCAGCCGCTTGAGCAGCGCCACGAACTTCTCGCGGCGCATGTGCGGTTGGGGGTGGCCCAGGCGATCGGTCAGCGTGCGCAGCACGCCGGCCCGGCCCGGGTCGTGGTTGGGCGAGAGGGCCAGCGGTGTGATCTTCAATGCGCTCAACGCATCGAGCACGCTGGCGGCCACGTGCTCCTCGGCTTCCACTGGTCGGCCCGTGGGGTGCAGCAGCACGACGGCCCTGGGGCTGCCCAGCTCGGCGAAGTCGGCCTCGGGCATGGGCTCGATGGCCGGCAGGTCGTCGATGGCGGGCGAGCCCACGATGTGCACGTGCTCGGGCTTCTCGCCCATGCGGATCAGCCGATCGGCGGACATCTGCGTGGCGGGCAGGTGCAGGTGGGCCAGCTTGCTGATGGCGTGCCGCATCGATTCGTCGGCCACGCCCTCGGCCCGGTCTCCGCCATGCAGGTGGGCCAAGGCCCAGCCGCCGACGTTGGCGGCGCTCGCGGTGGCGAAGGCCTCGATGCGGTCGCCCAGGGTCACCACCCAGTCGGGCTCGAGGGCCCGGAAGCTGCGCGTGAGGCGGCTGATGCCGGTGCCCAGGGCCTCGGCGTCGTCGGGCCTGGTGGTGCGCCCGGGCTTTTGCATGGGGATGCTGTCGGCGATGGGGAAGTGGGCCTTCACGTCGCGGAAGCTGTCGGCCGGCGGGATGAGGTGGGCCCCGGCGGCGATGACCAGCAGGTCGAGGTCGGCATGGGCGTCGACGGCGGCCATCACCGGGCGCAGCAGGCCGAAGTCGGCGCGAGAGCCCGTGACCACGGCCACGCGGCGCTTGCGGGCGGGCCGCGCGTGGGTGCGGCTTGGCTGGGGCTCGCCGGCCCATCCCGGGCCGATCATGAGGGCGTGCCTGCGGGCGATTGGAGCGTGCGAAGGGCGGCCATGGGCCATGGTAGAAGGGTGGGGCACAGGGGTAGGCTCGGGCCGACGGGGCCTACACTGCGCGTCTATCTATAGACAGGCGGCATGAGGCCGCGTGCGGGCTCGTGGGAGCCCTGGCAGCGAGAGGGAGAAGGCTTCGATGCGAGTGGTCTGCGATCGTGGTGCGTTGCTCGAAGCGGTGAACGTGGTGTCGTCGGTGGCGGCCTCGCGCACGCCCAAGCCCCAGCTGACCTGCGTCAAGCTCAGCGCCGGGCGCGATGGCGACGCGGGCGAGCTGACCCTGGCGGCCACCGACGGCGAGATCGGCCTGCGCCTGCGCACCGC
>JBITAB010000024.1:0-4546 GCA_044439825.1 Phycisphaerales bacterium JB064 | reverse complement strand
CCAAACATTGCAAGAACAGCGGCCGCACGCCTGGCGGTGGTGGTCGTCGTCTGGGGCATTCTCGTCTCCTCCACAGGCAGATTATGCGCGGCCGCCCTGTATCGCTACACCGAGAACGGCAGCCACGCCAGGGCCAGCAAGGCTTTGGCGGGCCAATGGATGCGCAAAACCTGCGGATATAGGAAAATTGTGTCAAGCATCGCAACCCGAATAAACCACCCACCCCCCTCCGGCCGATGCCATGTGCGGAGCGAGAGCCGATTGGCGGAGAGATCGCCCCCGGGCCAAGGTGGTAGGGCCAAGGGGCGGAACGGAGTCGGCCACCGGGTGGTGACGGTCATGGATGCGGCACAACAGATCGAGCTGAAGCGGATCGCGAGCGACGATGAACTCGGACCTTACGTGTTCGACCGCCGGCGTGCGGTGCGAACGCTGGCGACCGGGCAGCGTCTTGGCGTGGTGTTCGGGGCCGAGGGTGGCAGGTGGTTGCTGCCTCTCGAGCTGCGCGACACCAGCGGCAATGGGCTTGGCCTGGTGGCCTCTCAGGCCCTCGAGGCCGGCGACCGGGTCACGCTGTACGACGAGGGCCGCCGCGCAACGTTCGTGAAGGGGCTCGTCGCCCGCTGCGAACCTCGTGACGACGGCCGCTTCGACGTCGGCCTGACGTTCTGAGCGTTATCGAGCGGGCTCAATCCAGTTTCGTTTTCATCGTGGACCAGGTCTCGCGATAGCGGCGTGCCATGTCGTCGAGCGCCTGTGGCACGACGCGGATCTGCCCCACGGTCGTGATGAAGTTGGTGTCGCCCGACCAGCGCGGCACCACGTGGGCGTGCAGGTGGCTTGGCACACCAGCACCGGCGGCCCTGCCCTGGTTGATCCCAACATTGAGCCCCTGGCACTCCAGCGTCCGCTCGGCCAGGTCGCACGCGAGTTCCAGCAGCATCCACAGGTGAGCCCGGTCTTGGGGCTCATAATCGAGCAATCGCGGTCGCGGCTCGCCCAGCGCCACGAGCAGGTGGCCATTCGCGTAGGGATAGGCGTTGAGCAGCACCATGCCTCGGCTGGTGCGGGCGATGACGTGGTTGGCCTCGTCGTGCTGCGGGCTGGCCCAATACGCGCTCAGGAACGTGGCGCCCGAGTCCTTGGCAGGCGTGTCGGCGCGGGTTTCACCGAGCGATTGCAGATATTGCAAACGCCACGGCGCGTGGATGCCATCGGGGCCGGCGGGGCGGTTATCGGGGCCCTGGCCGGGCTGAGCATGGGCGTTGGCGGGCATGGCCGCACTGTAGCCGGCGTCAATCCCGGTCCCGCACGTGCCGATATCTCTGGTGTACACGCCGGGCCATTCGGAGGCTTCCAAGATGCGCATCGAGGACATCATGACCCGCGAGGTCATCACCGCATGCATGGACGACGACCTGGAGAAGGTCCGCGGGATGTTCACGCGGTACCGCTTCCGGCACCTGCCCATCCTCGACGATGACGGCAAGCTCGTGGGCATCATCTCGGACCGGGACATCCTGGCCAACGTCAGCCCCTTCGCCGGCACGATCAACGAGCGAGCCGTGGACGCCAACAGCCTGAGGCGCAAGGCCCACCAGATCATGACCCGCCAGCCCCAGACGGCCACGCCGACCGAAAAGGCCGAGCGGGCGGCCCTGGTGATGCTCCACCAGCGGATCTCGAGCCTGCCCGTGATCGACCAGGGCGGCCGACTGGTAGGGATTGTCACGATGCGCGACGTGATGCGCTGGCTGCTGAACCGCTGCTGCGACAGCCCCACGACCGGGGCGGCCTGATGGCGGCCCGAATGCCCGGCTGATTGGCTTGGATCGCAGAAGGCGGGTATACTCTCCGTCCCACGCACCCTAGAGGGACCCCGAGGTTACGGGGCATCGGAGCCGGGCCATGAAGCAGGACATCCATCCCACGTACTACCCCAACTGCAAGGTCTACCACAACGGCGAGGTCGTGATGACCGTGGGCGCCACCGTGCCCGAGATGCACGTGGAAGTCTGGTCGGGCTCGCACCCGTTCTTCACGGGCAAGCAGGCCTTCGTCGACGCCGCGGGCCGCGTGGAGAAGTTCCAGCGGAAGTTCGGCGGCAACTACTTCGCCAAGGACAAGAAGAAGGGCTAACCCCCTCTTTCAGTCAATCTGAGGTTTTCGGAACCGCGCCATGCAGCGCGGTTTTTTCGTGGATGCCGCTATCGGACGAGCCCATGTTCCCCCAACCCTACGTTGGGTGCAGATTCTGTCTCGAAACCGCCAAAACGGGCTCAAGTCGTGTTGTGCGCCGGGGGATGGGCCGATCTGAAGTGCAGGTGGCACCATGTTCTCGGCAACGGACGCCAGCACGACACCTCCAGTAAACGCCTCTCCGCAGACGAGCGGTTTCACTCCCATCGCAAAACCCAAGCGCGACGAGATGAGCGACGCCGAACGGCGCAAGCTCGAGGACCTGAAGACCACCGACGCACGCGTCCGCCGCCACGAAGAGGCCCACAGGGCCGCGGCCGGCGCGCTGTATCGAGGCGGCCCCAACTACACCTACGAGACCGGCCCCGACGGCAAGCGCTACGCCGTGGCGGGATCGGTGCAGATCGATACCTCGCCGGGCCGAACGCCCGAGGAGACCGTGGCCAAGGCGTCTGCCATCCGGCGTGCCGCCCTGGCGCCCACCGACCCCAGCGGCACCGATCGCGCCATCGCCGCGAAGGCCACCCGCATGGAGGACGCTGCGCGAAGGGCGTTGTCGAAGGAAACGGTGAAGACCCCCGAGCCCGCACGGCAGCCCGTCGAGGAACTGCCGCCAGACGCCGAAGTGCCGCGGGCGCAAGAGATGCTGTCGCCAGGCGATCTGGGCGGCGAGGTGTGGTCGGTCGTGAGCGATCTGGCCGCCACGGGAGTTTTGCGTCAGGAACGGCGCGCCGACGAGGCGCCCACGCCGACTTCAACGCACAGCTTGGACCTGCTGGCCTGATCGGCTCGGCCTAAGCCGGCCGGCTGGCCTGTGATCGCAGGATCACGATCAAGGCCGGCGCGGCCAGGACGGCAACGACCACGCCCGTGGGCAATCGGCCCGTTTCCAGCGGCATCACGCGAACAACGCTGTCGCTGAGGAGCATGAGGATCGCGCCGGCCATCGCCGCGCCGAAGGCCAGCGGCGCGTGGCGCGGGCCCATGACCATGCGCACCAGGTGCGGGCAGACGAGGCCGAGGAAGGCGATCGGCCCCGCGAGCACGACGGCGACCGCCGTGAGCGCGCCGGCCACGATGAGCATCTCGATCCGCAGGCGGCGTAGCGGCACGCCAGTGGTCAGCGCCTCGTCCTCGCCCATTGCCGCGGCATCGAGCGCGCGGGCGCGCAAGGCGATCCAGAGCACGCCGGCAGTTGCCACCATGCCCGAGACGGCCAGGCGCTCGGTGGTCAGGCCGTCGGTGAGGGTGCCGAAGAGCCAGCCGTCTTCGGGCCGTGCGCTGGGCGGCATGGCCGAGCGGATGGCGCTCGCGAGCGAGCCCAAACCAATCGCCAGCGCGACGCCCACGAGGATGAGCGTCACGGGCTCCACCTGCCCCCGCCTGCGACCGAGCAGCAGCACAAGGCCCAAGGCCCCCACCGCCCCCAGCAAGGCCGCCAGCTCGTCGGGCACATGCAGGCCCAACGCCCGGCCCAGCGTGACGGCCAGCACCGCGCCGGCCGACATGCCCAATAAGTCAGGCGAGGCCAGCGGATTCCTGAGCATGGCCTGCAGAGCCACGCCCGCGGCCCCCAGGCTTGCGCCCACGATGATGGCGGCAATCGCCCGATCGAGCCGGATGCCCCAGACAACGGCCGACTCTGGCAGCCCCAGCCCGCCCCCGGGCTCGACGGTCAGGCGCAATGCCAGCCCCAGGGCGAGGAGGATGCTCAGCAGTGGCAGGGCAAGCCGCACGGGCATGGGCGAGCGTATGGCGCTACCATGGCGGCCCCGGCCCGCGGGCCGGTGTTGGCACGAATCGACCGCCCAGATCTGTAGAGTTCGGAGCCCCAGAGCATGGCCACCACGAGCGCGACCGCCCCCCTGACGTGCAAGCTGATCACGCCCGATGGCATCCTGGCCGACGAGCCGGTGCAGTACGCGTCGATCCCCGCGCACGATGGCCAGTTCGGCGTGATGCCCGGGCGGGCCCCCATCGTCGCCAAGCTGGGCCTGGGCCTCTTGACCCTCAAGCTCAGCGACCGCGTCGAGAAGGTGTTCATGGTCGAGGACGGCTTCGTCCAGGTCTCGAGCAACACCATCCGCGTGCTGGCCAGCACGGCCAAGGCCCCCGAAGACCTCGACGAGCAGGAAGCCAAGGCCGAACTGGCCGAGGCCGAGGCCCGCCGCGTGCCCAAGGACCACCCCGATCCCGTGGCCGAGCAGGCCCGCATCAGCCGCCAGATGGAGCGCGCGAAGCTCAAGCTGCGTTTGATCCGCGAGCGGAGCCGGTAAGCGAATCCAAGGAATCTGCCGAGATGGAAGACCACCAGCCGATGCGCTGGTGGTTTTTGTTTTGGAGGCTG
>JBITAB010000023.1:1670-4593 GCA_044439825.1 Phycisphaerales bacterium JB064 | reverse complement strand
CCCAGGCATACCGCGACCTCGTGCACCGCGAGCATCTGGGGCAGTTCTGGGGGGCCTTGCTCGTGATCGATGGGGGCGAGGTGGTCTTCTCGGGCGGCTTCGGCTTCCAGGACGCCGAAAGCCTGCGCCGGATTGATGACCAGAGCCTCTTCGACATCGGCTCGATCGCCAAGCCCATCACCGCGATCGCGATCCTGCAACTGATCGAACAAGGCAAAGTCACCCTCGATACGACCGTGGACGAAATCTTTGGCGAAGCGAGCACCACGCCGCTCACACGCGCCATCACGATCCGCCACCTGCTTACGCACACCTCGGGCCTCAACGACCGAGCCGCATTGCAGCAGCTCAGTTTTGCTGACCGAGACCAAGCCGTGCGGCGTGCACTCACGTCGGCACCACTTGCCGGCGCTGGCGAGCGATGGGCGTATTGCAACGCTGGCTACGTGCTGCTGGCCGCGGCTGTGGAACGGCTGACCGATGAGGACTTCGAGCACTACGTGCGTACGAACATCTTCGAGCCTGCCGGGATGGACGGCACCGGGTTCCTCTCCGGCGATGGCCTGGATGACGAGCACTTCACCACTCGTGAGTTGCTGATGCAGGGCGTTCCAAGTCGACGGGCCATGCTCGAGGACGGCTGGGGCTGGGGGCTTCGCGGCGCGGGAGGTGTGCTGACCAGTGCTCACGCTCTCACTGCCTTTCACCATGCTCTCACCACACCAGGCGTGCTGCTGAGCGCCGAATCACTGGATCTGATGGACACAATCGCATGGAATACCGGACAGCCGATGGCTCTGGGATGGTTCGCCGACGCCGCGAAAGATGGCACCATGCGACGCCGTCACGGCGGCGGCACACGGGGCTACATGGCCGAGCTGCGCCGCTACCCCGATCGCGACGCGATGATCGTCGTGATGACGAACATGCGGTGGCGACCTGACGCCCTCGCGGACGCGCTTGAGGCCAAGCTACTCGGGATCGAGCCCGCACGAGCCCGCGCCGAGATCGATCATCAACAGCTCACGCTCAACGAGTACAAGCTGGCCACGATCGATGGCCCATCGCTGCGTGTGGAGCCCGATGGCGAGGGTGGCGCCGTCATGATCGCCGGCACGAATGGCATCGATGCACTGCGACTCACGATGAACTCGAGCGCAGCACGTTCCGCATCACGCACCCTCGGAAACATGCTGGGCGGCACCGCGCGCAACTCGATGCCCCGCACCGAACTGAACCTCGGCATGATGCCCTACTCGCTCGAAGACTCGACGCTGGTCATCTCGGGCGAGGCCGTCAGCCTGACGATCATGCCCGACTACAACGGGCAGCTTGGCCCGACGCTGGTGCTCCAGGATGCAGCCAACGGCTTCTGGCCTGTGCTGATGCGGCTGAGCAACGCCGACGCCCGGCTGCTGGCGGATGGACTGGCACGGTGCTTGGAGTAAGCGAGGGAATACCGGCAGGCATAGAATCGCGCGTGGAGGAACCGCACGGCCCGACCGGAGACCCGACATGACCCAGACCACCACGAACGCCTTCCCCACGATCAACCTGCTCAAGTGGATCGACGAGCATCCCGAGGCGTTCACGCCGCCGGTGATGAACAAGCAGTTCTTCCACGAGAGCAGCGACGCGATCATCTTCGTGTCCAAGGGGCCAAACACGCGCAACGACTACCACGTCAACGCGACCGAGGAGCTCTTCTACCAGCTCAAGGGTGACATCGCCGTCCGCGTGCGGCCGCTCGATGGCAGCGAGCCGCACAATGTGATTGTCCGTGAGGGCGAGCTCTTCCTGCTGCCCCGCTGGGTGCCCCACCGCCCCCAGCGTCCGGCCGACACGCTGGGCCTGATCGTCGAGTTCCCCCGCGGCTTCGACGAGAACGGCAATCCCCATAAGGACGGCCTGCGCTGGTATTGCCCCAAGTGCGACACGCTCGTGCACGAGGCCCAGTTCCTGCTCAAGCACATCGACCGCGACCTGCACAAGGTCATGGACGGCTTCTGGGACGGCCCCGAGGAAGGCCGCACCTGCAAGAGCTGCGGCACCGTGATCACGCGGGCGCCGGAGTTCGAGATGGATCCGCTGGGCGGGGGTTAATCTGGCGTTCGCCAGCGGAAACCAACGGCGATCGGGCGATGATCGCTGCCGACATCGGGCCCCACAACCGAGAAGACGGGCTCGAGGTCTCCGCCATACACGGCGTGGTCGAGGCGGATGCCCGGGGCGAGCGAGAGCAGGCCGCGTCTGGGGCCCCACGTTGCTCCTCGACTGGAGCCTACACGTGCGTGGGCTTCCCACAGCCCGGCGCGGGCCAGCGGGCGAAGGTGGTTGGTGTTCCAGGGGGCATTGAAGTCGCCGGCGAAGATCGCGCCATCAACTTCGTGCGGTCCGCTTGTGCCGCCCAGACGCCGCGCCCCCTCTTGAGCCAGTTCCGCAACCTGTGCCATCTGCCTTCGCACCCATGACAGTGCCACTGGCGGAACGACATGCACATTGGTCACGTCGACTTCCCGCCCCGCATGCTCGATCGTGATGCGTGGCATCTTAACGTCGAAGTCGCCAGGCCAGGTGAACATCGTGCGATCCAGAATCGGCATGCGGCTCAGTGTCGCCGAGCCGAACGCGTTTTGCTGGGGGTTCTCGATCACGTGCGGATACGCACTGGTCAGACGTGTTCGTACCACCTCGGGCCACCCGCCGCCATACTCCTGAAGCACGATCACGTCGGGGTCGACCTCATCGATCCACGAGATCAAGCGATCCGCATCGGCCGTGCCAAAACACAGGTTGCAACTCATCACTGTCAGCGTGTCATCATCGTCCACGGCAGTAGCCGAAGGGCGGATCGCGCGCAGTCCCAGGGGCCCGACGGTCACCAGCACACCCAGCAACAGGGCCGCACCGAGCTTCCAACGCC
>JBITAB010000023.1:0-1570 GCA_044439825.1 Phycisphaerales bacterium JB064 | reverse complement strand
GGCCCGACGGTCACCAGCACACCCAGCAACAGGGCCGCACCGAGCTTCCAACGCCGCAACACGAGCGCGATGAGCAGGAGCACCGCCACCGCTAAACCAGCGTGGAAGGCGAACGTCTGCACGAGCAAGGCCATGAACGCCAGCGGCGTTGGGCCGCCATCGACCAGTCGGGCCACGAGCAGGGCCAGCAGCAGCCCTATGGCCGCCGCCCAGCCCACGAAAGCAAACCCGCGCGAGAGCATCGCGCGGGTCGGTGGAGTGGCTGATTGATCGGGCTGATCGCTGGGCATGCCAACGCTACGCCGCGTTGGCGTTCGGGTTCACATCAACCCGCGGCCGGCTCGGGGCTGCCGACCTTGGTAAAGGTGAACGTCGTGCCCTGCACGTCCACCAGGATCGAATCCCCCGCCCCGAACTCGCCCGCCAGGATACGGCTGGCCAGCGGATTCTCGATGCGTTGCTGGATGGTCCGCTTCAGGGGGCGGGCGCCATACGCGGGGTCCCAGCCCTCGCTGGCGATCTGGACCTTGGCGGCGTCGGTCAGTTCGATCGACATATCCCGGTCGGCCAGGCGCTGACGCAGACGGCCAAGCTGGATGTCGGCGATTGCGCCCAACTGGTCCTTCTTGAGCTGGTGGAAGACCGCGATCTCGTCGATACGGTTGAGAAGTTCGGGCCGGAAGAACGCGCCACGCATGTCGACGTCCAGCCGAGCGTTGAGCTTGCCGCTCTCCATGTCGGGCGTCAGGCCCTTGCCGGCCACGTCGACGCCCGGCCCATGGCGGATGAGGTCGCGCACGGCGGCCTCGATCTCCCAGTCCTCGGCGCCCTGCTCGGTCATCTGCTGGATCTTCTGGCTGCCAAGGTTGCTCGTCATCACGACGATGGTGTTGCGGAAGTCGACCGTCCGGCCCTGGCCGTCGGTCAGCCGCCCGTCATCGAGCAACTGCAGCAGCACGTTGAACACGTCCTGATGCGCCTTCTCGACCTCGTCGAGCAAGATCACGCAGTAGGGGCGTCGCCGCACGGCCTCGGTGAGCGCTCCGCCTTCGTCATAGCCGACGTAGCCGGGAGGTGCGCCGATCAGGCGGCTCACAGCGTGCTTCTCCATGTACTCGCTCATGTCGATGCGCACGAGCGCCTCCTCGGTGTCGAAGAGGAATCGCGCGAGCGCCTTGCACGTCTCGGTCTTGCCAACACCCGTGGGGCCGAGGAACAGGAAGCTGCCAATGGGGCGATCGGGATCGCCCAGACCGGCCCGGCTGCGGCGCACGGCGTCGGCGACGAGCCGCAAGGCGTCGTCCTGGCCCACCACCCGCTCGCGCAGGTGCTCTTCCATCCGCGTCAGCTTGTCTCGCTCGCTCTCGACCAGGCGCGACACCGGGATGCCCGTCCACCGGCCCACGATCTCGGCCACCTGCTCGGCGTCGACCTCTTCCTTGACCAGCAGGTCGCCCTGCTTGGCCTTCTCGCGCAGGGCTTCGTCGGCCTTGGCAAGCTCGGCTTCGAGATCGCGGATCTCGCCGTACTGGATGCGGGCGGCCGTCTCCAGGTCGCCGCGTCGCTGGGC
>JBITAB010000022.1:0-4618 GCA_044439825.1 Phycisphaerales bacterium JB064 | reverse complement strand
GGCCGCAAGGGCGTGAACTCGACTTCTACCTGACGCTGCCGGCTGAAGGCCAGCATGTTCGTCGTCAGGCCCGCGATGCGGTCGAGGTTGCGTCGCAGGATGCCCCAGCCCTTGCGCGAGATCTCAAGGTCCTCGCGATCCAGGCCCATCTCGACGAGGTCGGCCCCGCCGCTGAGCCCTTGCAGGATGTTCTTGATCGAATGGCTCAGGCTTGCCACCGTCTGGCCCATGGCCGCCAGCCGCTCGGTCTGCAGCTTGCCCTGGTGCAGGTGCAGGTTCGAGAGGGCGATGCCCGCCTGCTGGCCCACGGCGTGCAACAGCCGGAGCTGCTCGTTGGTAAACGTCTGGTCGCTCGCCGAGGTGTCGATGTAGATCGCGCCGAACACCGTCGCGCGGTGCTCCACGGGCACGCAGATCGCGCTGCGGATGCGCATGTTCTGCACGGAATCGCCCGAGGCGAAGCGCGGGTCGGCCATCGCGTTGGTCGACAGCACGGCCTCGCCCTTGCGCACGGCGTGATGCAGGATCGTGCGGCTCACCTGGATGCGATCGTCCTCGCGTCCCTTGATGAGCGCGCGGTTCTTCACCGCGCCGGGCACCAGCTTGCCGTGCTCGTCCACCAGCATCACCACGCCGCGCTCGGGCTTGAACTCCTCGAAGATCAGCTCGAGCAGGCCGTGCAAGAGCGCACCGCGTGTGATCGACTTGGCCGCCAGCTCGGTGATCTGGTACACGATGCGCAGGTACTCGAGCGCGTGCTGCTCGGCCGAATTCGCGTCGGTGCGCTTCGGGCCGTTGGTGGTGGGGGGGCGATGGGTGTCGCCCTTGTGGGTCGCGTCGACGCTGGTGGCCACCTCGCCTGGCTGGAGCAGCTCGATCATGTCGAACTCGTCGACGATGCTCGTGCGGCCGAAGGCCATGGTCGTGTGCCCGACGGTGATGGTGTCGCCCGCGCGCAGGCGGACGCGGCCACGGATGGTCTTGCCGTTGACCACGGTGCCGTTCTGGCTCTCCAGGTCGCGCAGCCACCACTCGCCGGCGTCGGGGGTCAGCTCGGCGTGGCGTCGGCTGATGGCCTGGTCGCCCAGCGGCAGCGCCTCGCTCGAACGCCCGATGAGCTGCGGCTCGTCGGCCGGCAGCTCGAACCGTTTGCCCTTGTCGGGCCCCTCGATGACCGTCAGCACCAGCACGACACAGGTATACGCCCGCCACGAGCCTCCGGTCGCATCCGGCTTGCTCCCGGTTCGCATACCGTCAGCGGCCATGGCCAAGCGAGCCCCCGCCAAGACCGCGCCCAAGTCCTCCGCCCCCGATGGCGGCGAGCGGGTGGTCATCATCAAGGGGCCCGACGCCTTCCTCCGCCAGCACTATCTCGACAAGCTCAAGGAAGCCCTGGCCGGCACCACCGGCCTCGATCTCAACGTCATCCGCTTCGATGGCGAGTCGGCCGAGTTGGCCGACGTGCTCGACGAGTGCCGCAGCCCGGGGCTGCTGCCCGTCCACAAGCTGGTGGTGGTGGATGCGGCCGACAAGTTCGTCAGGGAGGCCACCCGCCCGGCCCTGGAGAAGTACGCCGACGCCCCGGACGACCGGGCCACGCTGGTGCTGCGGGCCGAGACCTGGCGACCCGGCAACCTCGATAAGGCCGTGGCGAAGGTCGGCAAGGTCATGGACTGCAAGGAAGTGGGGCCCCAGCAGGCTGCCCAGTGGGCCACGGGCCGGGCCAAGGGCTTCCATAAGGTGTCGCTGCGGGCCGACGCCGCCCAGTTGCTGGTCGATTCGGTGGGGACCGACCTCGCCAGGCTCGACGCCGAGCTGGCCAAGCTGTCGACCGACGCGGTTGGGCCGCTCGATGCCCCGGAGGTCACGCTCGACCTGGTGCGTACGCACGTGCAGGCGACGCGTGAGGCCGACACGCCATGGCCTTTGCAGGACGAGGTGCTCAGCGGCAACCCGGCCCGGGCGCTGGCCTACATCGAGCTGTGGATGGGCAATGCCGCGCGGGATCAGGCCGTGCCGGCGATGTGGGCGTGCGTTGATCTCACCCGAGTGCTGGCCACGGCCGCCCGCATGGCCGCGGCGGGCACGCCCGATGGGGTGATCGCCAAGAAGCTGAAGATCTGGCCGCCCGAGCGCGGGGGCGGCATCATGCGTGCGGCTCGCAAGCTGGGGCCGATGCGTGCGGCACGCCTGCACCAGCGCGCTTGCGAGGCAGACGCGGCGATCAAGCGCGGGGCCCACAGCCGCCGCACGCTCGAGACGCTGTGCGTGGAAATCGCAAGCCGCCTGAGCGCCTGACCCGATACCGCTGGTGGAACGGGGCCGGAGGCCTCGGCGTTTTCGCGTGCCATCTGTCGCAGGAGGCGACCGTGGACCACACCAGGCTGTTCCCCACCAAGCTGATCCGCCCCAAGTTGTTGGTCAGTTGCGTTTTCGTGCCCGCCATGCTCAGCGGGTGCGCCGCACCGACCACACCCAAGGACAACGCGCCCAGCGCGGCGCTCGAAGATCTGGGCTCTTCGCCGGCAAAACCGAAGGACGCCGACCCGGGCCGGCGATCGCTGGCCGAGGCTGCACGTCAGTCGGCCCAAGACCTCGAAGTGCTGATGAACCGCGAACGCCCCGTGCGGACGATCCCGCAGACGCAGGGCGACGCGGGCCAGACGCCCGAGCCCACCGGCGAGCAACGGCCCTGGCAGCGCGAGACCACGACACCAACAACGCAAGAGCGGACGCAAGAGCCGGCCGAAGCGCAGTCCGAGGCCGCGCCAGTGGAAGCCGACCCGCAGACTGAGCCGGCCGAGCCGATCGAGGTCGTCGCGCCGCCGCCCGACCCGATCGCGCTCATGCTCGAACGCCTCGAGCAGGATGCGGCCAACCCAGATCTTGCCCTCTCGGCCACGCTGCTGGCCCAGGCGATGCGGGCCTATACCGACACGAACGACGGCTCTCGGCCGCGCCAGAGCCTGAGCCCGCCCGAGCAGCAGCTTGCCGAACTGCTCAAGCCGGTGATCGAGGCCTTGGCCGCGGGCGATCGGGCCGACGCGCCGCAACGCATCGGCGAGGCGATGGATCGGGCCGCCCTCGAGCTGGCCGCCGTGCTGCCGGTGCGGATCAACGATGTCGCGCTGGCCACCGACATCCATGGCTTTGCGTCTTATGACGCCTTCGAGCGGTACAGCTTCCAGGCCGGCCAGGTGAACCGCGTGCTGGTGTACACCGAGCCGGGGCAGTTCGAGAGCCGGCCCACGGCCAACCCCTCCAGCCAGGGCGAGGCCGCCAATGCCGGGGCCTACGAGGTGCTGCTGGGGCTCGAGCTACGGCTGTTCAACGAACGCGGCTCGATGCTGGCCTGGCGCCGGCCCGAGGAGCGGGTGGCCATCCGCAGCGGACGGCCCAGGTCAGAGATCTACATGGGCACGCTCGTCGAGCTGCCGGCCTCGCTGACGGTGGGGCGGTACCAGCTCAAGGTGATCGTCAGGGATCTTGCGGACGGATCCGAGGACGAGCGGGTGATCCCTATCGAGATCGTCGCCGACCCCAGGCTGACAACCCGCACGACCCGGGACCGCTAACTCTGCGTATAGAACGACGCTCGGCCCGACCTCCCCTGCCGATGCGGCAGGCCGGCCTGGGTCCGATCACCAATCGGCTGCCCACTACCTTATGAAAGGGGGTTGCCGATGGCCTCTCGGGTGTTTTGGGGCCCGCGGGGCAGAAAGTACGCGCCGGGGTGTGCGGTTTGAGCAATTGGCATGGGCCATGCAACCGATACCCCGGAATGGGTCGACGCTCGGCGGGCTTGGTGCCTTTATGAGACTTCGACAACGCCTCGGGGAACTCCAAGGCCCCGCGGACCGGATCGATCGGGTATCGTTAGGATCGATCCCTTTGGAGGTGCGGCATGTTTGAACGGTTCACAGACCGAGCCCGCAAGGTGATGGGCCTGGCCAACCAGGAAGCCCAGCGCCTCAACCACGAGTACATCGGGACCGAGCACATCCTGCTCGGCCTGGTGAAGGAAGGCTCCGGCGTGGGCGCCAACGTGCTCAAGAATCTCGACGTGGACCTGCGCAAGGTCCGCCTCGAGGTCGAGAAGCTCGTCAAGGCCGGTCCCGAGATGGTCACGATGGGCAAGCTGCCCCAGACCCCCCGGGCCAAGAAGGTCATCGAGTACGCCATCGAAGAGGCCCGCAGCCTCAACCACAACTACGTGGGCACCGAGCATCTGCTGCTGGGCCTGCTGCGCGAGCAGGACGGCGTGGCCGCCCAGGTGCTGCGCAACCTTGGCCTGAAGCTCGACGAGGTGCGTGAGGAGGTCTTGAACCTGCTGGGCGCTTCGGGCGAGAGCAGTGGGGGCGAGGAAGGCTTCGCCAGCGCCGGCGCATCCGGCGGTGGCGGCGGCGCTGCCGAGGGCCGCAAGGGCAAGAGCCGCACGCCCGCGCTGGACAGCTTCGGTCGCGACCTGACCGAGCTGGCCAAGGAGAGCTCGCTCGATCCGGTGATCGGCCGGGCCAAGGAGATCGAGCGCGTCGTGCAGATCCTCTGCCGCCGCACCAAGAACAACCCCGTGCTGCTGGGCGAGGCCGGCGTCGGCAAGACCGCCATCGTCGAGGGC
>JBITAB010000021.1:0-19221 GCA_044439825.1 Phycisphaerales bacterium JB064 | reverse complement strand
GCAACGCCGCGACGTGCTTGTCCAGCGTGCAGCGGGCGATGACCTCGATGTCGGGTCTGATCTTGCGGCACAGCAGCGTCAGGTACAGGTTCAGATCATCGGCGTTCGAAGTAATGACAACAGTGGGCGCCCGCAGGATGCCCGCCGCCTCGAGTACCTTTGGTTCGGCGGCGTCGCCCACGATCGTCTTGTCGGGCATGGTCACACGCCGCTCGCTGCGTTCGACGATGCGAAAGTCGATCCCGCGCAGCTTGAGCGCCTCTGCGGTGGCCCTTCCGATGCGGCCGTTGCCGATCACGACCACCGGCTCGCCGCTGACGTTATAGATCGCAAAATGCTCGTCGTAGTTCTCGAGCTGGCTCGCCGAGCCGGCAAGCAGCAGCACGGTCCGTTCGTTCACCACGGTGTCGGGCCCGGCGGGGCGAAACACGCCGCGATCCCACAACCCCACGACGTTCACGCCCAGCTCGCTCAGCCGATTCTCACGCAGGCTCTTGCCGATGAGCGGCGTGCGTGCTGCGCTTGCTTCGGCGATGAGCAGGTTGTCGAACCGCGCAACGACGTGGGTCAGCGCATCGCCTCCCGCGATGCACCGCGCGAGGGCCTGGCCCATGACGCGATCCAGCCGCAGCGCGTGCGTGGCGCCGGCGAGCTCGAGGATCGGGATGGATGCTTCCAGATCGGCCGTTGCGACCACCGGCACGCCCTCGCTCACCGCGCGCACGGTGAAGGCCACCGTCGTGTCCTGCGTGTCGCTGCGGGTGGTCACGACCATCGCCGCCTGCCCCGCGCGTGCGGCCTCGAAGGTCGCCGGGTCGTCGAGCTCGCCCACCATCACGCGGTAGTCCATGTCGTGCAGCTTGCGTGCCTGCTCGATGTTGGGCACCAGCACGACGTAGGGCTGGCCCACCTGCACCAGCTTGGAGATCAGCGACTCGGTCACCGGGTCCAGGTTGGTGATGATCACGTGCCCGCTCGTGCTGGCGTGCAGCTCTCGCGGCGTGCGGGCCGCGGTCTGGGCCTCCATCCATGGCGCATAAAAGAACTGGATGAACATGAACGGCAGCAGCGCGAGCAGGAAGATCGTGCCGCTGATGACCACGATGATCGAGAACAGCTTGCCCAGGTCGGAATGGAACACGATGTCGCCAAAGCCCAGCGTGCTCATGGTGACCAGCACCCAATAGAGTCCGGTCATCCACGAATAGTCCCGCCCCTCGTACGCCATGATGTAGTGGAACAGCACGGTGTGCAGGCCGACCATGCCCGCCAAAGCCAGCATGAACCACCCCAGCACCTTCAGGTTCCGCTGGGTGCGCCGCTGGCGCGTCAAGATCAGGAGCTGGGCGGCGATCGACTTCATGCCCAACGGTAGCGTGCGAACAAAACCCCGTCGCCGCACGGCCCATATGCTTGCCCTTCGCTCCGCAGCCGGCCCACGCGATCATGGAACGCCACCACTTCACGCCCTTCAACACGACAACGCCCGGCATCGGCCGTGCGCTGCTCGCGTGGCTCGTGTCCTTGCTCGGCCCGGCCGCGCTCGCGATCGACGCGGGCTTCCAGACGCCGCCGACGGTGAGCCCCTGGCTGATCGTGCTCCAGCTCATCGCGCCCTGGTGCTCGGTGGTCATCACCGCCGACCTCGCATGGAATCGTCCGCCGCGGCTTGGCGCCGCCGGACGCTGGCGGCGGCCCGTGGGCATGGTTGTCGAGATCGCCGTCGCGGTTGCCGCTTCGCTCTGGTTGCTGGGGGTGCCGCAGGCGCCGGGCCTGCTGGCCGTGCTGGTCTCGGTGTTCATGGCCGTGGGATTCAGCGGCCTGCTCGCCCGCGTCATGAAGCACCCCAGCCTGCTTCTGCCGCTCTCGTTCGTCGCGCTCATCACCTTCAGCACGCTGCTGCTCAAGCTGCCCGCCGCGACGCCCGAGGGCGAGCCCATCGGCTGGATCGACGCCCTGTTCACCTCCACCAGCGCCGTGTGCGTCACGGGCCTTGCCGTCCGCAGCACCGCCGAAGGCTTCACGCCCTTTGGCCAGGCCGTCATCCTCGGGGCCATCCAGCTTGGCGGTCTGGGGTTCATGATCTTCGGCTCGACGCTCGCTCTGCTCTTCGGCGTGCGGCCGAGTTATAAGGAAAGCCTCACCCTCAGCGCCGCGCTCGATGAGTACCCGGCCCATCGCATTTTGCGATTCGCGTGGTTCATCGTGGGCACGACGCTGGCCATCGAGGCCGCCGGCGCCGTCGTGCTCTACTTCCTCTGGCCCGAGCCATTGACACACGGCCCGGGCGGGCGCGTATGGCAGGCGGTCTTCCACAGCGTCTCGGCCTTCTGCAATGCCGGCTTCGACATCACGGGCGACAGCCTCGTGCCCGTGCGTTACGGCCTGGCGCCATACCTGGGCATCGCACCGCTCATCATCCTCGGCGGCCTGGGCTTCCTCGTGCTCGAAGACGCCACCCAGTACATCCGCCGCCGGCTCCGCCCGAAGAAGGACCGCCCTCCGCCACGCCTGAGCACGCACACGCGCGTCGTGCTGGCCACCACGGCCACGCTGCTCACGCTGGGGTTCGTCGCCGTCTTTGTCGCGCAGAGCGCCGCGGCAGGCGGCCCCACGCCGGGCATCATCGCCGACGCCACGTTCATGTCCGTCACCTCGCGCACCGCGGGCTTCAACGCCTTGCCCATGGACGAGCTCTCGCCCGGCTCGCGCTTCACCACACTGGTGCTCATGGCCATCGGCGGCAGCCCGGGCTCCACAGCGGGCGGCATCAAGACGGTCGCCGTGGCCGTGCTCGTGCTGGCGGTCATCGCCACGGTGCGAGGCCGGCAGGACGTCGAGGCCTTCGGCCGTCGCCTGCCCGATGCGCTCGTGCGCAAGGCCGCCACGGTCGCTGCGGGCTTCTTCGGCGTTGTCGTGCTGGCCACCCTCACGCTCGACCTCACCGAGCGGATCGCCTTTGAGCCCTTGCTCTTCGAGGTCGTTAGTGCCGCCACCACGACTGGCCTCTCGCTCGGCGCGACGGGTGAGCTCAGCCCGGTCGGCCGGCTGGTCATCGTCGCCACCATGTTCCTCGGTCGCCTTGGTGCGCTCTCGCTGCTGGGCGCACTGATCCAGGGCGCGGGCGTCGCCGGCGAGCACGCCATCACGCGAAGCCACCTCCCACGAGATACCGTTTCACTCGGCTGATGCCGAAGACTTGCAAAGGACCCGCCATGGCCAAGCCCGCGCACAAAGACCCAAGGCCCATCGCCGTGCTCGGCCTGGGCCGCTTCGGCCAACGCATCGCCACCCAGCTTTCAAAGGGCGGCCAGGCCGTCATCGCGTGCGACTACGACCGCGACGCCGTCGAGCGCATCGCGCCCAAGGTGGCCCAGGCCATCGTCGTCGACGTTACCGACGAGAGCGCGCTCAAGGCTCGAGGCGTGCACAAGGTCAAGGCCGCCGTGGTCGCCATCGGCGAAGACTTCGAGGCCGGCGTTCTCGCCACCGTCATCATGAAGCACCTTGAGGTGCCCCGCGTGATCGCCCGCGCTCGCAGCGGCACAACCGCCCAAGTGCTCAAGCGCGTCGGTGCGAGCGACGTCGTGCTTGCCGAGGACGAGGCCGCCGATCGCTGGGCCGCCCGCCTGCTCGGGCCAGGCGTGCTCAACCAGATCGAGTTCCACGAGGGCCACAGCATCGTCGAGTTCGCCGCGCCAACGTCCTGGGTCGGTAAGTCCCTGGCCGAGCTCGGCGTGCGTCAGAAGCACAACCTCCACGTCGTCGCCGTCAAGCGCAAGGACGACGAGGCCCCCAGCGGCATACGCATCGCCGTGCTGCCACCCACCGAGGCCCTGCTCGAGACCGACGTGCTCATCGTGATGGGCCAGGACGAGCACCTCAAGGCCCTTGCGGCCCTCGCCTGAGCGGCGGGCCGAGCAGATTTCCCGCAATTCTCACGCTGGAACCCGGAAAGACCCTGCTGGACGCCGCCCGCCGGCGCGTCCCAGCGGAGCCAGGCCTCGAAAACCCCGAGCTGTGGGGCGGGGTCGTACACTGCCGCTCTGGAGGTGTTCCTTTATGGATATGCGACTGACCGTTCTTCCCGTTCTGGCCGCTCAGGCCATGCTCGTCTCGTGTGCCGGGTCGGCCGAGATAAGCACCACCGAGCCGGCCCGCATCGTCGCCGCGTCGGGCCAGCCCCGATCCGCAACCCAGGCCGGCGGCCAGCAGGGCCGCCAGCAGCAGGGCGGCGACTACGCCGGCATGCTCCGCTTCCCCGCCATCAGCGATGACAACATCGTCTTCTCGTACGGCAACGACCTGTGGCTGGTGCCGCGCGATGGCGGCCGGGCCGAGCCCCTGGCCAGCCCCCCGGGCCAGGAACTCTTCCCCCGCTTCAGCCCCGACGGGCAGAGCGTGGTCTTCCAGGGCAACTACGACGGCGATCGCGACCTCTACACCCTGCCCATCAACGGCGGCGTGCCCCAGCGCGTGACCCACCACCCCGCCAACGAGCAGCCCACCCAGTGGCACGACTCGGGCATCCTCTTCTTCATGAGCGGCACCGCCGGTCTGGGCCGCCAGCAAGAGGTCTTCCGCGTGTCGCCCGAGGGCGGCCTGCCCGAGCGTCTGCCGGTGCCCTACGGCGCCAACGGCGTGCTGAGCGATGACGGCCAGTGGCTCGCCTACACGCCCATCCAGCGCGACGCCCGCACGTGGAAGCGCTACCGCGGCGGCATGGCCAGCGATATCTGGCTCTTCAACATCAACACCAACGAGAGCCGCCAGATCACCGACTGGGAGGGCACCGACAGCCTGCCCATGTGGCATGACAACTCGGTGTACTACGTCTCCGACGCCGGCGACGACCATCGCCTGAACATCTGGCGCTACGACGTGGGCAGCGGTGAGCGCACCCAGGTCACCAACTTCACCGACGACGACGTGAAGTTCCCCTCCATCACCAGCGGCGACAACGCCGCCATCGTCTTCAGCCTGGGTACTAAGCTGCACCTGCTCGACATCGCCGCCAACGAGGTGCGCGAGGTGCAGGTGACCATCCCCGGCGCCACGCCAGCCGTGCGCGAGCGCACCGTCGACGCGGCCCGGTTCATCCAGGCCGGCGGCATCAGCTCCACGGGCCAGCGCGTCGTGGTCGAGGCCCGAGGCGACATCTGGACCATCCCCGCCGAGAACGGCCCGCCCCGCCAGCTCACCAACTCCAGCCGCTGGGCCGAGCGCAACCCCGCCTGGAGCCCCAGCGGCCGGTGGATCGCCTACGCCAGCGACGAGAGCGGCGAGTACAACATCCACCTCATCCAGAGCGACGGCAAGACCGAGCCGCGCCAGCTCACCGACATGGACGGCAAGTATTGGATGTCCATGTCGTGGTCGCCCGACAGCGAGAGCCTGCTGGCGATGGACAAGAGCGGCGAGATGTACCTCATCGACATCGAGAGCGGCGACGCCTCGATGATCGACAAGGAGCCCATGGCCAACGTGCCCAGCGTCAGCTGGAGCCCCGACAGCCGCTACATCGCCTATGGCAAGAGCGGCGACAACATGCTCACCGCCGCCATCCACATCTACGACACCGAAGACGGCGCCATCCACCAGGTCACCAGCGGCTTCTTTGGTGATGGGTCGCCAGTCTTCAGCCGTGACGGTGAGTACCTCTTCTACACCTCCAACCGCGAGTTCACCAGCCCGCAGTACGAGAGCGTGGGCGCCAGCTTCATCTATGCCAACACGGGCCGCCTCATCGCCGTCCCGCTGAACGACGAGGTCGAGAACCCGCGCCTCGTCGAGCCCGACGAGGAAACCTGGGAGGAGGACAAGCCCGACGACGAGGAGGCCGATGAGGCCAGCGACGACGCCGAGGCCGGTGAGGGCGATGACGAGGCCGATTCTGACGAGCCCGCCGCCGACCTGAGCCCCATCCAGGGCACCTGGAGCGCCAAGGCCACGGGCCTGGCCGCCCTCGGCCTGCCCGACGACGAGCTCGAGTTCACCTTCTACATCAAGGAGCTCGAGGACGGCACCTTCGTCGGCGCCAGCGAAACCCAGGGCGAGGTGCAGGCCTACGACAGCGTCACCTTCGACGAGGCCAGCGGCAAGATCGTCACCACCAGCAGCCAGGGCCCCATCTCCTCCAAGAGCGAGGGCACGCTCAATGGCGACACCATCACCGGCACCTGGAACATCACCGGCCCGATCGAGGGCAGCGGTCCCTACACCGCTACGCGTCAGAGCACCGAGATCGCCGACGGCAAGATCGATGACGATGCGGCCAGCAGCGGCGGCAAGGACGGCAAGGTCGAGCCCGTCGAGATCGTGTTCGAGGGCTTCGAGGCCCGCGGCTTCATGCTGCCCGTGGCAGCCGGCCAGTTCAACAACCTGCTGAGCAACAACAGTGGCCACCTGCTCTACAACAGCTTCGGCGGCGGCGCTCCATCGGTCAAGATCGTCGACCTCTCGGGCGACGAGATCGAAGAGAAGACCGTCGTCAGCGGCGCCCAGATGATCGACATCTCGGGCGACGGCAAGAAGATCCTGCTCGCCGGCGGTGGCAACCGCTGGAAGATCGCCGACGCACGGGCCGGGCAGTCCATGTCGGGTGCGCTCCAGCCCAACGGCCTGCGCAAGCACGTCGAGCCGCGTGAGGAGTGGCGCCAGCTCGTCCAGGACGCGTGGCGCCGCCACCGCGACTTCTTCTACGTCGAGAACATGCACGGCGTCGACTGGGACGCGGTCTACGACCACTACTCCCAGATGGTCGACCACGCCGCCAGCCGCGAGGACATCGGCTTCATCATCGGTGAGATGATCGCCGAGCTCAACGTGGGCCACGCCTACTACTGGGGCGGCGACGTCGAGGGCCAGCCCAGCGAGAACGTCGGCCTGCTCGGTGTCGACTTCGAGGTGGCCTCCGAAGACGGAGAAGACGGCGAGGTCTCGGGCTTCCGCATCGCCAAGATGTACGGCGGCGCCCCCTGGGACACCGACGCCCGCAACCCGCTCGACAAGCTTGGCCTCGACGTCGAAGAGGGCGACTACATCACCCACGTCAACGGCGTAGCCGTCGACACCAGCACCGACCCCTGGGCCGCCTTCATCGGCACCGCCGGCAAGCAGACCACCATCACCGTGGTCGACAGCCTGACGGGCGACGAAGAGGCCGTCAACGAGCGCACCTACACGATCGAGCCGCTGGGCAGCGACCAGAACCTGCGCTACCGCGACTGGGTCGAGGCCAACCGCCAGTACGTCGAGGAGGCCTCGGACGGCAAGATCGGCTACATCCACGTGCCCGACACCGGCGTCAACGGCCAGAACGAGCTCTTCCGCCAGTTCTACGCCCAGATCGAGAAGGACGCCCTGATCATCGACGACCGCTGGAACGGCGGCGGCCAGATCCCCACCCGCTTCATCGAGCTGCTCAACCGCCCGCGCACCAACTACTGGTACCGCCGCGACGGGAAGGACTGGGCGTGGCCCTACGACAGCCACCAGGGCCCCAAGGCCATGCTGATCAACGGCTCGGCCGGCTCGGGCGGCGACATGTTCCCCTGGCTCTTCAAGCACAACGAGCTTGGGCCGCTCATCGGCCAGCGCACCTGGGGCGGCCTGGTGGGCATCAGCGGCGTGCCCCCGCTCATCGACGGCGGCTACACCGCCGTGCCCAACTTCGGCTTCTATCGCACCGACGGCACCTGGGGCATCGAAGGCCACGGCGTCGACCCTGACATGCCCGTGGTCGACAACCCCACCGACCTGGCCAACGGCACCGACCCGCAGATCGACGAGGCCGTCGACTATCTGCTCGGCGCCATCGAGCGTGAGGGCTACAAGCGGCCTGAGCGCCCGCAAGAGCCCAACCGCAGCGGCTTCGGCATCGATCCCAACGATCGCTGATCGCCTGATTCGTTGACCAATCCCCGCGCCCGGCTTCGATTGAGGCCGGGCGTTTTCGTGCGCGCGCTACACTGTTTGTCGATGGCCCCGGACCCCACGACACCCATCGCCATGGGCTGGCGCGAGCGCGTCGATCTGCCGCTGTGGCATGTGCGAGGCGTGCGCGCCAAGATCGACACCGGCGCACGCACCAGCGCCATCCACGTGGCCGGCTTCGAGCACCTGCCCAACGGCCGTATCCGCTTCGAGGTCGTCATGCGCGAGCGTCCGCAGCGGCGCACCAAGTGGGTCGAGGCCGACATCATCCGAGAGTCCGTCGTCAAGCCCAGCAGCGGGCAGCCCCAGGTGCGGCCCGTCGTGCGCACCACGCTGGCCATCGGCCCGCTCGAGATCGAGACCGAGGTGGGCCTGGTGTGCCGCCAGGGCATGCTGTGCCGCATGCTCGTGGGCCGGCGCACCATCGCCGGGCTCGCGGTGGTCGATCCGTCTCGCACATACGTCCTCACCAGCCAGTCTGCCAAGAGCCCCGCCCGCCAGCCTTCCAGCAGCCAGACCCCGAAAGCCACCCCATGAAGCTCGCGATCCTCTCCACCGCCCCCAAGTGCTACAGCACCCGGCGGTTCCGCCAGGCCGCCGAGCAGCGCGGCCACACCGTGCGCGTGCTCAACACGCCGCGCTTCTCCATCGACCTCGAGCACGGCGACCCGGACCTGTTCTATCGCGGCAAGCGGCTAGGCGACTACGACGCCATCCTGCCCCGCATCGGCGCGTCGATCACCTACTTCGGCACCGCCGTCGTCCGCCAGTTCGAGCAGCTCGACGTCTACACGCCCAACACCGCCAACGGCATCCTCAACTCGCGTGACAAGCTGCGCAGCCTGCAGATCCTCAGCCGCCACGACATCGGCATCCCGCACTCGTGCTACGTGCGAAACCGCAACGACGTGCTGCCCGCCATCGAGCGCACGGGTGGGGCGCCCATCATCATCAAGCTCATCGAGGGCACCCAGGGCGTGGGCGTCATCCTCGCCGAGACGACCAAGGTCGCCGAGGCCATCATCGAGACCCTCCACGGCGCCAACCAGCACGTCCTGGTGCAGAAGTTCGTGTCCGAGAGCCGGGGGCGCGATATCCGTGCGCTCGTCGTGGGAGACCGCGTCGTCGCCGCCATGCGCCGCGTGGCCCAGGGCCAGGAGTTCCGCAGCAACGTCCACCGTGGCGGCACGACCGAGACCGTCACCCTCGACCCAGCGTACGAAGAGGCCGCCGTCCGCGCCGCCCAGATCATGGGCCTGCGCGTCGCGGGCGTCGATCTGCTCGAGAGCAACGACGGGCCACAGGTGATGGAGGTGAACTCTTCGCCCGGCATGGAGGGCATCGAGGCGGCCACCGGCCTCGACGTCGCCGGCTCGATCATCGACTTCATCGCCAACCAGGTCGACTTCCCCGAGATCGACATCCGCCAGCGCCTGACCGTCAGCGTGGGCTACGGCGTGGCCGAGATCCACATCCCCGAGGGCTCGGAGTTCATCGGCAAGACCATCGAGCAATCGGGCCTGCGCGAGCGAGACCTCACCGTGCTCACGCTCAATCGCGGAACGGCCGTTCAATCGAATCCCAAGGCGAACCGCGTGCTCGAGGCCGGCGATCGCCTGCTCTGCTATGGCAAGCTCGAGACCATGCGAGACCTCGTGCCCGGACGCAAGAAGCGCACACGCAAATCGCGCATCGCCAAGCTCGACCCGCAATGGGTCAGCGACCTGGAGACCAAGCCATGAAGCAGCGCATGGGGGTGCTGTCGTGGACCGATCTGGACGTCCAGCCCGGAGACCATAAGGAAGGCCGCCTGGTCGTCTCCGAGAGCTACGCGGGCGTCGACATCGCCATCCCCTTCAGCGTCTGGCGCGGCAAGCGCGACGGGCCTGCCGTCTTCATCACCGCGGCCGTCCACGGCGACGAGATCAACGGCACCGGCGCCATCCGCCACATCCTCATGCACTGGCCCTTCAAGCTCGTCGCCGGCACGCTGGTCATGGTGCCCGTGGTCAACCTCATGGGCTTCGAGCGCAACAGCCGCTACCTGCCCGACCGCCGAGACCTCAACCGCTCCTTCCCAGGCACGGCCGGCGGCAGCCTGGCCGCCCGGCTGGCCAACGCCGTGTTCACGGGCCTGGTCAAGCCCTGCCAGTACGGCATCGATCTGCACACCGCCGCCGTCCGCCGCACCAACTTCCCCAACGTGCGCGCCGACATGACCAACCCCGACACGGCCACCTTCGCCCGCGCCTTCGGCGCCGAGCTCACCATGCACGGTGGTGGCCCCGATGGCTCCCTGCGTGCCGCGGCCGGCGCTGTGGGCGTGCCCACGATCATCCTCGAGGCCGGCGAGGTCTGGAAGGTCGAGCCCACCTACGTCGAGCACGCGGTGCGCGGCATCCGCAACTGCCTCATCCATCTCGGCATGGTCGAGGGCGACCCCGAACCTCCCGCCTATCGCATCGAGGTGGACGACGCCAAGTGGGTGCGCGCCGAGAACGGCGGCTTCCTCAGCTTCCACGTCGGCCCGGGCAGCATCGTCGCCAAGGGCGACGCCATCGCGACTCAGACCGACCTTCTCGGCAACGAGAAGACGGTCATCGAGGCCCCGCAGTCGGGCATCATCCTGGGCATGACTACCATCCCAAGCGTCGCGCCGGGAGACCCCATCTGCCACATCGCCTACCCGAGCGACGGCGACCTCCACCGCGCCGAAACAGCACAGGACGCCCTGGCCGACCACCACCTGCACGAGCGCACACGCGAGGATCTCTCGCGCAACATGCACCTCAGCGAGGCGCCCGACCAGCACAAGTAAGGCGTTTTACGTAAGATGCTTTACGCCGCGTTGCTGTCGTCGGCCTGACGCGCACGGATCTCCGCCAGCGATGGGCCGCTTGGCTTGTCGGGGATCGCGGGCATCCCCGCAAACGCGGGCTTCACCGGCTCGGCGTCCTCGGCCTTGAAACCCTCGTCGCCGATGCGGATGGCCTCGCGGCCCTTTCCCGCGAAGGCCATCTCCAGCAACTGGTTGTCAAAGCCATCGGGGGACTGCCCCGTTCGCGCATACACATACAGCACGGCATTGGTGATCGAATCGAGCGTCATCGACACCAGCACCATGAGCGCGATCCAACTCGCCGCGACGACGAAGCCCACGCCCGTGATCACGGCGTCGCCGGTCGCCATCGACGCGAACATCACCAGCATGCCAACAAAGATGCCAAGGCCGACAAAGATGCCGTTTGCCCAGTTCGCCACCAGCCCCTCGCCCCACGTCTTTCGAACGAGCGAGAACGAACGCCCGATCGCCTTGTGCGCCGGCGCCCGCTCCACGATCAGCACGGGCACCACGAAGTAGGTCATCGCCGTCCACGCCGAGCCAAGGATCATCGCGACGATCTTGCCCGCCAGCTTCGAGCGTTGCTCGATCATCTTGAGCGCAAAGCCCACCGAGGCCCCGATCACCGCCCACATCAGGATCAGGCTCAGCCTGTCCCACGCGATGCGAAGCCCGTCGCTGAGCTTGTAGGGCCTGCCATCCAGGTGCATCATCGTGACACCCACGAGCGCCGCGTTGAAGAACAGCGTCACGAAATAGCAGCAGAAGTAGAACAGGAAGAACACGAGCATCCGCCCGACATCCCCGTTTGGCTCTTCGTTCATGAAGATGTTCCGCCCCGTCGTCGTGCCCACGATCGGGATCAGGAAGCTCGCCACCACAGCGAGAGACGCGATCGAGCTCAAGAGCGGGAACAGAACAAGCTTCTTGTTCTCCATGAGAAGCTGCATGCTCGCCATGCCGAGCGCCCAGCCATTCCGCATACGCGTGAACATGCACCACCTCCACTGGGCCCGCGACTTCGGGGGTCCACGCAGTGGCATCGTCCATCGCCTGACGCGAATCGGACAGAACCGGACAGCCGCGCACCGTCGCTACGGCATATCCCGATTACACCAACAGGGCATGTCCGCTTACGACTTGCCGAGCACGATCGCGGGCCGATAACGCCCACCCAGGATCTGCTCCGCGTCGGCCCCCATCCAGCTGCCCAGCACGCCCGCGTACACGTGCCGGAAGTCCAGCGTGTGCTTCAGGTCGCCGTTGTCCAGGTCGCTCATGGAAGGATGCGTGCCATGCACGCCGGGCCGCACCATGGGCCCAAAGAGGAACATCGGCGCCGCCGTGCCGTGATCGGTGCCCCCGCTGGCGTTCTGCGACACGCGACGCCCAAACTCGCTGAAGGTCAGCGTCATGACGCGGCTGTCGTTGCCCTGCTCCTTCAGGTCCTCATAAAACGTCTTGATCGAAGAGGCCATCTGCCCCAGCAGCTGCGCGTGGCGTCCGTTGGCCCCGCCCTGCCCGGCGTGCGTGTCAAAGCCGCCCAGCGTCGCGTAATAGATGCGCGTCTTCATGCCCGCCCGGATCATCTGCGCGATCATCGAGAGCTGGCGCGCAAGCGGGTTGCCCGGGTATCGCACCAAAGGCTGGCTCGCCACGGCCTTGCGGATCATGTCGCTGCTGACCTGCGCATCGAGCGCGGTCTTGGTCAGGAAGTCGGCATTGCTGTCGCCGCCGCTCACCTGCCGGCGGTTGAGGTCGTCATACTCGCCCTTGAGCGTCTTGTCGTGGTCCTCGCCCAGCCAGCGGAAGACGTCGGCGCTCTCGAACGACACGGGGTTCACCTTCAGCCCCTGCATCGCCAGCGGCGCATCGCGCCCGATCGCGATCGCCGGCGGAGAGCTCTCCAGCGAGCCGCTCTCGCCCTTGCCAAAGCCCACGCACTCGCTGTCGAGATAGCGGCCGATCCAGCCCTCACCCGTGCCGCTCGTGTCGGCCGTGTGCCAGATGTCCATGCTCTTGAAGTGCGAGCGGTTCGGGTTGGGATAGCCAACGCCGTGGAACACAGAGCACATGCCCGCGTCGTACATCTCCTTCATCGGCGCCAGCGCGGGGTGCAGCCCCACGCCCTGCCTGGCGTCCAGCTCCAGCACGTTCCCCTTGGCGATGCCGATGCCGCGGCGAGCGCGGTAATACTCGTCAAAGCCGTAGGGCACCACCGTGTTCAGCCCGTCGTTGCCCCCCGAGAGCTGCACGACGACGAGCACGCGATCCTCGGGCACGCCCGCCAGGCTGCTGAGCATCGCGCTAGGCGAGGGCAAGCCAAAGGCCGTGCTCTGCACGAAGCCCGGCGCCACCACCGATGCCGACGCCAGCAGCATGCCTCGCTCGAGGAACGCCCGCCGGGTAAACGCCTTGGAATCGTGCAGGTCCATCGTCGCTCCCTTTCCCTCTCGCGCTCAGCAGAGCTGATACTCGGGCATCGCCGCAACGAGCAGCAGCATATCCCGCAGGGCCTCGCCATCACGCGCGCCGCCGCGGCGCTCCAGGACTTCCAGCAGCGCCGCCTCGGCGTGCTCGGGCGTCCGCCCCAGCGTGTATCGCAGCACGCTGCGCACCATGTGCAGGTCATCCCCATCGTCCAGCGCGTCCCGCAGCTCGTCCACGATGGGCCCGGGGTCATACGCCTGCCGGTCGGCCAGCGCGTCCCGACCGCTCGGCTTGCGGCCCGTCAGCAGGAACGCCAGCGTGTTCTGCCGCACGAACATCGTCGATGTATTGATCCACGTGCGCCCGCCGGGCCACCCGGCCACCGAGGGCGGATAGAACAGGCTCTGGCCCATCAGGTCCATCGCGTCGAGCAGCGCGGACAGGTCTCGCACCGGCGTGCGCAGCTCGCGCACGCCGCCCACCGTCAGCTCGGCCGGGCTCTTGATGTGCTGCCCGCGCACACCCTCGCTGTAGAAGTGCCGGCTCAGCAGCAGCTCGCGCAGCAAGGGCTTCATCTCATACCGACCGCGCACGAACGTGCTGCGCATCTCGTCGAGCACTGCGCCCGTTGCCGGTGAGTACGCGCGAGGGTCCTCGGGCAACGTGGCCACGAAATACTCGTACAGCTTGCGCGTCATGTACACGCTCGTGGCGCGCTGGGCCAGGATGCCGTCGACGAACCCGTCGCCGTCGAACGCGCCCGTGCGTCCGAAGATACGCTTGCGCCCGGTGTCGTGGTTCTCCTGATCGAACACGAACTCGTCGTCGCGGAAGGTATAGCCCGTCAATGCGCGGGCGCCCTCCTTGATGTCCTGCTCGTCATAGCTGCCCACGCCCATGGAGAAGAGCTCCATGAGCTCGCGTGCCAGGTTCTCGTTGGGCCGGCCCTTGCGGCTGTCGTTGTTGTCGAGATAGGCCAGCATGGCCGGGTCGCGGATGATCTCGCGCAGCAGCTTTCCATAATTGCCCAGCGCGTGCTTGCGGAAGCGCTGGTTCTGCAGGAACATGTGGTAGCTGTTCTCGATCGTGCGATAGCTCGTGGCGAAGTGCCCGTGCCAGAACAGCGTCATCTTCTCTTCCAGCGGCCGCGGCGTCTCGATCATCCGCGTGAGCCACCACCGCTGGATCTCGCGCATCTGCCGGCGGTCCTGCACCTCGGCCTGCTGCTGCATCGCGCGCAGCTTGGCCAGCGTGTCCTCGTCGCGAGAGCGCCGGGCCTGGGCCGCCATGGCACGCTCTTCTTCCGTGGGCGGGCGGATGATGTTGCGATCGAACAGCGTCGCCTCGGGCGCGTCGTCGGGCACGTCGGGCGTCTCGAGCAGATAGTCGACCGAGCGCTCCGGCCCCATCTTCGCGATCGTCGAGATCTGCGCGGGCGTCGCTCCAAACCCCGCCCGCCACAGCAGGTGCCGCGCCTCGTCGAAGCCGAACTCCGAAGCCCCGATGGGCTCCCACACGCGCCGCAGGTCCTCACGCGCCTGACGCTCGGCCCGGGCTGTTGCTTCCTGTGCACCCATCATCACGCTCCGCGACGAGCTTCCCCGAGCAATCCCCAAGAGCAAGCCCCACGCCACTCATCGGTTGCTCTGCACATACAAACGCAACCTGACCCCCGGGCATTGCACCCGAGCGCCAGCGAAGTGCCCGCATGGAGAGTTTCTGGGCTCAGGCCACGGCCGGTTGCACCGCTCGCTCGCGACGCGAGGCCAGCACGAGGCCGCCCCACACCACGGCCGCGCTCGCCGAGGCCAATAACAACGCCCCGTTCGCCTGGTGCGCAAAGGTCACGAGCGCCGTCGCCGCGGGGATGTGGGCCGCGTCAGCCAGTTGGTCGGCCGTGGGGACAACCCTGCGCTCGCCCGTGACCATCGCGAAGGCCGCCCAGCCCAGCGCGAACTGCAGGATGACGACCACGAGCAAGAGCTTGCCCAGCCTGCCGCACGCGCGGGCCCCTCGCCGCTCATCCACCGACTCGCTCTCGGCACTCGGCCCAGAGCCCTGCCCGATCATCGCGAAGGCGACCACGGTGGCCAGGATCACCACGACGATCGAGAAGCCCATGTGCCCGTGCAACGCCGGCCCGGCCCAGCTTGTCGGCTCGGCCGCCATGCTGCCGTGGCGATACATCGCCCCCATGACGAGCTGCATCACCAGGCACACCAGCAGCGCCCAGGCCGCCCCACGCACCCAGGCCCGCGGCCGATCAAGCGTTCTCAGGTGGCGGGCCACCGGCGACATCCAGGCGGCAAACATCACCATCGAGGCGAAGTAGGCCTGCCCGAGCACGCCGTGGATGCTGCCCAGCAGCGGATTGGCCTCGGTGACGCGGGTTCCCCCCAGCACGCCCTGGGCGCTGACCATCAGGATCAGGGCGGCCGCCGCCTGGGCCGGCCGGTTCAGCCGCAGGGCGGTCAGATACCACGCCACGCTGCAGATCGCAACAGCCACGCCGATGCCGCCGAAGGCCAAGCCGCCCAGGCTGCCAGCCATGTGCATCCGCATGCCTACGACCAACACCGCCCCAATCGCCAGCACCGCCGCGATGGACGCCTGCACATCGAACTTCTTGCGCAGGCCAGGCGTGGCCCACACGAAGATGGCCAGAGAAATGGTGGTGACCCCAACGAGCGAGCCAAAGAGCCGGTGCGTGTGCTCCAGGAAGATCCGAGGGTCGGCCATCAGGGCGATCGGGTACAGGAACATGTTCGCGCCGTACGTGCCAGGCCAGTCCGGCACGGCCAAGCCCGAGCCGGTGCTGGTCACCAACCCACCCAGCAGCAGCAGGGGGGCGACCGCCAGGGCGGCGACGATGGCAAATCGCGACGCCCAGTACGCGGCCGTTCGACGGGGCATCGGCCCCTTGATTAGCCCGCCGACAAGGCCGATGACAGCCCCGCCGACGAGGCTCAACCCCAGGAATCCGAGCATGGCCATCCCCGCCGACGGGGTCAGCCCATCGCTGCCCTGGGCCGGCGTGGCGCCGTCGATGCTCTCGGAAACCAGCGAGCCCATGATGAGCAGGTTGAGCAGTGCGGCGACGAAGGCCGTGCCCGCCCCGGTCGCCCAGCCGAGCTTCTTGCCGCCGATGAAGCCGGCGATGACGCCGCCGGCCACCATGAGCACGGCCATGCCCGGGCCGGCGATGTTGGCTGGCAGGTCGAGCCAGGGCTGGTGTCCGATAAGCCAGACAAGCCACATCGAGATGGCGGTGGCAAAACCGAGGACGACCACGGGCCCGACCAGCGACCCGGGGGTGATCGGGGCACGGTCGGGGGCGACGGTTTGAGAAGCGGTCACGGCGGGTCTCCCAGACGGGTGGGGCCGGCGTGAGACTCGATTGAGACTCGGTCTCACTTTCCGTAAAACAGTACTTTTTTCTGCCTGAGTGTACGCCAAAGGCAGCTTTCCGGGTCGCTCGGTGGGAATATTGGGGCACCGACGGGCCCCTCTGGGCTCGCCGGCGTTGTTTGACCTTGTTCTCGGGCTCCCTTCGGTGGGCGCCCGGGGCTGGGAACACGGGAGGCGTCCGGTGTCCGTTCGATTCCCCGTATGGATGAACGTGCTGCCCACGGCTGGTGCCGTCGGTGGCGCCGTGGGCCTGGTGACGGTCATCGCGATCGTGACCAACTTCTTTACGCCCAAGTACTGGGAGGTGGGCTACATGCCCACCCAGCCGGGCTCGGGCTTCAGCCACCAGATCCACGCCGGCAAGCTGGGTCTGGACTGCCGCTACTGCCACACGAACGTGGAGAAGTCGGCCGAGGCCAACGTGCCTCCGGTGTCGACGTGCATGGGCTGCCACACCGATGGCATGCTCTCGCCCACGTTCGATCCTGGCGAGAAGGTCGAGTTCATCCGCGCGGCGTGGACCGAGGACGCGTCGATCCCGTGGACGCGCGTCCACAAGCTGCCCGACTACGTGCGCAACTTCCCGCACCACGTGCACATCAACGCGGGCGTGAGCTGCTATTCGTGCCACGGCCAGATCGAGGCGATGCCCATCGTGTATCAGGCGCACAGCCTGAGCATGAGCTGGTGCCTCGATTGCCACCGCGGCGTGGGCGACGCCATCGAGGGCCACGACGACCCGGCGCAGTATCTGGTGCCCAAGACCATGGTGACCGACCTGGAGTGGGTCGAGACGACCTGGCTCGGCGACATGGCCGGCACGCAGGCGCAGACCGCCAGCGCGCAGGCCGTGCTCAATGGCATCCGCCAGGCGCCCCCCGAGAACTGCGGCGCCTGCCACTACTAGTTTCGCCCTCGCCGAATCGCTCCCGACTTGAATCAGGCTTGCCAGCCGGAGAAGAACCGCATGGCAGAGAAGACCATCGACCAGTGCCCCTCGACCCGCGGGAAGCGTGAGGTCGATCGCGCGCCTCGGAAGCTCGCCGAGACGGCCGGGCGTCCGATCTGGCGCAGCATGGACGAGTTCGTCGACAAGCCCGAGTTTCGCGAGTGGCTTGGCCGCGAGTTCCCCGCTCGCGCCAGCGAGTTGCTCGAGGGCTCGCGCCGCGACTTCTTGAAGGTCATGGGCGCGTCGCTGGCGCTCGCCGGTGCGGCGACGATCCCCGGCTGCCGTCGCCCCGAGCACAAGATCATGCCCTACTCGCGCGAGGTGCCCGAGGATCAGGTGCCGGGCCGCGCGAAGTACTACGCCACGGCCATGCCCCTGCCCGGCGGCGGCGCCGAGGGCCTGCTGGTGGAGACCCACACGGGCCGCCCGACCAAGATCGAGGGCAACCCGCTGCACCCGATCAACCAGGGCCGTTCGAGCGTGTGGTCGCAGGCCGCGGCGCTCGACCTCTACGACCCCTATCGCCTGATGCAGGTGACCTACGACAACCCCGCCCGCGGCGCGCTCGAGGCGACGTGGGACGACTTCGGCGTGTGGGCCCAGAGCGACGACGGCTTTGGCAAGTACGACGCCAGCGGCGGTCGCGGGCTGGCCTTCGTGGCCGGCAAGCAGACCAGTCCGACGCGTGACGCGATGCGTGACGCGGTGATGCGTCGCTGGCCCAACGCGCGTTGGCTGGCGTACGAGCCGCTGGAGAATCCCAACGCGGTCGAGGCCTCGCGCCTGGCCTTTGGCCAGCCGATGGCCGAGGAGCTGCGCCTCGAGAACGCCAAGCGCATGGTGTTCGTCGAGCGCGACCCGGCCTATCACGACAACGACGAGCTGCGCAATGCTCGTGGTCTGGTCGCGCATCGCGCGCCGATGCGTGGCAAGGACGATCACGGCGACCCGGTGGACATGAGCCGCCTGTACGTGGTCGAGGGCTCGCTGTCGACCAGCGGCGGCAAGGCCGACCACCGCATGCGTCTGGCGCCGTCGCTGCAGCCGGCCTTCGTGGTCGCGCTCGCCAAGGCGCTGATGCAGAAGCTCGGCGGCGATGCGGGCATCCGCGCGGCCATCGACGCCGTGCCCATGCCCCAGGGCGTGTCGCTCAACGACGTGTGGGTGGAGCAGTGTGCGGCCGACCTCGCGGCCCATCGCGGCGAGTCGATCGTGCTGGTCGGCGCGTCGCTGCCCGTGGGCGTGCACGCGTTGGCCCACGCGATGAACGCGGCGCTGGGCGCCGTCGGCCCGGTGGTTCGCTATCGCCCCATGCCCGCCGACATCGCCAGCAATGGCCACGCGGGCCTGGTGGCTCTCGGCAACGCCATCGACGCGGGCCAGGTCAGCACGCTGGTGTGCCTGAACACCAACCCCGTGTACGACGCGCCCGCCGAGGCGAAGTTCGCCGAGCGGTTCGCGAAGGTGCCGATGCGCATCACGCTGAGCGTGCACGACACCGAGACGGCCGCCGCCTCGACGTGGCGCCTCAACGGCACGCACTTCCTCGAGCAGTGGGGCGATGTTCGCGCCGCCGACGGCACGCTGAGCGTCATCCAGCCCATGATCGCGCCGCTGTACTACGGCAAGAGCGAGATCGAGCTGCTGGCCTTCCTCG
>JBITAB010000020.1:18171-19334 GCA_044439825.1 Phycisphaerales bacterium JB064 | reverse complement strand
TCGCGCGAGGGTGAGGGCGCCGGGCGTGTCGCCGTGCAGGCACAACGTGTCGTATCGGCCGCTCTGCACGAGCCTGAGCACCTGCTCCGCAACACGGCGCGGATCGGTGAGCACGGCGCCCGCCTGGTCTCGCTCGATGAGCCGGCCGCCATCGGTGTAGCCGCGATCGGCGAAGGCCTCGCGGGCCACCTCGAGATCGAGCTCCAGCCAGCGATCGAGCCCGGGCGTCTCGGGCAAACCCACGAAGACGAGCCGAGCGAACGGATCGCCCGTGACCTCGGCCACGGCGTCGAGGCAGCCCCGCGCCACGGCCTCGGCGGCGTCAGCGTCACGCATCGCGCGGTGGTAGAGCGCCCCGTGCGGCTTGGCGTGCGTGAGCGTGAGCCCTTGCCCCGCCGCGATGCGTGCGAGGCGTGACACCTGCTCTCGGCACAGCGCGTAGATCGCCTGCGCATCCAGCCCCAGCTCGACACGCCCAAAACCCTCGGCGTCGGCATAGCCCGGGTGGGCCCCCATCGCGACCCCTCGGTCGGCCGACCGCTTGAGCATCGCGCGCATCAGCTCGTCGCTGCCCGCGTGCCCGCCGCAGGCGATGTTGACCGAGGACACAACGCCGAGCAGTTCCAGATCGCTTACAAGCAGATCATCGCGCTCGCCCGCGTCGGCGTTGAGGTCGATGGTCGGGCCGAGGAGGCTGGAGTCGTTGCCAGGAACATCCATGTTTCAGTGTATCCGGGCGATCATCTCGTTCTGAGTGTGGAGCACTCCGCGAGCCGCTTCGATCGAAACTTTCTCGAACCGCACCCACTGCCCAGGCGCGAGCTGCCCCACCGCCGGCAGGTCTGCGGCGATGACCGTACCAACCGTGGGATAGCCGCCCGTGGTTGGGCCATCGGGGCCGAGGATGACCAACTCACTCGATGATGGCATCTGGATCGTCCCGTGGATCACGCCCCGGCTGTGCGCGAGGGGTGCCGGGGCAGCTATGGATGCGCGGCATTCGAGACGCACGCCCACGCGATCGCTCCGTGGAGAGACACGCACCAGCCCCGAGGGGAGCGGCGCCTCGGCGCCATCGGTGACAACGCGCAGCACGCGCCGGTGAGCGGCAAAGCGAGCCATCGCAACGAGGTATGACGGGATGGCTCGTGGCGGTGGCTGAG
>JBITAB010000020.1:0-18071 GCA_044439825.1 Phycisphaerales bacterium JB064 | reverse complement strand
AGCTCCGACGCGGGCGCCGCGCGGAATCGCACGAGGTCGCCCGCCCGCAGGAGCGATGGCTCCTCGCGTTCCACGCCGAACATGACCGCGTTCGTGCGCGCGATGATGCGCCATCCGCCCGGGCCGGGCAGCCCGTACACGCCCGAGTATGGGCCCGCGATGCCGACGCTTCCCGCCTCGAGCCTCGTGCGCGGGGAGGGCAGGCGGGGCAGTTGCAAGACCTCCGGCAATCCGGTGAGGTAGCCAAAGCCGGGAGCAAACCCCATGAACGCTACGGTGAAGTCCGTGGACGTGTGCAGGTCGATGACCTGGGCTTCGCTCATGCCCGCCAGGCTGGCAACCTCGGCAAGATCTGGCGCGAAGTGCGATTCATAGCACGCGGGAATCTCGTGCACTCGCGGCTCTGGGGCGGGCTTGTTCTCGATATCAACCAACCGCCTGGCGATGCTGACGGGGGTGGCACTGCCGAGAGGGTCGACCGTTACGAACGCCGCCACCTCGGTGGCGACGGCATCTCGAATGCCCGCCGTGCCGCGCAGCGCGTCAGCGATCGCGACGGGCGACGCTCCGCCGATGCGCAGGCTGCGCTCGCTCGTCCATTGGATGTCCAGGCCCTTGGGCATATGCCCAAGGGTAGTAAGCGTGGTCAGCCGACTTCGATAGGGTCGGGCTGGCGGTCGGGCCTCAGGGCGGCGGGCAGCACGCGGCGGCGCGAACGCTTGCCCTTCTTGCCGCCCGAGAGCTGGCCATACTGGCGCAGCCGCTCGACCACGGCCTTGCCGTCCAGCAGTCGGATGGAGCCGTCGTGCAACTCGACCAGGGCGGTGCAGCTCTCCACCCAGTCGCCGCAGTTGTAGTACATCAGGCCCTGGTGCCTCGCGTCCTCGCGGATCTCGGCCTTGTGGATGTGCCCGCACACCACGCCGTCGAAGCCCTTGGACTTGGCCTCGTCCGTCAGCGCATCCTCGAACTTGCTGATGTAGGTGCAGGCGCTCTTGACCTTGAGCTTCAGGAACTGGCTGAGGCTCCAGTAGTTGAGCCCCAGCAGCTTGCGCACCTTGTTGTATTGGCGGTTGATGCGCAACAGCAGCTCGTAGCTGGCCGAGCCGAGCATCGAGAGCGCCTTGGCGTGCTTGACGACCATGTCGAACTGGTCGCCGTGGCTGATGAACAGGCGACGCCCATCGGCCGTCACATGCTCGGCGTCGAGCATCAGCTCGACACCACCAAAGCTCAGGCCCGCGTACTGGCGGGCGTGCTCGTCGTGGTTGCCGGGGATGTAGACCACACGCGTGCCCTTGCGGGCCATCTTGAGGATGCGGCTGATGACCCGGTTGTGCTTGCCGGGCCAATACCACTTGCTCTTGAGGCGCCACATGTCGATGACGTCGCCCACCAGGAAGAGCGTCTCGCAACGGACGCACTTCAGGAAGGCGCACAGCTCCCGCGCCTGGCAGCCGTTGCTGCCCAGGTGGAGGTCACTGAGGAATAGTGTGCGATAGCGCAGGTCGAGCCGTTCGGCCCCGGTCACCTCGTCCCTGACGACGGCCGGCTCGGTCCACACGGCCTTGTCGGGGCTGGGCACGCTTTCCACGGTGTTCTCGTTCGCCTCCATGCATGATTCTTCGGCGCATGGCTGGCGTTTTCACCCGCGTGAAAAGTTCTTTTGAGTGAATGTTTCTTTAAGCCCGTCTTCAGGTTCTTACACGCAGCATCTCGCCGGCCCGAGACAGGGCCTCCTGCCAGGCGGGCGCGTCGGGCAGCTGGTTATTGGCCACCAGATGATCGCGTTGCTGGATGACCTCGTACAAGGCGTTCTGGGCCGCGTCCAGGCGAACCTCGAAGGGCGCCGCCCGGACCATCTCGGCGAGCGCCGCCAGCGACCGCAGGCTGTCGGTGCTCGTAGGCGACTGGGACAGCCGCTCGCTCAGCCGTGCAAGCGCCGCCTCGGCCACGTAGCTGAGCGTGGTGCGGTCGAGGTCGACGCCCGCCTGCTCGGCGCGCTCCATGATCTTGCGGGCCTTGGCGACGTCGGGCTCATCGTCTCGCAGCGCACGCACGAGGTCGGCGTTGAGCACGAGCTCGACGGGGAAGTACAGCGCGCGTGGCGCGGGCACCTTGAGGGCGTGCAGAAAGTGCAGCAGCGGCGACTGGTCGTCGTACATGCGGCGATAGGTCGCCTCGGCCGAATCGAGAGCTCCCTCGAGCACCTGCTCGGCCACCTTCCGCTGCTCGTCCTTGAAGAGCGAGGCCAGCGAGAACGTGGAGCTACCAAAGTCTCGCTCGATCAGCCGGAGCAGCTTGCCGTATTGCGCAAGATCGAACGCCTCCTTGGCTTCCTTCAAGAACGATTCCAGCCGCCCGTCTTCGACCTCGAACCCCGCTCCACCGGCGATGATGTGATCGGCCAGGTGCAGCACGGCGTAGGTCACCCGCTGGCTGTTGAGCGTGAGCCGCGACGTGAGCGTCGCCCGGCCTACGCGCAGCTGTGTGCGACCAGCGTGCATATCGGTGCACAGCTCGCTGCGCACGTCATAGCAATAGACGCTCATCTCGTGGCCGCACTCTTCGAAGAGCGAGATGACCGCGTAGTGCTCGGCCATCTTGAGCAGGTCGACCTTGGCCGGCCGCACCATGTTCATGTAGACCTGCCGACCATCTCCATATTCGCGCAGGTTGCTCTGGGCCTTGCTCAGGCGCTCGAGGAACTGCTCCTCGAAGGGCTCCTCGAACACGCCTTCGGCGATCTGGATCACACGCCCGGCATACTGCATCACCTGCACGGTTTCGATGCCCGTCAGCTCGTCGAAGAACCAGCCGCAACTGGTGTACATGAGCATGGCGTTGCGCTGCATCTCGAGCAATCGCAGGATACGCGTGTAGTCGATGGGCCCCTCGTGCGGCCCGACATGGTGCTCGATGAACTCGATGGCACGCTCGCGCGATCGCTCCAGGATGACCTGGATGTAATCGTCACGCGCGGCCCATGGATCGATCAGGTACTTGCCGCCCTCGCTCTCGAAGCGCCGGGCCATCTCGTCGCGCAGCCAGTCGAGGGCCTCGCGGAGCGGCTTGCGCCACTGCTGGTTCCAGCCCGCGTGCCCGCCGCTGTGGCAGCCGCAGTCGCTGCGCCATCGCTCAATGCCGTGCACGCAGCTCCACGACGAATTGTCGATGATCTCGGCCTCCCATTGCGGCGGATGGAGCTCGAGATACCGGCCATAGTTGACGATGTCGGCCTCATGCCCGTCCATGATGTGGCGGACGGCGTAGGACAAGGCCATATCGCCATACGGGTGGTGGTGGCCATAGCTCTCGCCATCGGTGGCGATGTGCACCAGTTGCGGCTCATCGCGATTCTCGAACCCGCCCAGCAGGCGACGCGCGAAGTGCTCGCCATTGCCCAGCAGCCGCTCGAAGGCAACCGCCTGCGAGAGCGGGCCGTCGTAGAAGAAGATCGCGATCGAGCGTCCGTCCTCGAGGCGGCACAGATAGGGCCGACGCGGATCGATGCCGTGCTGGCGCGCGTCGATCCACTGATCGGTGCCGATGCGGCGATACCGCAGGGCCTGCCGTGGCGCGAGGATGGTGAAGGCGACACGCTGCTTGGCCAACTCATCGAGGCAGGCCTTGTTCGCGGCCGTCTCGGGCAGCCACATACCCTCGGGCCTGCGACCAAAGCGATGCTCGAAGTCTCGGATGCCCCACAGGATCTGTGTGCGCCGATCGCGCTCGCTGGCCAGCGGCATGATCATGTGGTTGTACGCCTGGGCGATCGCCGAGCCGTGGCCGGCGTTCAGGTCGATGCTGTGCCGATCGGCGGCGAGGATGGCGGCATAGGCCTCGGGCGCGTTCACCTGCATCCACGACAGCAGCGTGGGGCCGAAGTTGAAACTGATGTGCGCGTAGTTGTTGTTGATGCGCTGGATCCAGCCTTGCTCGTCGAGGATGCGGGCCTGCCCGTTGGGCTGGTAGCACTCGGCGGTGATGCGCTCGTTCCAATCGTGGTACGGATAGGCCGAGTCCTGCACCTCGACGCGCTCGAGCCATGGGTTCTCGCGCGGGGGCTGATAGAAGTGGCCATGGATGCACACGTAGCGGTTCATGAAGTGGCGGCTCCGGTCGTCGAGTCCACGAGCTGCGCCCAGTGGCGCACGCGGGCGGCGATGCTATCGCTCGCAACGAGCTCTTCAAGGCTTGTGTGCATGGGCCGGCGCCAGCACGGGTAGCCCTCGCTCACACCCGGGATGTTCTGCGGCTCGCGTTCGCCCCACAGGTCCTCGAGCGCGAGCATCACCACCGGCGCTGGCGAGCGGCACAGGCGATCCATGAGCGCGTCGAACAACTCGGCCTCGTCCTTCGTGCCCAGCGTCTCCTTCAGACGCTCGACGGTGGCCTTGCGCAGCCGATCGTCGTAGGCGGCCGCCGACTTGTCGAGCAGGCCGAGTGCGCGGCGCAGGTCGATGTCTCGCGCCGCCAGATAGCCGGCGAAGGTCGGCATGTCGTGCGTGTTGGCGCCGGCGATGAGGTCGGGCTTGTGCTCGCCGGGGCGCATCGCCTGCTCGCCCGCGTCGTACTGCGAGGCGGTCATGCCCATCAGGTTCCGCTCGATCATCGCGCGATCGACCTCGGGCGGCACGGTGCCCAGGTTCTCGCCGATGAAGGTTGCCTCGTGCTCGCAAGAGAGTTGGGCCAGCAGGTCGAGCGCCCCCTTCGCGTCGTATCGCACGTAGACGCCATCGTCGGCCCCGTGGCCCTCGGGCACCCAATAGAGACGCCACAAGCCCATGACGTGATCGAGACGCAACGCCGTGGCGTAGCGAAGGTGGCGCCGCACGGCCTCGGCCAGCTCCGCATGCCCGCTCCGCCGCGCCATCTCGGGGATCAGCGGCGGGAAACCCCAGACCTGGCCCTCTGGGAAGTACGCGTCCGGCGGCGCACCCACGACGACACCCTTCGCGTACAGCTCCGGGTTGCGATGCACGTCAAACCCGCCGCCGACCACGCCCACGGGCAGGTCGAGGTAGAGCCCGCAACCCGCAGACTCCGCACGCGACCGCACACCGTTGAGCTGCTTGTGCAGCAGCCACTGGGCATACGCATACATGCGCTCGGCCTCGGGCTGCTGGTCCTGGCCGGCGCGCCATCTCACGTATTGCGCGATGAGCGGATCATCGCGTAGGAATGCGTCGACCTCACCGGCGCTCGCGCCCTGGCATTCTCGCTCGAGCACGCGCCTCTTGAGACGCCAGCTCGCGCCATAGTCGATCAGCGGCGCCTCGCCCAGGTGCCGCGCCTCGTTCCGCTCGGCCTCGGTCATGGCATCGTGCAGATCGAGGAACAGCTCGCTGAACACGCTCCGGCTCACCGGCGCATACGGGCAGCCGTCGGTCGGCGAGGTGTATCGCCCGGCCAGCAGCGGCAGCGTGCTGACCAGAGACGCCCCCAGGCCGCCCGCCCACTCGCACACACGTGCGAGGTCTTCCAGGTCACCAACGCCCCCACCACGCTCGCTGCGTACGGCGTAGAGTGGCCCAAACACGCCGAGTTGTCTGGTGTCGCCACGCCAGAACGCCGGGCCCGTTTCGGCCGCGGGCAATTCCACCTTCTCAGCATCGGCTGGCGAATCGAGATCGACACCCAACGCTCGCAGGACGGCCGTCAGCGCCGCCTCGGTTGGGAAGCACCGCACGCCCATGCCGTTCTCGTGCTCGGTGAGCACGCCATGGGCACGAGCCAGCCGCAGCAACGCCGGGTCGCGGTTGTCCTCGGCCCGCACGCTCATGTGCCGCGCTCGCACCGCAGCACGAGCACCGAAAGCGGCGGCAGGGTGAGATCGAGGCTGAACGGCCGGCCGTGGAAGCGCTTTGGCTGCGTCTGCACGCCGCCCATGTTGCCAACGCCCGAACCGCCAAAACAAGCGGCATCGGTGTTCAGGGATTCCTTCCAGAAGCCCTCGGTCGGCACGCCCACCTGATAACCGCTGCGCACCACCGGTGTGAAGTTGGCCACGACGAGCACGGTGTCGTTCACGTCCTTGCCATGACGCAGGAAGGCGATGACCGTGCTCTCGGCATCGGTGCAATCGACCCACTCGAAGCCCTTGGAGTCGCAATCACGCTCATGCAGCGCGGGCTCGCGCTTGTAGAGATCATTCAGCGTGCCCACGAGCGCGGCGATGCCCGCATGGCTCTGCACGCCTTCCAAGTGCCACTCCACGCTGCTGTCGTGGTCCCACTCGGGCACCTGCGCGAGCTCCCCGCCCATAAAGAGCAGCTTCTTGCCAGGCTGCGTCCATTGCAGACCATACAGCAAGCGCAGGTTGGCCATGCGCTGCCACTCGTCGCCTGGCATGCGGCCGAGCAGGCTGCCCTTGCCGTGCACCACCTCGTCGTGGCTGAGCGGCATGACGTAGTTCTCGCTGAACTGGTAGACCGCGCGGAAGCTGATCTCGTTGTGGTGGTACTTGCGGTGGATAGGCTCGTGCTGGAGGTACTTCAGCGTGTCGTGCATCCAGCCCATGTCCCACTTATAGCCAAAGCCAAGCCCGCCAAGGTGTGCCGGCCGCGACACGCCGGGCCACGCCGTCGATTCCTCGGCAAAGGTCACGATGTCGGGGAACGCGCCATAGAGCGTGCTGTTGAGCTGACGCAGGAAGCCGATGGCCTCGAGGTTCTCGCGCCCGCCGTAGCGGTTGGGCACCCACTCGCCCTCCTTGCGGGAGTAATCGCGGTAGAGCATGGATGCCACGGCGTCGACACGGATGCCATCAACGTGGTACTTGTCGAGCCAGAACATGGCGCTGGAGATCAGGAAGCTGCGCACCTCGTGGCGGCCATAGTTGAAGATCATCGACTTCCAGTCGGGATGGAAGCCCTCGCGCGGGTCGGCGTGCTCGAACAGGTGCGTGCCATCGAACAGTGCCAGCGCGTGCGCATCGGCCGGGAAGTGGCTGGGCACCCAGTCCAGGATCACGCCGATGCCCGCCTGGTGCAGCGTGTCGACCAGGAACATGAAGTCCTGCGGCGAGCCATACCGGCTCGTGGGCGCGAAGTATCCGGTCGTCTGGTAGCCCCAGCTCTTATAGAGCGGGTGCTCCATCACGGGCATCAGCTCGACGTGCGTGAAGCCGAGCCGGTTGCAATACTCGGCCAGCCGCGGCGCCAGCTCGCGATAGTTCAGGCTGCGATTGCCATCCTCGGGCACGCGTCGCCACGAGCCGGGGTGCAACTCATAGATGCTCATGGGCTGGTCGACACGATGCCGCTCGCCGCGGGTGCGCATCCAATCGCCGTCCTGCCACTGGTAGCCCAGCCCATGCACGATGGCGGCCGTGCGGGGCGGCTGCTCGAAGCGGAAGCCGAAGGGGTCGGTCTTCTCGAGCCGGCGGCCCCCAACGTGCGAATCGATCACATACTTGTAGTGGCAACCCTCGCGGGCGTGCATGGCGGTTCCTACCCACAAACCGCTGCTGCCCACTGGCGAGAGCGTGTCGGCCCCCACCGACCAGTAGTTCCAGTCTCCCACCACGGACACCGAGCGGGCGTTGGGCGCCCACACGCCGAAGCACACGCCCTGGCCGCCCGGCAAGGGGTGGGCCCCGAGCTTCTCATAGAGATGCGCGTGGGTGCCCTCGTTGAACCAGTACTGGTCGTCGGCGGACAGCCAGTTGGCGTCCGGCATGTGGCCGTGGGTTTGTTGCGTGCTCTGGGGCATCAAGAGAAGATGGTTGGTCACGTCTGGGCTCCACGCGGGAAACAGCCCGCCAGAGTCCAGATCGACCGAAAACCTGTGCCCATCCAGCCCGTTCCGGACGGGGATGTCCCCATCGCCACCGGGTTTCAGGCCAGCCCACGCTCCTGGCGCAGCTCGGCCTCGGCCCGCAGCCAGTCGGCCACGGGGTCTCCGGCCTGGCCGTTGCGGGCCTCGAAGATCTCGTGGGCACGCCTGCCGATCTCGTCATGCGTGGGCGGCTGGGCGGCCTCGGCCTTCTTCACCGGCTCGGCCCGCTTTCCTTCGGCTTGCTTCGCCGAGGCCGGCGTCGACAGATCACCGACCACCTTGCCCACCGACGCAACGCCGGTGCTCTTGGGCTCGGCCACGCGCCCTGGGGCGTTCTGTGGGCCGGGCCGCGCGGGCGTGCTGGGAACAGTTGTGCTGGGAGACATGGGACTGAGCACCGAGGCCGGCACCTCGTCATCGGTCTCACGCTCGCGGCGTGAGGCCGTGAAGACCGAGTAGGCGTGCTGGCGGAGTGCTGTGCTGTTCGAGCCGATCACGGCTCACCTCCATGCGGTCGCCGGGCGGCGCATCCGTGTGCGCCCGCCCGTCTGGCCCCCGGGGCATGGCCAACCCCGAACCGCCACGCTGCCATTTCTGGGGCCGGGCGACCGCCGTTTTCCACCTTCGGCGCGCCGCCTCTACCCAAGTGTACGAGACGCCCAGAAACATCGACCACTCGTGCGCTCGACTTTGGCTGCAAATGATGCAGGTTTCATCAAGTGCACGCAAACAGGGTGCGATCGTCTGGCGAGCAGACGACAAAAATGCCCCTCACCACGCTCACGTCGCCCTCGACACGGGCCGATAGTTGTGGTGACGCTCGCCAGAGTCGGTCGCAGACTCGGAGCCAAAGACACGCCCCGCCAGCCGCGTCGCGCAAAGATTGCGCACGGGTCAGGCGATGCCTCGCACGGAGAGCGACGTGGTCCCCAGTCGGGCAGACAACGAGTACGAACGCACGGGCCTGCCCGGCGGCCGTGGCTCGCCCGGCGTGCTGCTCATCGAGGTGGGCTACGAGGTCTGCAATCCCATCGGTGGCATCTACCAGGTGCTGCGCTCCAAGGCGGCCACCATGGTCGACCACTGGGACGACCGCTACCTGATGGTGGGCCCCTACATCGCTGACCAGGCCGCCCTCGAGATGGAGCCCCGCCGTCCCACCGGATGGCTCGCGCGTGCGGTCGCCGCCCTCGACGAGATCGGTATCGTCTGCCACACCGGCCGCTGGCTGGTGCCCGGGCGGCCGCGCGTGGTGCTGCTGGACATCAAGCTGCCACCCGAGCGGATCAACAGCGAGAAGTTCTACCTCTGGGAACGCGACGGCATCAGCTCGCCCTCGGGCGACGAGATGGTCGACGGCGTGATCGCCTTCGCCGATGTCACGCGCCACTTCATGCGTGCGGTCGACCACGCCTGGCGAGACCAGCGGCCCGCCCGCCGGCACTCCCGCCGCGTGCTGGCCCACTTCCACGAGTGGATGGGCGGGCTCGCCATCCCGCTCATCAAGCGCGAAGAGCAGCCCATCTCCACCGTCTTCACCACCCACGCCACGCTGCTTGGGCGGTACCTCGCCAGCAGCGACAACCCGCCCGACACGGTTGCGGGCATCGACGCCGCGGCCGAGGCCAATCGCTTCGGCATCCGCGCCCGCCACGAATACGAACGCCTGGCCACGCGCGACTGCGACGTGATGACCACCATCAGCCCGCTGACCGGCGTGGAGTGCGAGCACCTGCTGGGCCGCAAGCCCGACGCCATCCTGCCCAACGGGCTTGACATCGGCCGCCTGAGCGTGGGCCACGAGTTCCAGACGCTGCACGCGGTCTTCAAGGACAAGATCCACCACTTCACCATGGGGCACTTCTTCCCCACCAGGCCCATCGACCTCGACCGCACGCTCTACTTCTTCACCAGCGGCCGATACGAGCCGCGAAACAAGGGCTTCGACCTGTTCATCCGCGCCAACGCCCGGCTGAACGAGCTGCTCAAGCAAGCCAACAACCCGGTGAACGTGGTGAGCTTCATCGTCACCCGGCGTGACGTGCGATCGATCGACCCCGTCGTGCTGCAGAACAGGGCCGTGCTCGACGAGCTCGAGGACGTGTGCGAGCACATCGCCGACGACCTGCGGGCCCGGCTCTTCCGCACGGCCGCCAGCGAGGGCCGCGTCTCGCTGGACGCGCTGGCCGAGGAGTACTGGATGCTCCGCCTCAAGCGCACGCAGGCGGCCTTCCGCACGCGGGGCTGGCCCAGCGTCATCACCCACACGCTCGAGGGCGACCCGCGCGACGAGGTGCTCACCGAGATCGCCGTCGCCGGCCTGCGCAACGACCCCGACGACCGCGTCAAGATCGTCTACCACCCCCAGTTCATCAGCCCCACCAACCCTCTGTGGGGCATGGAGTACGACCAGTTCGTGCGCGGCTGCCACTTGGGCGTCTTCCCCAGCACGTATGAGCCCTGGGGTTACACGCCCTTGGAATGCCTCGCGCTGGGCGTGCCGGCCATCACGACCGACATGTCGGGCTTTGGCGACTTCGTCATGGAGCGCCACGCACAGCCGCAGGGCTGGGCCCCGTGGGTGCTCGCCCGCCAGCACAAGACCACCGAACAGGCCGTCGAGGCCCTGGCCCAGCGGATGTTCGAGTTCTGCCAGCTCACCCAGCGCGAACGCATCAGGGTCCGAAACGCCGCCGAGCAACGCTCGTGGCTGTTCGATTGGATGGAAATGGGCGAGGCATACGCACAAGCACACGATCTTGCACTGCATCGCGGCCCGCAACCTGCCGAAGTGGAATAAGCACGTTTTTCCGTCGCGTCCATTATCGGTCCCCGTCTGCCCGTGAAGGAACCAGCCCATGCCCCGCAGCCGCAACGAGCACCTTGGCATCGACCCCCGCGTGGCGTACTTCTCGATGGAGATCGCCCTCAACGACAAGATCCCCACCTTCTCCGGTGGCCTTGGCGTGCTCGCGGGAGACACCATCCGCTCGGCGGCCAACCTGCAGACGCCCATGGTGGCCATCAGCCTGCTGCACCGCGGCGGCTACTTCAAGCAGACGCTCGACAAGGACGGCACCCAGCACGACGAGCCCATCAAGTGGCAGCCCGAGAAGCACCTGACGCGCCTGCCCAACGAGGTCAGCGTCAAGCTCGACGGCCGCACCGTGCGCGTGGGCGCATGGCGCTCGATGGTGCGCGACACGCGCACCGGCTTCCAGGTGCCCGTGCTCTTCCTCGACACCGACCTGCCCCAGAACCGCAAGGACCACCGCGCCATCACCAACCGCCTCTACGGCGGCGATGACCAGCTGCGTCTGCGCCAGGAGGCAGTCCTGGGCATCGGCGGCGTGCGCATGCTGCACTCGCTGCAGTGCGCCAACCTCAAGATCTATCACATGAACGAGGGCCACGCCAGCCTGCTGGTGCCCGAGCTCATCCGCCACACGGCACGCCTCAGCTCGCGCAAGCCTACCGACGCCAGCGTGCTGGCCGAAGTGCAGGAAAAGTGCGTCTTCACCACGCACACCCCCGTGCCCGCCGGCCACGACCGCTTCCCCATGGAGATGGTGCACAGCGTCCTCGAGCCCGAGATCGTCGAGTTGCTCCACCCCGAGCCGCAGGGCGCGATGCACGAGGCGCCGATGGAGGCCAACCCGGCCGGGGCCGCGGCGCCGCCCGCGCCCGTCGCCCAGGCCGTGGCCGCCCAGGGCGGCCCGGTGCCTTCATACGCCCTGCCGCCCGCCGTGCCGGTAGTCGAGCGCACGACGCGCCGCTACGGCGGCTCCGCCCTGGCCGAGCCCCCACCCCCGCCCGAGGGCACGCTGAACATGACGCTCACGGGCTTCTGGGGCAGCGGCCACATCAACGCCGTCGCACGCCGCCACGCCGAGGTCTCGCGCAAGATGTTCGGCCGCGAGGACATCCTCTCGGTCACCAACGGCGTGCACGCCCGCACCTGGGTGTGCGGCGACATGGCCAAGCTCTTCGATAAGCAGTTGACCGGCTGGCGCGAGGACAACGCCGAGCTGCGCAACGCCGTCGTCCTCGACAACAAGGACGTGCTCAAGGCCCACCTGCGCGCCAAGGTCGCCCTCATCGACCGCGTCAACGAGCTCACCCATGCCGACTTCGACATGGAGACCTTCACCATCGGCTTCGGCCGACGCGCCACGGCCTACAAGCGGCTGACGCTGCTGCTGCGCAACCCCAAGACCCTCGAAGAGATCGCCGAGAAGTACGACGGCATCCAGGTCGTGCTGGCCGGCAAGGCCCACCCCAAGGACGAGCCAGGCCAGGCGATGATCGTCGACGTGCTGCGCAAGGCCAAGCGCCTGAAGCACACCCGCGTGGTGTACCTGCCCAACTACAACATGGCGCTGTGCGGGCTGATGACCGCCGGCAGCGACATCTGGCTCAACACGCCGCGCCCGCCGCTCGAAGCCAGCGGCACCAGTGGCATGAAGGCCGCCCTCAACGGCGTGCCCAGCCTGAGCACGCTCGATGGCTGGTGGCTCGAGGGATGCGTCGAGGGCCTGACCGGCTGGGCCATCGGCAAGGACGACTTTGGCCCCAACCGCAAGCGCAAGGCCCCCACCACCAACACGCAAGACCGCACCCACGCCCAGGACGTCTACGCCAAGCTCGACCAGGCCATCCTGCCCGCCTTCCGCAAGCGCGACCAGTGGGCCAACATCATGAAGCACACCATCGCCCTCAACGGCTCGCACTTCACCACGCAGCGCATGGTGAGCGATTACGTCACGGGCCTGTACTTCAACTGAGTCTGAGACCGAGCCGGCCTACTGGCCGCGCAACCCCGATGGGTCGAGCGTGCCCTCGAGCTCGAAGTCGACGCTCGGGCGATACAGCCCCGCGTCGAACATCGCTCTCACGAAGATGCCTGGCAGCGTGTATCCCAGCCTGCCATGCAGGCGATACCGCGCCTCGCCCTCGGGGAGGTCTTCCCACTTGACGGGCACGGGCAGATCGATGCGCTGGATGTTCTGGCGAGACAGCGTGGCCTCGGCGCTGCGCCGGCCCTTGAAGACCCGCCGACCGTCGATCTCGAGCGTGTAGTCCACCATGCGCAGCGGCAGTTCGGTCTCGCCCGTGTTCCGCGCCACTACGGTGTACGTCAGCACGGCCGCCTCGTCGGTGGTCACGGCGCCCTCACTGGGCTCCACGGTTGCCGTCGGACGGGTCGCGCAGCCGGCAAGCAGTGTCAGGCACGCCAGCAACGCAGCCAGACGCAACGTGCTCACCGTGCAAGCTCCGTCAGGAAGGGCAGCACAAACACGAGCCCGATGAAGGCCGCAAAGCCCAGCCCGAGCATCGCCAGCACCACCTGCACGGTCATCACGACCACCGCGCGAGGCAGGCGGCGGATGTCGTCGATGCGGATGGCCTTCCACGACAGGCTCACCAGGAACGCGACGGGGAAGATCAGCAGGAACCACCACGTGTGGGCGTCGATGGGGTCGAGCAGTGGCCGCCACGCGAGCATGTAGGACGCGCCGCCGATCATGACGCCGCTCCCTTGCCATAGAGCTCACGCTCGGGCCGGCGGCGATTGAAGATCGCATCGAGCACCGCCACCACGTTGAGCATGCCGCCCAGGGCGCACATGAGCAAAGCGATCTCGTTGACCTTGCCGACCGACTTGGTCGCGCCGGGCTGGCCGTCGTAGTCGTCGGCGCGGCCCCACTGGGGCGTCTGCGTGAGACCGGGCCAGGGCAGGCGGCCGTTCTGGGCACGATCGACCCGCACCTCGCCAGGGTACGACGAGCGGAATACCGGCTCGGGCCGGCCGGAAATCGAGACTTCCATCGCCCAGGCCTTGAACTGGTTCTGGTTCACCCAGTCGGCCGCGAAGGCCAGCGGGCCGTTCAGGGCGTGGACGTAGAACCACAGGCGGTCCTCGCGGCTGTCGACGGTGTCGATGCCGCCCAGCAGCAGCCCGCCGAAGAACAGCCCCAGCACGCCCACCATGATGGCCGCAGCCCGCCTGGGCTGGCCCAGGACGATGTGGCCCAGGCCCGGCAGCAGCAGGCCCGCCACGCCCGCCACCGGGTGGAACCGCTCGGGCCCGGGCGCAAAGCGGGATTCGCTCGCTGGCGGGGCTGGAGCGGCCGTCGGGGCCGGTTGGGCTTCTGGGGCGTCTGGCATGAGGCCGATGGTAGCCCCAAGGCCGGGTTGCGAGGCCCATGACGCCTGCGCCCGCCGCCCGGGCGGCCGATGGATGAACCCGGGCTCAACCCAGTTGACACCCGCCGCAAAGGGTGTAGCCTTGCGGCGCTCTTCGACCTTGCCGACCGGGCCCGACTGGAGTGGGCAGGAGGCGGGGCTCCGAAGAGCCGGTTGGCAAACCTCCCGTAGTGACCCCTGCTCGCACATGCACAATCGGGTGCGGACCCAGCGACCCCGCACCGAAGCGGACGACAAGACATGCCCACGCTCACGATCCAAGCCGAAGAAGTTATCTGGGCCCTCCCGGGCCTCGCCACGCAGGACGCCCCGGCCTGGGCCCAGGGCGTGCCCGGAGACCTCGACGTTGTCGCCTATGACGACGATGAGGATGATGACGATTTTGACGATCTCGACTACGACGACGATGACGAGGAAGATGAGGACTACGACGCCGACTTCCTCGACGACGACGACGAGGAAGAGGTGTCCGACGACGAAGACGCTGCCGATGAGGATGACGAAGACCTCTAAGCCCCCGCGTCCCTTCGCCCACCAGGCCAGCCGAACGAGTCGGCAGGCCCCCTGAAACGCGAAGCAGGCCGGCGGCCAGGAGCACGCCGGTCATGCCTCGTCACCCACGCGACACCGAGAACAAGCGTCTGCCCGCCCGCACAGCCGAAGGCCTCGAGCAAGAGCTCGACGAGGCCGAGTCGGCCCTGCTGGACGAGGCCATCGCGCCCATCAGCAGCGATGACACGGGCGACGACGAGCACGAGCCGCAACAGGAAACCGCGCGTGATCAGCCGCCCGCCGGCTACACCGGCGGCGTGGTCGATCGCCGCCTGGGGCTCGATCGCCGCAACATGCCCGGACACACGCCGCCCACGGGGCTGGAGCGCCGCCGCGGCCGCGGGCGCCGCCTGAGCGACTTCCACCGCTCGGCCGAAGAGGGCGAGATGACCCAGGAGCAGTTCATGTTCCTGATGGCCATCGACGCGTTCAAGAAGGGCAACAACGTCACCTTCCCCGCCTGGAGCGACGTGCTCGAGGTCATCCGCCTGCTGGGCTATCGCAAGGTGCAGAAGAGCGCCGTCGACCTGGGCCGGGCCGAGGATTGGACCGAGCCGCCCGAGTCTTCCCACAACGTGCGCACCGACAAGCAGCTCCAACGCCACGCCGTCGCACGGGCCGCCTTCAAGAAGAGCGACGAGGCCGCCTGAGCCCCATGGTCCCGTAGAGTCCTCCCCGGAGGACCAACATGCAACTGTTCTTTGACGGTTGGGCCGGCGTGGGGCGCACGCTGGCCATCGGCATTCTCGCGTACATCGTCGTCGTGGTGTTCCTGCGGCTCTCGGGCCTTCGGACACTCTCGAAGATGAACGCCTTCGACTTCATCGTGACCATCGCCCTGGGCTCGACGCTGGCGACCATCCTGCTCAACAAGGACGTCACGCTCGCCGAAGGCGCAGCGGCGCTCGGCCTGCTCATAGGCGTGCAATTCGCCGTGACCTGGAGCAGCGTGCGCTACCCATGGGTAAAGCGTCTGGTGAGCGGAGAGCCACATCTGCTGCTCTATGAGGGGCGACTGCTCGACGACGCGTTGCGCTCTACAAGGGTGACCCCCGACGAGGTGCGCAGCGCCCTACGGGGCGCCGGACTCTTGGCCGTGGATCAAGCCCAGGCCGTTGTGCTCGAAACCGACGGCAGCTTCACAGTGATCTCACGCGGCGACGCGAGCGGCCACTCAACCCTTCGCGGTGTGGTCGGCGCGCCTTCAAATCGAGATTGATTACTGGTTCTTGTAGTAATCCAGGTTGACCTGGACGTACTTGTTCCACTGTTCGGGCAGGTCTTCCTCGGGGAAGATCGCCTGCACGGGGCATTCGTCCACGCACAGGCCGCAATCGATGCAGGTATCCGGATCGATGAAGAGCTGGGTGGCCTGCTCGTAGTCGCCCTCGTCCTTGCCCGGATGGATGCAGTCCACCGGGCACACCTCAACGCACGAGGTGTCCTTCGTCCCGATGCAGGGCTCGGCGATCACGTGGGGCATGGCGAAACTCCAGATCCGATGCGGGCCGACGCCGGGAGAGGCTTCGAGGCCCGAGGGGTGCGTTCAAGAGCGCCATTGTAGAGCCCGGAAAAGGGGCGTCACCCGCGGCGGGGCAATCCCACAGACAGGCTCAGCCGTGGCCGGCCCCGGCGTGCACACGCTCGCGCGAGGGAACCTCCACCACCGGAGCCTCGCGTTCCTCGGCGTGGGCGTAGCCGTTCTGCGAGGCCTCCACCGGCTTGGCGGCGTCCTCGGCCTTGGCCTCCAGGGCTTCCTTCATGAGCCGGCCGGCCTTAAACCGTACGGCCATCTTGGGCGGCACTGGCACGGGCTCGAGCGTCTTGGGGTTCTGAGCCGTGCGAGCCGCACGGGACTTCACCTCGAACACGCCGAAGTCGCGCAGCTCGACCCGCTTGCCGTCGCGCACGGCCTCGATCAACTGATCGAGCACGCCCTGCACGACGCGCTGCACGTCGCTCCGTGGGAGCTTGGTCTCCCCGGCGATGATGTCCACCAGGTGCTTCTTGGTGACGTTCCGGTCGCTGCCGTTGCCCGCGCTGCCTTTGGTAGCCATGGCGACTCCTGAGAGGTGTCGGCCCAGAAAGGGGCGAAAAGGGCGGCCAATCCCCACGACGAGCTTGGCCTGGCGGTGGTCCGCGTTGCCACAGAGGATACGGCATCCTCGGACTGGCAGTATCGCGGATTTTGCCGATTAAATCAACTCAGTCTGCATCGAAATGCCGCGGAGTTTTGCTCGCACCCCCGCCAACGGGCCCAGAGGCCGGTTGCCCGCCCCGCCTGGGATGCACGCCGCGGCGTGTGCCCTCGCCGGTTTCACGAGCCGCCGTGCCGATGACGCCGGGCAATTCGGTCTCGTACGTGCCGTCGATGGCCTGCTTGACCAGGTCCATCGCCTGACCGACCCCGTCCACGAGATGAAACAGGCTCAGATCGGCCTCCGAGATCGTTCGGAACCTGTTACACATCTCCTCGCGGAACCACCGCACCGGCTCGGCCCAGAAGTGCGACCCAAACAGGATCAGCGGGAAGGGCTCGATCTTGAGCGTCTGCATCAGCGTCATCGCCTCGAAGAACTCGTCGAGCGTGCCGAAGCCACCCGGAAAGATCACGAACGCCCGCGCGTACTTCACCAGCATGACCTTCCGCACGAAGAAGTACTCAAAAGTCAGCTCGTCGGTCTGGTAGGGGTTGGGCGCCTGTTCCATCGGCAGCGCGATGTTCATGCCCACCGATCGGCCGCCGGCCTCATACGCCCCACGGTTGGCCGCCTCCATGATGCCCGGGCCGCCACCCGTCACCACCGTCAGCCCGGCCTCGGACAGCGCCTTGCCCATCTCGCGAGCGGCGGCGTACATCGGGTCGCTCTCGGGCGTGCGGGCCGAGCCGAAGACCGTGACGGCGGGCGGCAGCCGCTCGAGCGTGTCGAAGCCATCGACGAACTCGCTCATGATGCGCAGCACGCGCCAGGAATCGTGGCCGCGATCGGGATGGGGCTCTGGGAAGGGTCCGAGTTTCATGGCCCACGGTATCCAGCCGCCGGGCACGCTCGCATGGCCTCTCGCTCACTACCCTCGGCCATGGCAGGAATCTCGGCCCCAGCGGGCCCCATGCACACGCCCTTCCCCCCACCACCGCCAAGCTGGAACCTCGCAACCGCCCTGGCATGGCTGAACTCGAAGGTCAACTTCGAACGCCAGCCCAACCGAGACCTGGCCGTCCGCGTGCTCAAGCTCGACCGCATGCGCGCCCTCGCCGCGGCCCTGGGCGACCCGCACCTTGCCGTCCCGGCCATCCACGTCGCCGGCAGCAAGGGCAAGGGCAGCATCACCCGCATGGCGGCCAGCATCCTCTCGGCCGCGGGCGTGCGCACGGGCGCCTTCACCAGCCCCCACCTCATCACGCCGAACGAACGCATCGCCGTCGATCGCTTGCCCATCAGCGACGCCGACCTGGCTCTGGCGGTCTGGAACGTCTCGCAGGCCGAGGCGGCACTGCCAGCCGACCTCGTCGAGAAGTTTGGCCAGCC
>JBITAB010000019.1:0-4727 GCA_044439825.1 Phycisphaerales bacterium JB064 | reverse complement strand
TCGCAGAAGATGCCCGAGTTCAGCAAAGGCCTGGAAGGCGTCGTCGCCGCCGAGACGCAGATGTCCTTCATCGACGGGCAGCAGGGGGTCCTCGAATACGTCGGCATCGCCATCGGCGATCTGGCCCGCTCCTCGACCTTCGAGGAGACCGTCTACCTGCTCTGGAACAAGAAGCTGCCCACCCAGAGCGAGCTCGACGCCTTTACCAAGGACCTGCGGGCCAACTACGACCCGCCCGCCGGTGTCCTGGACATGGTCAAGGGCATGCCCAAGGACGCCCAGCCCATGCACGTGCTGCGCACGCTGGTGAGCGCCCTGGCGTTGTTCGACGACAACCCCAACGCCAACGACGTGCCCGCCGCCCGGCAGAAGGCGCTCAAGATCCTGGCCGCCACGCCGGCGATCGTCGCCGCCTTTGATCGCCATCGTCGCGGCGAGGCCTTCGTGCCGCCAGACCACGACCTGAGCTTCAGCGAAAACTTCATGTACATGCTCAACGGCCACAAGCCCACCGCGGCCATGGCTCGTGCGTTCGACATCTGCATGATCACCCACGCCGACCACGGGCTCAACAACTCCACCTTCACCGCACGCGTGGTCATTTCCACGCTCAGCGACCTCTACAGCGCCATGACGGCCGCCATCGGCAGCCTCCGCGGCCCGCTGCACGGCGGCGCCAACGAGGGCGTGATGGTGATGCTCAACGAGCTCAAGAGCGTCGACGAGGCCGAGTCCTACGTCATGAACAAGCTCAAGAACAAGGACCGCATCATGGGCTTTGGCCACCGCGTGTACAAGGCCAAGGACCCGCGGGCCAGCGAGTTGCAGACCCTGGCCAAGCAGCTGGCCGAGGACACCGGTAACATCGAGTTCTACAACAAGAGCAACGCCATCGAGAAGGTGATGGAGCGCGAGGTCGCCAGCAAGGGCATCTACCCCAACGTCGACTTCTACAGCGCCACCACGTACCACTGCATCGGCCTGAAGCTCGACCTGTTCACCCCCATGTTCGCCCTCAGCCGCCTGGCCGGCTGGAGCGGCCACGTCATCGAGCAGCTCGAGGACAACCGCCTCTACCGCCCGACCACCAACTATGTCGGTCCCCACAAGGTGGCGTACACGCCCATCGAGAAGCGGTAGCGAACATGTTGGTGAAGTTGCTCTTGCGACTGCTGAAGGACCCGCATCGATACGAGTCCACGCACGCAGACGCGATGGGCCACGAGCCGACCATCGAAGCGCTCGACGATCTTCAGCAACGCGGGAGCTATCGTGCGCTTGCGGGTTATCTCGCGAGCGAGACCGACTCTGCCGGTCGGCAGTTGTGCATGGAAGTTGTTGGGCGCGACCTGCCCCGCAACGACATCATCATGCGATGGGCGCATGACCATCCCGAAGATGTCAACGCACATATCTTGGCGGGATTGCAGGCCATTCGTCTCGCGTGGCAAGCACGAAGTGGTGCTCGTGCGAAGCATGTTCGAGAAGATCAATGGCGAGGCTTCGCAGATTACCTGTATCTTGCCCAGGAAATCCTTGATCATGCGGTGCAGTTGTCACCAAGCGATCCGATGGCACACGCCAGCCTGATCATCGTCGATTGCGGAATGGGTCGCTCCACAGACGTCGCGATGGGCCGTATGGCCAAGATCCGAAAGAGCGACCCCACCCACTTTACCGGTTACTCGAATCTGCTGACTATTTGTTGCGAGAAGTGGTGTGGCAGCCATGACTTGATATTTGAAATCGCACGATCGCCAAGTCTCGCCAAGCCGGGTCGAGAGAACCTTGGGGCGTTGATCCCCACGGCTCACATCGAACGCACGCTCTTTGAGTCCCATGGGATCAGAAAGGCGTACTGGGCGAAGCCAGAGATCGCCGCTGAGATCTCCGATGCGTTCGACAAAGGCATCGGTAAGCCCGGGTTCCAAGGCAATGCCTTAACGCCAATGGCGGCAAATGCGTTCGCCGGAGCCTTCTACGTGGTGAAGGATCGGGAACGCTGCAGGCGAGCGCACCAGATCGCTGGCGGCCATTTCCACGATCGATCGTGGCTCTACCTCGGGGATAAGCAAGCCTTCATGGCATCCCGCAAATGGAGCGGGGCCTAGGTCATATCCTTATCTATGAATTTCAAGATCCCCGATCCATGGCTGGTTCTTGCGACCGCGATCCTCGGTTTCGCCGGGATGGCACTCGCCCAGGAAGCCGAGCCCGAAGCCCCCGCCTCCAAGGCCACCTTCCAGCGCTACCCCGACGCCCCCAGCGTCACCCGCCACAGCGTCGAGATCAACGGCCAGGCCATCCACTACACCGCGACGGCCGACACGATCACGCTCGTCAACGACAAGGGCGAGCCCACGGCCAACCTCTTCTACATCGCGTATCGCAAGATCGAGGGTGGGGCTGACAGCGCGAAGTTTCCTGAGCCCACCGATCGCCCGATCACCTTCAGCTTCAACGGCGGCCCCGGTTCGTCGAGCGTCTGGCTGCACCTGGGCATCTTCGGCCCGCGTCGCGTGCAGTATGAGGACGAGGTGGGCCACCCCGGCCCGCCGCCCTACACCGTCATCCCCAACGCCTTCAGCCTGCTCGACAAGAGCGATTTCGTGTTCATCGATCCGGTCTCCACCGGCTACTCGCGGGCCGAGGAGGGCACGAGCGAGAAGCAGTTCCACGGCCTGGAGAGCGACCTCGATTCCGTCGCCGACTTCATCCGCATGTACCTCACGCGCGAGCAGCGCTGGAGCAGCCCCAGGATCATCGCGGGCGAGAGCTATGGAACGACGCGGGCCGCGGGCCTGGCCCAGCGCCTGCACGACCGCCACGGCATCTCCGTGAGCGGCGTGGTCCTCATCAGCCCCGTGCTCGAGTTCCAGACCATCCGCTTCGGCGAGGGCAACGACCTGCCCTATGCCATGTTCCTGCCCAGCTACACGGCCATCGCGCACTATCACGAGGCCCTGCCCGAGAAGTGGCAGAGCAAGCCCGTCGAGGACGCCATCGCCGAGGCCCGCCGCTTCGCGCTCGACCAGTACCTGCCCGCGCTGCTCAAGGGCGCCAGCCTGCCCGAGGCCGAGCGCACGCGCGTCCGCACGACGCTCAGCGAGCTCACCGGCCTGAGCACGCAGTACCTCGAGAACTCGGGCCTGCGCATCAGCCAGCCGCGCTTCAGCAAGGAATTGCTGCGCCACCGCAACCAGACCGTCGGCCGCCTCGACGCCCGCTTCCTGGGCATCGATGCCGACCATGCAGGCGACAGCTACGAGTACGACGCCAGCTACGAGGCCATCCGCAGCAACTACACCGAGGCCATGAACGCTTACGTCCGAGGCGAGCTTGGCTACCAGAGCGACCTGCCGTACGAGATCCTCACCAGCGTCTGGCCGTGGGACTACGGCGGGGCCGGCCGCGACCGCTACGTGACGGTGGCCGACCGGCTGCGCGACGCCATGCACCGTCAGCCGCACGCCCGGGTGTTCGTGGCCATGGGCCACCACGATCTGGCGACGCCCTTCTTCGCCGCCGAGACGACCCTCAACCGCATGCGGCTCGACCCGAGCTACCGCGACCGCATCGACACCGCCTACTACCCCGCGGGCCACATGATGTACGTCCACCAGCCCTCGCTGGAGCGGCTCAAGGCCGACTTGGACGCGTTCTACGAGGCCCTGCCGTGATCATGCCAGCTTCGGATTGATCGCCAGCGGGCCGATGCGACGATTGGGGGTTCACGGAGGTCGATCCCCATGCCCGAATGGCCCGTCCTGTTCCTGATCTTCTGCGCCCGCCTGCTGGACGTGCCCATCGGCACCGTCCGCATGATCATGGTCATGAATGGGCACCGATACGCGTCGGCGGCCCTGGGCTTCTTCGAGGTCATCATCTGGATGATCGCCGTGGGCAAGGCGATCCAGTACATCGACAGCATCGTCGCCCTGATCGCCTACGGCGCGGGCTTCGCGCTGGGCACGCTGCTGGGCATGAACATCGAGCAGCGCCTGGCCATCGGCTGGCGGGTCATCCGCGTGATCAATCCCAGGCCCGAGTTGCTGCTGGCCGAGCGTCTGCGCACGGGCGGGCTGAACCCCACCCGCGTCGACGGCCACGGCGGCGCCAACGGCGGCGACGCGGCCCCCGTCGAGATGGTCTTCCTGGCCGTCAAGCGCAAGGTCGTGCCCGACATCATGGAGAAGGTCGCCAGGATCGCGCCCGACGCCTTCGTCTCGGTCGAGCGGGCCGAGAAGGTCAGCGGCTTCAGCGGCATCTCCAGCGTTCGGGGCGCGGACAAGCCATGGCGGTTTGGGATGCTGCGGAAGTAACTCTTCCTCCTCCCTCGCCCCCGGCGGGAGCGGGGGAGGGAGTTAGATGCTCCTTGCGGGCGTGATGATGCCGCGGCACTCACCAAACCCGATGCGCCGGAAGCCCTCGCGCTCGCAGTAGCCCTTGATGATGACCTCGTCGCCGTCGGCCAGGAACTTGCGTTCCTCGCCGGTCGGCAGCGTGATGGGCGTGCGGTCGGTGCCGGGCACGAGCTTGGGCGGGCTGGCGAAGGCGTCGCCGTTCCAGGTGAGCTCGAGCAGGCAGCCTCGGCTGTCCTTGGTCTTGCCGCTGACGGTGCCGCTTGCGAGCAGGTCGCCGGGCTGCATGTTGCAGCCGTTGCTGCTGTGGTGGGTCAGCATCTGGGCGAGGGTCCAGTACATGTCCTTGAAGTTGCCGGTGCTGAT
>JBITAB010000018.1:4586-19446 GCA_044439825.1 Phycisphaerales bacterium JB064 | reverse complement strand
TAGATATGAAGAAGGCTTTCGCCCTCGTCGCCGTCGCCGGTGTTGCCGCTGCCGCTAGCGCTCAGTCCATCAACATCGACGTTGCCAACCCCACCCTCGGCCCCGGTCAGAGCACCACCGTCACCCTGACGGCTGGCTTCGACGCCGCTGACTACGCCATGGCTGGCATCGCCACCAACTTCGTGGCTTCCGAGGGCTCGACCGGCTGGAGCGATCTGGCTGTTCTGGCTCCCATGGACGGCCCCGGCACCAGCGGTGGCGCTGCTTCGGGTACCGGCGTGGACGGCATCATCGCCGGCCAGCTGAACTTCCCCGCCGCTGGCATCTTCGCCGATGACAGCAACCCCATCGCCTTCTGGAGCGCCACCTACACCGCTCCGGCCGACGTCCCCGCTGGCTTCACCATCGACCTGAGCACGGTCACCAGCAAGTTCGACGTCTACGTCGCGATGGACCGTTCCACCAGCGAGAGCCGTCTCGGCAGCCTGGTCGAGGGTTCGGGCGCCATCAACGTGGTCCCCGCTCCCGCCAGCCTGGCCCTCCTGGGCCTCGGCGGCCTGGCCGCCGCCCGTCGCCGCCGCTAATCCGGCATCAGCGATCGGCTGATTGAAAATCTTAACGCCGACCCGAGGTTTCTCGGGTCGGCGTTTGTATTTGATTGATCCATTCTCAACAATGCTCACAACCGACTGTACTACAACAAGTTGGATCAAAGTCCGGCAGGAACAATCCGACTGATTCCCAAACAAAATACGGGAACAACCGGTTTTATAGGACCTCTAGTCGTTAAAATCGGCCCAAAATCAGTGGAAGCAAGTTCAAATAGTCTTGTCGAGCATCTCGACTTCGGTTACACTCGATGTGTCGATCCACGGGTCAGCAAGTCTGGGATCGACGAACTGTTGTTGTGTGAATCCATGAACCAAGGTTTCTTGAGCTCAAGAGGAGAGACCAAGATGAAGACTGCTGCGATTCTTGCCGTTGCTGGTGTTGCCGCTGCCGCTGCTGCCCAGTCCATCAACATCGATGTTGCCAACCCCACCCTGAACCCGGGTGAGAGCACCATGGTCACCCTGTCGGCCGGCTTCGACGCCGCCGACTACGCCATGGCTGGCATCGCCACCAACTTCGTGGCCTCGATGGGCTCCGACGGTTGGAGCGACCTGGCCGTGATCGCCCCCATGGACGGCCCCGGCACCAGCGCTGGCGCTGCTTCGGGCACCGGCGTGGACGGCATCATCGCCGGCCAGCTGAACTTCCCCGCCGCTGGCATCTTCGCCGATGACAGCAACCCCATCGCCTTCTGGAGCGCCACCTACACCGCTCCGGCCGACGTCCCCGCTGGCTTCACCATCGACCTGAGCACGGTCACCAGCAAGTTCGACGTCTACGTCGCGATGGACCGTTCCACCAGCGAGAGCCGTCTCGGCAGCCTGGTCGAGGGTTCGGGCGCCATCAACGTGGTCCCCGCTCCCGCCAGCCTGGCCCTCCTGGGCCTCGGCGGCCTGGCCGCCGCCCGTCGCCGCCGCTAATCCGGCATTGACGGTCGCATCATGATTTGATCGACACGCCTGGCTTCACGGCCAGGCGTGTTCTTTTTGCGCCTCACTCTTCCGTTGCTAAATCACTGCCAATGCAGTGCTTGCGCAAGATCAAAGCTTGAGCACGGCGTGCATCGGCTGGATGCCGGCGACCTTGGAACGACCGCGCAGCGACTCCAACTCGATGAGAACGGTGGCGCCGATAATCTGCGCGCCAGCCATTTCTGCGAGTTCCTGCGAAGCTCTCAATGTACCACCGGTGGCAAGAAGGTCGTCAACAAGGAGCACGCGGCTGCCCTTCGGAATGTCGCCGGCGTGGATCTCGAGGCGATCGACACCATATTCGAGTTCGTACTCGACGTGATGGACCTTCCGAGGGAGCTTGCCGGCCTTCCGGATCGGCACGAATCCTGCCGAGAGCGCCTGTGCGATGGCCGTTCCGAAGATGAAACCCCGTGATTCCGCGCCGAGCACAAGATCGACACGCTTGCCGCGGAACGGATTGACCATTAACTCCACCGCGAGAGCGAGGGCGCCCGGGTCGGCCAGGAGTGGGGTGAAGTCCTTGAAGATGATGCCGGGCTTTGGGAAGTCGGGCACATCTTTGATCAAGGCGAGGAGTTGCTGGTGCACGGGGCCTCTCCAGTGTGCCGGAAGGGGAACAGGGCGGACCTAGGATAGCGACTGGATCACGTGTTCGTGGGATGATGATGGAGGGTTGTGGATGCCGCGTGCTGGTTCGGCCAAGAAGATCGAGACGGTCGAGCCCATTGGCGCTCGCGTGCTCATCCGCAAGGACGAGGACAAGAAGCAGACCAAGTCTGGCCTTCACCTGCCCGACAAGATGGAGATCCCCACGCTGACCGGACGGATCGTGGCGATCTCTGCCCAGGTTGCCAGTGACGAGGACTATCCGATCCGCCAGTACCAGCGCGTGCTCTTCCATCCCGGCAAGGCCATACCGGTCGACTTCGAGGGCGATAACCGGCTGTTCGTCGTGCCCGTGACCGACGTCGTCGCGGTGTTTCGGGTAGCCGGCGAAGACACGGAGAGCGAAACCGAGGCGTAGACGCTCAGGCCGATGTTGCAGGCCAGTGGAACGCTTTGTCACCGCACCATGCCCGATCACGCCGAACAGCTTAACGCCGAACATCTGGCGGCCTCGCTTGACGGGTTGTGTGATCCATTGCCCATCCCCACGCTGCGTTCGATCCGCGGGCAGTCGCCTTTTGATGTCACGCTGCGTCCGCCCGGGAGCAAGAGCCTGACGAACCGGGCGCTGCTTCTTGCTGCCCTCGCGGGCGGGCAGAGCGAGTTGCGCGGGGCGCTCGTCGACGCGGTCGACACACGGGTCATGATCCAGGCGCTTCGTGCTCTTGGCGCTCGCGTCGAGGTTGAAGGGACGACGATTCGTGCCGCTGGCGCGAATGGACGCTGGAAGCCCGCCAAGAGCGGCGAGATCACGCTCCAGCTCGAGAACGCCGGCACGGCCGTTCGATTCCTGTCAGCCGCGAGCGTGCTGTCGCCATCGCCCGTGGTCATCACCGGCAGCGAGCGGATGAGGAAGCGGCCGATCGGCGAGCTGGCGGGCGCGTTGGGAGACCTGGGCGCGAGCATCGAGGCGCTGGGCACGCCTGGCTGCCCGCCGATCCGGATTACGCCTCCTGAGGCATTGCCGACGTGTGGCCAGGTGTACTTCGACGAGCTGCCATCGAGCCAGTTTGTGTCGGCCGTGCTGTTGCTCGGGGCGTTCCTGCCCGGCGGGATCGCGGTCGAGATCGAGGGCGAGGCGACCAGTTCGTCGTATATCCGGATGACGCTTGGGCTGCTCGATGCGCTCGGGGTCTCGGTGCGTTCGTCCGCCGACCTGCGCGTGCTGCGCGTTGCGTCGCGTGGCGGAGAGCTCGTCGCCGGATTCACGATGGACATCGAGCCCGATGCGAGCGGCGCGAGCGTGTTCTGGGCGGCGGCAGCCAGCGTGCCTGGCGCGCGCATCCGGGTGCAGGGGGTCGAGGAAGCCGGGCTGCAGGGCGACCTCGCGTTTCCTTCGGTGCTCGCGCGCATGGGCGCCGAGGCCAGGAGCGTGTCGGCGGATGAATCTCCGAACGGGCCGAGCCTGACCGTGAAGGGCGGGGCGAACCTGAACCCTGTGATGGCCGACATGCGAGACATGCCCGACGCCGCGATGGCGCTCGTGGTGCTGGCCGCTCTTGCAAGTGGCGGCTCGATGATCCGCGGGCTCCACACGTTGCGGGTGAAGGAGACCGATCGGCTGCACGCGCTCAAGACCGAGCTTGCCAAGATCGGCGTCAACGTCGAGCTCGACGTGCAGGGCGAGGAAGGTGCGATTCGGATCGAGCCGCCGACCGGGGGGATCGATCGCTCGACCTCGGCCTCGCCCGTTGTGTTTGGCACGTATGACGACCACCGGATGGCGATGGCTCTCTCTCTCATCGGCCTGCACCGGCCCAACGTGAGCATCGCCGACCCTGGGTGCGTGGCGAAGACGTATCCGGGCTTCTGGGCCGAGTTTGCACGGCTCTATGAGGTGTAGCGCCTACTTGCTCTGCTGAGCCCTGAGGTGCTCGATCGCTGCGTCGAGTTGGGTGTCGGTCTGGCCGATGAGATCGGTTGCGATGCAGGGCACATGGATGTCGGGCGTGATGCCATTGCCGTCGTAGAGCCGGCCATCGGTCGCGTAGGAGACCATGGTTGCAAGCCGGATCTCTACACCAAGGCTCTCGATGACGTAGCCATCCGAATTCGCGCTGCCGCCGCTGGATGGCGTGCCCATGAGCGTCACGTTCGGCAGGCCCTTCATCGCGCCGAGGAAGATGTCGGTAGCGCTAAAGCAGCCTTCATCCATGAGAACAACGACCGGCTTGCCATAGATTGGCCCACCGGCTTCGCGTGAGACGACCATGTAGTGTGGATCGCTGAAGCGGCCTCGTGCGGGCTGCCATCTGGGCTTGAATTGCTGGTTGAATCGTTCGATTTCCGTGCGTTCGATGGGCGACCAGCCGGGCCAGTTTGCGGGAAAGGCATGCCGATTGCCAAGGTAACCATCCGGGTTGGCAGGGTCGTCGGCGGTCGCAAGTCTTGCGCGGGCGACGTTCACAACACGTGCGGCCTCGGGCTGGTCGGGATCGAGGAAGCGCGGCGCCACCGCGTTGATCGCGTCTCTGTACCCCCCACCATTGCCGCGTACGTCGATGATCAGGCCCGGGGTTTCGGCCATGGAATCCAGGGTGTTTTTCAGATCCTTGAGGGCCGTGGCATCGAGTACCATGGTGTGGAGGCGGATGTACCCAAAGCCTGAGTCGAGCGTGCGGGAGGTCGTACGCGGCCAGTCTCCGTAGACCTGGAAGTCGTTGCCGACGGGCAACTCAAGTTCCTTCGATGACGTGCCGTCGGCGCTGCGCACTCGGATGGTCGCCGTCGGTTTGTGCGGCAGGTCGAGCCGGTCGCGAATGAGGTTGGCGTAGCGGAGCGTGCGCGTGGAACGCTCGCGTACGAGGGCGGGTGAGCCATCGACGACGTAGGCCGACGCGGCCTCGATCCAGGTCTCGATCGGCACGCCATCTATGGAGACGACGTACGGGCGGTCTGCGTCGAGGAGGTTGCCTTGCTTGGCATCGGGGCCTCGGCGGAAGGCGACGACGCCGCCCTGGGCGTGCTGGAGGAGGACGTCGAGGGTGCCGCGGGGCGTGTGGAGCTCCCAGCCATCGACGCGAGCGTGCCCGTCGCCAAGGCGGGCGATGAGGCGCTGGGCGGCGAGGATGGCCTTGCTCCGGGTTGGAGCATCTCCCAGCTCGTGCGTTGCCTCGAGCGCGAGGGCGTCGAGGTCGAGGCTCTTGAGGTCGGCGTACGCATGGTGATCGCGGATCGCCTTGACAATCTCGGCGAACACGGCGGCCGCGTCGATCGGCGAATCGCTCTCGCGTTGTCGCCGGGCGTCGCGCACCCGGTTGCGATTCTCGTTGGTCATCGCGACGGCGGGGAGCAACTGGACGGTGTCATGCTCGAGCGAGCGGAGCTTGAGACGGACGGTGTCGCCTGGCTGCTGGCCGACGGCATCGAGCAGGACGAGCAGGTCTTCGGCGATTCGCTTCTGCCAGCGATCGGGGAAGCGCTGGCGTGCGACGTGGAGGATGGCGTCGTAGGGAACGCCGTCGATCTCGAGCCATTCGTACCACTGGCCTCTCACCAGGACGTGGGCGCGTTCGCCCTCGAATCGCACGTCGGTGAACGGGGATCGCTCGCGCTCCACACCGCCGGCCGTCTGCCGGGCCTGGGCCGAGGCGGTGCAGAACAGCAGGATCAGCGCGATTGCGGCTGCGAGGCTTGCTCGCATCGATAGGCTCCTGGGTGGCTCCTGTGTGACTCCTGGATGGCCGATGGATCATGCCCAAAGGTCGCGAATGGTTGGCGCTTCGTAGGGCCGTCGGGGGCGGTTCCGGGCCTTGGAATGGCCTGCCTTGGTGGGGCGTTGCCCTATACTGGCGCTTCGATTTTGAACCAGGAGACTCCGCCGATGCCCGCGACTGCCGAGCCGATCACCACTTCCAATGGCCGCCTGAACGTTCCCAACCAGGTCATCGTCCCCTTCATCGAGGGAGACGGCACCGGGCCCGACATCTGGGCGGCTTCCGTGCGGGTGTTCGATGCGGCGGTGGAGAAGGCCTACGGCGGCGAGCGGAAGATCCACTGGCACGAGGTGCTGGCGGGCGAGAAGGCCCACACCAAGACCGGCGACTGGCTGCCCGAGGCCACGCTGGACGCCTTCCGCGAGTATCTGGTGGGCATCAAGGGGCCGCTGACCACGCCCACCGGCGGCGGCATCCGTTCCATTAATGTTGCGCTGCGGCAGCAGCTCGACCTGTACACCTGCCTGCGGCCCGTGCGGTGGTTCGAGGGCGTGCCCAGCCCGGTGAAGAACCCCGGCGCGACCGACATGGTGATCTTCCGTGAGAACACCGAGGACATCTACGCGGGCATCGAGTTCGAGGCCGGCAGCGAGGACCTGGCGAAGTTCAAGAAGCTCTTCAGCGAGGCCTTCCCCAAGCAATGGGGCAAGGTGCGCTTCCCCGACTCGTGCGGCATCGGCATCAAGCCCGTGTCGAAGGAGGGCACCGAGCGGCTGGTGCGGGCGGCGATCCAGTACGCCATCGACAACAACCGCGACTCGGTGACGCTGGTGCACAAGGGCAACATCATGAAGTTCACCGAGGGCGCCTTCATGAAGTGGGGCTACGAGGTGGCGCGTGAGCAGTTCGGCGCCACGCCTCTGGATGGCGGGCCCTGGCACCAGTTCACCGCGCCCAACGGCACGAAGATCGTCATCAAGGACGTGATCGCCGACGCCTTCCTGCAGCAGATCCTGACGCGTCCGGCCGAGTACGGCGTGATCGCGACGATGAACCTCAACGGCGACTACGTGAGCGACGCCCTGGCGGCGTGCGTGGGCGGCATCGGCATCGCGCCGGGCGCCAACATCAACTACGACACCGGGCACGCGGTCTTCGAGGCCACGCACGGCACGGCCCCGAAGTATGCCGGCCAGGACAAGGTGAACCCCGGCAGCGTGATCCTCTCGGGCGAGCTGATGCTCCGCCACATGGGCTGGAACGAGGCGGCCGACCTGATCATCAAGGGCATGGAAGGCGCGATCGCCGCGAAGACGGTGACGTACGACTTCGAGCGTTTGATGGATGGGGCGAAGCTGATGAAGTGCAGCGAGTTTGGTGAGGCTGTTGTCGAGAAGATGGGCTAAGGCTCTTGCACAACTGAGACCGGTTCGCGTGCAAGTGCCGCGGGCCGGTTGTCATACGACCTGGAGACAACGCATGCGGCTCATGCTGTTCACCGATACGCTTGGCGACGTGAATGGCGTGAGCCGTTTCATTCGCAACATGGGGCACGAGTCGCTCAAGGCTGGGTGTGAGTTGCTCATCGCAACGTCGACCCGGTTCGAGATCCCGCCCGAGGCGTGCTTCTACAACTGCAAGCCGAAGTTCGCCACGAAGATGCCCAAGTATCCCGAGCTGGACTTCGTCATCCCCAACAAGCGGGACCTGGTGCGGCGGGCCGAGGCGTTTGACCCCGATGTCGTGCACGTGTCGACGCCGGGCGGCGTGGGCAAGGTGGGGCGAGACTTCGCCAAGAAGCGCGGCATCCCGATGGCGGGCGTGTATCACACCGACTTCCCGGCGTACCTGGAGCACCTGTTCCACGACGAGATGTACGGCACGGTGACGGCCCAGTACATGAAGTTCTTCTACAAGCCCTTCAAGCTGATCCTGTCTCGCAGCGAGCAGTACATGGAATCGCTGGAAAAGCTGGGCTTTTCGCGCAGCCGCATGGCCAAGCTCGAGCCGGGCATCGCGCTGGATGACTTCGACGCGAAGCACCGCGACGAGAGCGTGTGGGACGAGTATGGGCTGCCGCGCGAGTCGGTGAAGGTGCTGTACGTCGGCCGCATCAGCACCGAGAAGAACCTGCCGATGCTGACGGCGATCTGGCCCCAGGTGCGCGAGCGCGCCCGGGCGGCTGGCGTCGACGCGAGGCTGGTGGTCGTGGGCGGCGGGCCTTATCTCGAAGAGATGAAGTCAACCCTCGGTGGTCACGGCGTGGTGTTCCCGGGCTTCAAGCACGGCACCGAGCTGGCCACGCTCTACGCATCTGCAGACATGTTCGTGTTCCCCTCGCTCACCGACACGCTCGGGCAGGTGGTGCTCGAGAGCCAGGCCAGCGGCATCCCGGTGATCGTGGCCGACCAGGGCGGGCCCAAGGAGGTCGTCGACGACGGCCGGACCGGGCTGGTGCTGCCCGGGCATAGGACGCCCGCGTGGGTGGACGCCGTGAGTGATCTCGTGATCGATCACGACAAGCGCAAGGCGATGGGCGCCGCGGGCGTGCCGTGGTCGAAGAACTTCTCGATCACGGCGAGCTTCGAGAAGTTCTGGGCGGCGCACGAGGCGCTCGTGCGGAGTCCCGAGCTGCAGGCGGTTTAGGGCCAGGGCTCGTAGGCGACGGTGCGGTCGAGGGCGTTGCCCTCCCCCACCAGTGCCACCTGGGGGCGGTGGGCCGAGTACTCGGCCTCGTCCATGTAGGCGTAGTGCATGATGATGAGCTTGTCGCCCGGCTTGACCAGCAGGGCGGCGGCGCCATTGACCTCGATCACGCCGTCGTCACCCAGGAAGACGTAGGTCTCGAAGCGTTCGCCGTTGGCGGCGTTGGCGATCTCCACGGCGTCGCTGGCCCGCAGGCCGACGGCCCGCAGGAGGCGTCGGTCGATGGTGATAGAGCCGACGTAGTCGGGCTTGGCCGCGGTGACGGTGGCCATGTGGATCTTGCTGTGGAGGACTTTTCTGAGCATGGGAAGGGGGATTGTACGAGCGCTACCCGCTGCTTGTGCGTGTTTTCATGGCCCAGGTGCCTTGTAACGCGGACGCTTGGCGGGTGGCAATACTTTCACGGCGGCGGCGTTTGCACTCGTCGCGGGGGCGATGCGCCCGGAACTCGTCTGGCTCATTTCTGGCTCATTCCCGGCCTAGACCGCTACGGAGGATTTCCATCATGTCAGGCTTGATGAATCGGATTCTGATCGGGTGTGCGAGCGTGGCTTTGTCGCTGGCCGTCGCCCAGCCTGCGCTGGGTCAGTTTGGCGGTGGTGGCGGCGGATTTGGGGGCATGGACGGCCCGCAGGTCAACCGCGAGCGGCTGGAGGACTACGCCGACATCCTGGGCCTGGACGCCACGCAGCGCGAGGTGGCCCAGATGATGCTCGAGGAGTACATCGACGGCGTGCAGACGGCCACCGACGCCATGCGCGAGGCCGGCCAGAAGGCCCGGCAAGAGTTCGAGGAGACCCGCGACCGCTCGGCCTTCGAGAGCCTGCGTGAGCTGGGCGAGCAGACCCGCGAGAAGGTCGAGACGCTCGAGACCCGCTTCATGGGCGACCTCAAGATGATGCTGACACCCGAGCAGGAGTCGGTTTGGCCTCGCGTCGAGATGGCCCACCGCCGGGCGACGACGCTGCCGCGCGGGCTGATGAGCGGCGAGCGCGTCGACCTGTTCGAGATCGTCGATGGCATGGAGCTTGAGGGCGAGCCCGCGAGCGAGGCCAAGGGCGTGCTGGCCGACTACGAGATGGAATTGGACCGTGCCCTGATGGCGCGCAACGACATGTACGAGAAGGGCATGGAGCTCTTCCGCGAGCGGGACTTCGAGGCGTTGCAGAGCCACTTCGAGGACGCCCGCAAGGCCAGCATCCGCGTTCGTGACACCAACCGCAACTATGCCCGCAGGCTCGAGGCCGTGCTGCCCGAGGAGAAGCTGCCGGTGCTCGAGACGGCCGTGCGTCGCGCGAGCTTCCCGACGGTGTATCGCCCCAACCGGGCGGACCGGGCGCTCGAGACGGTCAAGGCGATGGAAGGGCTCAGCGACGACCAGCGCGGGCAGATCGAGGCCATCGCGCTGGCGACCAGCCGCCGCATGGACCAGGTGAACCGCAAGCTGGCCGACCAGATCGAGAGCAACGAGGTCAACATGACCGTGCGCGACCTGATGCGTGGCGGCGGGCGAGGCAACGAGGACGGCACGCGCGAGCTCTTCCGTGAGAAGCGTGACGCGGTGGACCAGACCATCACCCAGATCAAGGCCGTGCTGAACGAGGAGCAGGTTGCCAAGCTCGAAGCGGCCGTTGGCGCCGATGATGAGGAGCGTGGCGAGGGCCCGGGCCAGGGCCGGATGCGTCAGGGCGGCCAGCGTGACGGCGGCCAGCCGCAGCGGACGCGTCAGCGGGAGTTCTGAATCCCAGCCCAGGATGGCCCCGAACACGGCGCGGGGTGACGGCATATGGGGCGTGGCGCATCCGGAGGGGATGCGGCCACGCCCTTCTTCTTTGTGGGTCGGGTTTTGTGTCGGGTCGGCGCCACTGGGGCGGGCGCCGGGCAATGGAGGTTGGACCGATGCGAGCGATGATGGTGCTGGCGGCGATCGGGCTGGCGACGATGGTTCCGGCGGAGGTCATGGGGCAGGCTCAGGTGATGGTGACCTCCTCGTCGGGGCCCATAGCCGGGTCGCCACGGACGCTGTCTCGCGAGCGTGTGGAGCGGATGAGCGAGGCCGTCGGGCTCGATGACGTGCAACTCGAGATCGCGCTGGAACTCTTCAAGGAAGTAGAAGCCAAACGCCAGGCCCTGAGCGATGCGCTACGGGAGGCGATGGAAGACGCCCGCGAACTGCGTGAGGACGGCGACTTCACGAAGATGATGGCCCGGGTCAAGGAAGTCTCTGCCAAGCACCAGGAGGCCGTGAACCAGCTTGAACAGACCTATTTGCAGGACCTCCAGGCGATGCTGCTGCCCGAGCAGCAGGAGGCTTGGCCCAAGGCCGAGCGGATCTATCGCCGCGGCCAGCACATGGGCTCGCTGATGCGTTCGCAGGCACGCGTGGATGTGGATGAGCTGGTGCGCACCGAGTTTGCGACGGCCTACGAGCGAGAGGACGTGGCCGAGGTGCTTGAGCGTTGGGCGGTGCAGGTCGATTCGCTGCTGGTGGAGCGGGTCCGCAAGGCCGAAGACATCGGCGGCGGCCCCGGCTTCCAGGGCGGCGTCTTCATGATCGACGGTGAGGACCACTTCAAGCCCTTGCGTGACATCGATGGGCGGATCGCCTCTGCCGGTGAGCAGGCGGTACGGACGCTCTCGGGCGTGCTGGAAGAGGATGCGATCGAGGCCGCGTGGCTTCGCAGGGCGTTCGCTCGGGTCTATCGGCAGACCGATGGCGAGCGGCGGCTGGAGGCCGCGCTGAAGATCGAGGACCTGACGACCGACCAGCGTGAGCAGCTTGATGCCGTGGCGGGGCAGCACGAGCGCGACGCGGAGTCGGCCCGGGATCGCTGGGTGCAAGCGGAAAAGCAGCGTGAGGAGGACGACACGATGCCGCCCGGCGTGGTGGTGATGATCGAGGGCCAGGAGCCCTCGCCGAGTGAGTTGGCGCGCAAGGCGGTGGACGAGTTGGACGAGCGGCTGGAGGCCAAGCTCGAGGCGATTTTGACGCCCGAGCAGTTGGCCACACTGCCCGAGACGAGCTCTTCTGATGATTCGATGCGATTCGCGCCGGCGACTGGCAGCCAGTCGATCCGCATCGGGGGTTGACTCGTACACTCAGTGGTCTGAAGCTCGGTGAGCGTGGCTGGGTGCAACTGCCAGGGCCCAGTCCCGAAATAAGGGGTGTCGGCGGGTTTCGGCCGCTCCGTTCGAGAGCGGCGCCCGACCGGTCGCAGGGGAAGGAAGACGCGATGAGCACGGCGATGCGCGGCGAATCGAAGCTGGCTTCGGTTTGGGTTTTGATCTGTAGCATTCTCGGGTTTGGCCTGCTGGCCTCTCCGGCACTGGCCCAGTTTGGCATGGGCATGGGCGGCGGAGATCCCATGCAGATGGCCATCGGGCGCGAGTCGGTCGACCGCTACGTGGACATCCTGGGCTTTGACCAGGTGCAGCGCGAGACGGCCCAGATGCTGCATCGCGACTATCTGGATAAGTACAAGCAGGCCGCCGACGCCCTCATGGATGGCATGCGGAAGCTGCAGGAAGAGGCCGGCCGCTCCCGCGACTGGGAGGCCATGATGAAGCCGATGGGCAAGATCGCCATGGGCTTCATGGATCGCGCCGACGAGCTCGAGAAGCAGTTCTTCAACGACCTGAAGATGCTTGCGATCGAGCCCGGGCAGGAAGAGGCCTTCATCCGGGTCGAGCGGGCCCATCGGCGTGCCCAGATGCAGGTGTGGGGCCAGATGAGCATGGTCTCTGGTGGCACGCTGGACCTGTACGAGGTGGCCCGGACGGTCGATGTCGCCAGCAATAACGCGGCCCAGGAGGCGTTGCTCGCCTATGAGGCCGAGATCGATCCGGTGTACAAGCGGATGATCGACCGCATGAGCGACTTCAGCCGCCAGCAGATGAAGCAGATGCAGGAAGGCTTCGAGTGGAACGAAGAGTCCATGACCCGCATGCAGGAGGCCATGACCGAGATGCAGGACCTCGGCAAGCAGGGCAAGGCGATCAATAACCGCTATGCCCGGCAGGTGATGCAGGTGCTCGACGCCGAGAAGCAGCCCGAATGGGATATCGAGGTGAAACGGCGGACGTGGCCCACGGTGTATCGCGAGAGCAAGGCCCAGCGCCAGATCGAGGCGGCCGCCAAGCTCGAAGACCTGACCACCGATCAGAAGGAGAGCCTCGAAGCCATCAAGCAGAGCTACCAGCGCGAGGCGTCGCCGATCAACGAGCGGTGGGCCAAGACCATCGACGAGCAGGCCGAGAGCGGAGACAACAACTGGTGGGGCTGGGGCAACGACAACTCGGAGGCCGAGGCCATCGAGGAGGAACGGACGGCCCTCGACGACCGGTTCGTGGAGCGTGTGCGATCGGTGCTGACGCCCGAGCAGCTCGAGAAGATGCCCGAAGTCGGTGAGTCGGGATTTGATGCCGACGCCGTGCTGCGGCAGTTTGGTGGAGGCTAAGTGGCCTTGGACCGCGTGAGTACCCCAGAGCGAACCACGAGCGTGCCCGACGAGGCGTTGGCCTCGGGCAATGGGCATGTTGCCGATGGCGAGACGCCAGCACCCATGCTGACCGAAGCGCCGACGGTGGACCGCGCCGTGATCAGGCTGATGGGCGGCGACGACGTGGCGCGACTGCACGCGGCGCCCATCGGCGAGAACGAGGGCCGCATCGTGCTGGCGATGCTCGACCCACGGGATTGGGCGTCTGCCGACGAGGCATCGCTGATCGTGGGCAAGCCCGTGACGCCGGTGGCGATCGCCGAGCCCGCGTTCCGGGCTCTGGTGCAGCGTGAGTATGGCACGACGGCGGCGGCGATGGCCGCGAGCCTGGGCGAGGGCGGCGAGGAGGTGCTGGCCAACCTCGAGTCGATCGAGGCCGAAGACCTGCACCGGATGGCCGAGCAGCCCTCGCTGATCAACCTCGTGAACCTGCTGATCCTCGAGGCGATCCGCCTGGGGGCCAGCGATATCCACGTGGAGCCGTTCGAGCGCGACCTTAAGGTCAAGTATCGCATCGACGGCGTGCTCGTGGAGCAACAGCCACCGCCCAAGCGTTTGCAGCCGGCGATCACCAGCCGCATCAAGATCATGGCGGGCATGAACATCGCCGAGCGGTATGCGCCCCAGGACGGGCACATCACGCTGCGGTTCGATGGCCGCAAGATCGACATCCGTGTGTCGACGGCGCCGACGATCTATGGCGAGTCGATCGTGATGCGCGTGCTCGACAAGCAGAGCCTGCAGCTCGATCTCAAGACGCTGGGCATGCGCGAGACCGACCGCAAGGAGGTCGATCGGCTGATCGCCATCCCGCACGGCATGGTGCTGGTGACCGGGCCCACGGGCTCTGGTAAGACGACCACGCTGTATGCGGCGCTGAGCAAGCTCTATGACCCGCGCAAGAAGATCATCACCATCGAGGACCCGGTGGAGTATGAGCTCGAGGGCGTGAACCAGATCCCCGTGAACCCCAAGCGTGGGCTGAGCTTTGCGTCGGGCTTGCGGTCGATCCTGCGTCAGGACCCCGACGTGGTGATGGTGGGCGAGATCCGCGATGGCGAGACGGCCGAGATCTCGGTGCGCGCCGCGATGACGGGCCACCTGATCCTCTCGACGCTGCACACCAACGATGCAGCCAGCGCGGTGGGTCGCATGCTGGACATGGGCATCGAGCCCTTCCTGCTGGCCAGCGTGCTCGAGGCGGTGATCGCCCAGCGTCTGGGGCGGAGGCTGTCGGCGAAGTTCGCCTATCCGCACCGGCCGACCGAGTCTGAGCTGCTGCGCATGACCGCCGAGGAGCGGGCGCTCTTCGATGGCGCGGACGGCGAGGCGATCGACTCGCATGACGCGCGGGAAGCGGTGTTCAAGGGCCGCATCGGCTTCTATGAGGTGCTGACGGTGACGCGTGCGATGCGGTCGGCCATCGGCGAGCGTGTGAACGCGCAGAAGCTGCTGGAGACGGCTGCGACGGCGCACATCACGATGCGTCGCGACGGGCTGCTGAAGGCCGCCCAAGGCATGACGACGGTGGGCGAGGTGCTGCGTGCGACGCAGGACAGCGGCACCGACATCATGCTCGAGGGGCATGGTTGATGCCCAGCTTTCGCGTGCAGTGCGCGGGCGGGGGCGAGGCCCCCATCATCGACGCGCCCACACGGGCGGCGGCGATCCGTGAGGTCTCGCGCCGCGGCATGACGCCGCTGGTCGTCGAGCCGATGGACGCGTTCGTGGCGTCGACGAGCGTTGG
>JBITAB010000018.1:0-4486 GCA_044439825.1 Phycisphaerales bacterium JB064 | reverse complement strand
CCGCAACTCGGCAGCGAATTGAGCGTAAGCATGGTGCGGGCCGGCGAGGCGTCGGGCAAGCTGGGCGAGGTGCTCGGCCAGCTTGCCGATCTGCTGGAGCGCGACGTGCGGCTGAAGCGCGCATTGATCGGGGCGACGACGTACCCGGCCTTGCTCGTGCTGTTGTGCATGGCCAGCATCATCCTGGTCTCGACGGTGATCGCGCCGCGCATCCTTGAGGAAGCCGCGGGCGCCATCGATCAGCTGCCCTGGCCCACGATGGTGGTGCAGGCGTTTGCCGACCTGATGCTGAACTGGTGGTGGCTGATGCTTGCGCTGTTTGGGCTGGCGATCGCCGGCTTTGTCGCGGTGCGGCGCAGCGACGAGGGGCGGCTGAGTACCGACAAGGCGCTGCTGGCCACGCCGCTGATCGGCTTGCTGGCTCGCGACGTGGCGGTGAGCCGGTTTACGCGGACGCTGGGCACGCTGACGGGCTCGGGCATCAGCCTGCTGCAGGCGCTGCGCATCACGCGGGCGACGCTGGGCAACAGGGCGCTCGAGAACGTGATCGACGACGTGGTCTCGCAGGTGAGCCAGGGCAAGACGTTGGCCACGCCCATGGAGCAGAGCGGGTATTTCCCGCCCATGCTCGTGCAGATCGTGGCGATGGGCGAGCGCAGCGGTCGGCTGGAAGAACTGCTCGGCCATGCTGCACGCGCAATGGAAGAACGCACCGAGGCGACGCTGAAGCTGGTAACAACGCTGCTGCCGCCGCTGCTGGTGATCGCGATGGCCGGGGTCGTGGGCTTCATCGTGCTGGCGATCTTGCTGCCGATGCTGGAACTTCAAGACGTGGCCGCGAGCGGGATGTGATGGACAGGCAAGAACAGGGAGCGCACAGGATGAAGAAGAACGCACGCCGTCGCCGGCGGGGATTCACGATTATCGAGGTGCTGGTGATCATCACGATCATGGGCATCATCGCGGCGGTCGTCGTGCCGCGTTTGTTTGGTCGCATCGGGCAGAGCCGCCAGGCGACCGCCCAGAGCAACGCGGCGAGCATCGCGGGACAGGTGCAGGCCTTCCTGATCGACATGGGCAAGCTGCCCGACACGGGCACGCTCGAGTTCCTCCGCACCGAGCCGAGCGGGATGAGCGGGACGTGGCGTGGCCCGTATTTGAGCAACGACGAGGCGCTGCTCGATCCCTGGGGCAATCCGTTCGTGATCGTCGCTCCCGGTGAAAAGAACACCGACTTCGACATCGTGAGCTATGGCGCCGACGGGCAGCCTGGCGGCGAGGACGAAGACGCCGACATCATCGCGCCCTAACCGTCTGCAGGGAGCGTTCCCATGTCGCGGGCCTTCACGCTTGTTGAGTTGCTGGTGACGCTGGTGATCGTCGGGCTGATCCTGGGCCTGGCGGTGCCGCGCGTGGCCACGCTTGGCGGGCGCGGTGTGAGCGCCGAGGCGGACGCGATCGCTGGGCTGTTGTCGTCGGCGGCCGGCCGCGCGTCGGTCGCGTCGCAGCCGTTGCGCGTGCGGGCCGAGGCGAACACGGTCGTCGTCGAGCGGCGCGAGCTCGAGAAGTCGGGCAGCCGCGAGTATTGGGTGTGGCGGCGTGATCCGTTCATGCCGCCGGTGCGCATGAACCGCGGCTCGGTGACCGGCGTGTATGCCAATGGGCAGGCGGTGTCGGGCTCGCCCTGGATCGTCGAGCTTGGCGGCGGCAGGAGCGTCGAGGTGGTGCTCGCCGGAAGCGAGAGCGGCGTGAGCGTGGCGCTGATGGCCGGCGCGTTGCGGGCCATCGTGGTCGAGGGCGATCGATTGATCGAACCGCCGGGGCGGATCGATCTGGACGCGAGTGGGATGGAGAGTTCGCCTTGGTGAGGGGCGCGTGCCATCGAGGCTTCTTGCTCGTCGACGTGATCGTCGGCGTGGTGCTGCTCGGCGTCGCGCTGGGCGGCATCCTGGCGGTGTCGACGCGCGCGCTCTCGATGCAGCGCGAGGCGGCCGACCTGCGGCAGGCGGGCATGGTGGCCGACGAGGTGATGTCGACGGTGCACGCGTATGGCACCGAGGAGTACACGCAGGTGATCCGCCCGCGCGGGCGTGCGGGCGAGCCGTTCGAGCGGTTTTCGTATGAGGTGGACGTCGACTCTGGGCGGTCGGGCGAGGCGGACGAGGTGAATATCCGCGTGACGTGGCAATCGGCCACGGGCCAGCCGCGTTCGTTCACGCTGGAGGCGTTGATCGCCCCGCGTCTGGGCGACGAGCCCGACCCCAACCGCCAGCCGCCGGAGGCGATCTCTCGATGAGCCCTGCGTGCCGACATCGCGGCTTCACGCTGATCGAGACGCTGGCGGCGGCCGGCGTGCTCGTGCTCATCACCGCGCTGGTGGCGGGCACGGTGTCTCGGCTGGCTGACGCTCGCGAGGTGTCTCGCGCACAGGCTCGGGCGTGGGCCAGTGCTGACCGGGCGGCGCAGATGGTGCAGCGGGCGGTGATGCAGGCCGTGCGTCGGCAGGATCTGACGCAGACGAGGCTGGTCATCCGCGATGGCGGGCGCGACGAGAACGCGAGAGACACGATCTACCTCACCGCTCGCGGCCTGGAGCCGGTGCGTCCGGTCCTCGAGCCCGGTCTGGAGAGCGAGGGCGGCGAGTTCGAGGTCGGCTTCAGGCTGCAGAACGGCGTCGAGGGATCGTCGCTGTGGCGGCGGATGGACATGGCGTTCGACGAGTATCAGGACGCGGGAGGCGTGGCGACGGAAGTGGCCCGCGACGTCGTCGCGTTCTCGGTGACGGCTGGCGATGCCGAGGGGATCTGGGCGTCGTGGGACTCTGACCAGACGGGCCTGCCCCACATGGTGACGATCGAGGTGCGTACGCGTACGCCCGATGGCCGGGGGTCTGCTGTCGCGCGGCGCGTGGCGTCGCTGCCACGCGTGTTCCCGCAGCCGACGCTGGCCGAGGTCGAAGCCGCCGCCGAAGGGAGCGCGCCGTGATGGTTGCGCGTAAGAGCTTCGCGACGGTGCTGGCGTTGTGGGTCATCGGCCTGGCGGCGGTGCTGGTGCTCGGCGTGCAATCGGCCGGGATCGGGCAGGCCTTTGGCGCTCGCGACAGCCTGGCCGAGGTGCGGGCGCGATGGGCGGCGATCTCGGGCATGGAGCGGATGATCGCCATCCTGGCCGACGACACCGAGGACCCGCACCCGACCGACGCCTTCGACGTGTACGACCGCATGGCCGAGGCTTCGCACGGCTCCGTCGGCGAGTTGGGCTCGTACAGCATCGAGCACTGGGAGGGCGGGGAGCGGTATGACGGGCCGGCCGACGCGCACGCGCGGGTGAACATCGCGCGGATGACCACCGACGACCTGTTCTGGCTCCCCAACATGACCGAGGACCTGATCTCTCGGATCGTCGATTGGACCGACGAGGACGACGACGTCAGCCCGCTGGGGGCCGAGGTGGGGTCGTATCTCTCTCGTGCCCACGGGTACGAGCCACGCAATGGGCCGATGCACGCGATCGAGGAGATGGAGCTCATCGCGGGCATCCTGCCGATCGATGTGCGCGAGGAAGATTGGAACCTCAACGGCGTACTCGACCCGAATGAGAACGACGGCGACGAGACATGGCCGCCCGACAATGCCGACGGTGTGCTGGAAGCGGGCTGGTCGGGCATCCTGACGGTGGTGAGCAGCGAGAGCACATATGGGCTTTCGGGGCAGCCTCGCGTGAGGCTGGGGCTCGGGCTTGGCGGCTCGGAGTTGGTCGGGCGCGTGGGCATCACGGCCGACCAGGCCGAGGTGATCGGGCAGTATGCCGGCACGAACAACGCGACGCTCGAAGCGCTCATCACGACACCGCTCAGGACGCTGCCTGGGCTCACCGGCCAGCCGATCAATCCCAACGTGCCGCCGCTGACCGATCAGCAGATCGGGCTGTTGATCGAAGAGGCGGCCATCGATGCGCCGTGGCTCGACGCAACAGGTCCCGTGCTGCCGGGGCGTGTGAACCTGAACACGGTGAGCGAGGACACGCTGGCGTATGCGCCGGGGGTGACCAGTTCGGTCGCCGACATCCTGATCCGCGAGCGTTCGGGTCGGCCGCTGGGCTTTCGCACGGCGGCCGATCTGCTTGAGGTGCCCGGGCTGACACGCGGACGCGTGCAGGAATTGCTCCAGACATTCGGCTTTCGGAGCAGCGTTTTTGTGATTCGCAGCGTGGGTGTGGACGACGCGTCGGGCATGCGCGTAGAACTGATCGCCACGGTGGATCGCTCACGGCTGCCCGTGGTGATCCGCGACGTGGTCATCCGATAAAGCACTGGAAGGACGCAAGGGGAGCTGGTGGCCAAGCAACGCGAACAGAGCAGAACCGGCGTCGTGGCCTTTGACCGCGCGGGCGATCGTGGCGTGGAGGTGTTGCTCCAGCCGCAGGGCGCGCCGGGCAGGTATCGCCTGACGCTCAAGCCTGGCGCCGCCGGCACGAGCGAATTGCC
>JBITAB010000017.1:3339-4729 GCA_044439825.1 Phycisphaerales bacterium JB064 | reverse complement strand
TGCTCGTTCTTGCGGTTCCAGCGCTTCATGTAGGCCTGGGAGCTGATGCTGCCGGCCGAGTGCTCGATGAGCTGGAGTTCTCCCTTGTAGGTCGGCAGGTTGTCGCGCTGCTCGGGGCTGATGGCATCGAACATCATGTCGGCCCGCTGGGCGATGACGGTGATGCTGGCGTCGTCGGCCTTGCTGTTGGCCACGCTCTGCTCGACCATGGCGACCGAGTTCTCGCGCGGCGCGCCGCCCTGGTCGCCCGTGCCGTAGTAGTGGTAATCGACGTAGACGCCCGAGGCGTCGCCGTTGTTGTTGATGCGGGTGAGCCAGCTCTCGTTCTTGGAGAGGTCGGTGGTGACGTCGCCGACGTACGCGCCGGGGTCGAGGGCGGCGATGACCGAGGCGCCGTCGGGGCCTTCCCACACGCCCACCTTGAAGGGGATGGGGGTGACGGCGTTCCAGGTGAGCTTCTGGGTGCTGAAGCCGGTCAGGCCGCAGTGGGCCAGCAGGCTGGGCAGGGCCGCGGGGAAGCCGAAGCAGTCGGGCAGCATGAACTCGTTGCTGGTGACGCCAAAGGTGTCGCGGGCGTACTTGTTGCCGTAGAGGATGTGGCGGATCTGGCTCTCGCCGCTGGGCACGTTGGCGTCGTTCTCATCGACGGCCGAGCCCGAGGGGAACCAGCGTCCCTGGGCGACATAGTCCTTGAGCTTCTCGAAGTCTTGCGGGTAGTACTCCTCCATCATCTCGAAGCGGCGGGTGCCGCCGAAGTTGAAGACGTAGCCGGGGTACTTCTCGAAGAGGGCGAAGTTGTCGTGGAGGGTGTTGGGGATGAACTGGCGGATGGTGTCGAGGTAGGTCCAGCGCCACTGGGTGTCGAGGTGGGCGTAGCCGACGACGAAGAGGGTGGGCTTGGAAAGGTCGATGTCTTCGAGCTTGGGGGCGCTGGCCGGGGCGGGTTTTGGCTTCATGTTCTCAGGATGGGTGTTCTCGGACTGATTGTTGGATTGGCCCATGGCGGCCACCGAGGCCAGTGCCACCGCCATGCCCGCCGCCGCCCGGATGATGCTGGTCATCGTGTCGCTCCGTCTGCCCAATGGCCGGCCCGAGGGATGGGCGGCGGCCTGTTCATGGTCGTTTGAATGCCGTCGAGGTCGATGGTACCCCGGCTGGCGGGGAAGTCGGCTGGGCGGGGCGCATGGCCGGCAGATTGCGCGCACGGGTGGCTGTCGGTTGCATTTTGGAGGCAAGCCCCCCTGGGGCGGGTTGGCCGGTAGGATTGGCGCTTGGGGCCCGCTGGTGGGCCCAGGGGAGCCAGCGGCATGGGCGCAGTGGTTGATGAACTGAAGAAGCTCCGCCAGCACCTGCTGACGGGCGTGTCGTTCGCGATCCCGTTCATCGCGTG
>JBITAB010000017.1:0-3239 GCA_044439825.1 Phycisphaerales bacterium JB064 | reverse complement strand
GGCAACATCACGGTCATGGGCCCGGTGGCCGCTGCGATCTGCACGCCGCCGCTGGGGCTTGGTCTGGCGACCGTGCTGGCACGGAAGATGTGGCGCGAGGAGCAGCGCGAGGCGGGGCTTGCGGCCCTTGGCATGGGCATGATCGGGATTACCGAGGGCGCGATCCCGTTTGCGGCGGCCGACCCGCTGCGCGTGATCCCGTGCATCATGCTGGGGTCGATGGCCGCCAGCGTGACGGCGATGCTGGGCAGCGTGGGCAATCACGCGCCGCACGGCGGGCCGATCGTGCTGTTCGTGGTCGAGCACAAGCTGATGTACATCGTGGCGATCGTCGTCGGTACGGTGGTGACGGCGGCGGCCGTGATCGCGGTCAAGAAGTTCACGCAGAAGCAGACCGCGGACGCGGTGGCGGCCTAGGAGAATCGAGAGATGAGGATCGTTGCGGTGACGGCGTGCCCCACGGGCGTGGCCCATACCTACATGGCTGCCGAGCAGCTCGAGAAGACGGCCAAGGCGGCCGGGCACGAGATCCACGTGGAGACGCAGGGATCGATGGGCATCGAGAACGAGCTGAACGCCAAGACCATCGGCGAGGCGGACGTGGTGATCTTCGCGGTCGACATCGACGTGGAGAAGAAGGAACGCTTCGAGGGCAAAAGAATCATTCAGGCGAGCGTGTCGGAGGCGATCAAGAAGCCCGAAGCCCTGCTCGCGCGCGCGGGTGCGTAAATGAGCGCCAAGGCCGAGCATCGGTTCGTGTGCGGCCTGGTGAACGGGCTGCACGCCAGGCCGGCCAGCGTGCTGGCCGAGGCGGCGTCAGCGTTTGCCGCCAGCATCGCGATCACACGCGACGACGGAACCACCGCCGACATGCGCAGCGTGCTGTCGGTGGTCGGGCTCGACGTGCAGCAGGGCGAGGCGTTCATGATCTCGGCCGAGGGCGTCGACGCGACGGCGGCCGTGGATGCCCTGCGCCTGGTGGTTGAGACCGGGCTCGACGACGAGGAGCCGGTGTCGAGCGATGGGACCGAGTGCCGGCTGCCGCCGGTGCTGCGGATGATGGGCGTGGAGCACGCGCCGGGCGTGGGCGTGTGCGGCGGCGTGGGCATCGGCGCGGCGGTGTGCGTGGGCGGGCTGACGCTGCCGGCCGAAGCGATGCGGGCGGTTGGCACTGGCGTTGAAGCCGAACTGCGCGAGGCGGGCACGGCGCTGGAGCGGGTGTCTCGTGAATTGACGGGCCGGGCTTTGGTGAGTCAGGGCACCGAGGCGGCCCTGCTGCGGGCGCACGCGCAGATCGCCAACGACGGCGCGTTGTGGAAGGCCATCGAGTCGCGCGTGCGCGAGGGCGCGACGGCCGCGCGTGCGGTCGTCGGCGCTGCCGAGGAGATGGCCGGCCGGTTGCGTGACGCCAAGAGCGTGTACGTGCGTGACCGCGCCGTAGACGTGGTGGACATCGCGATGCAGGTCATCGAGCGGCTGCTGCCCGGTGCGATGGAAGCGGCTCGGCCGGTGCTGGAGCGTGACTCGGTGGTGTTTGCCGACATGCTGACGGCCAACCAGTTGCTCGGCTTCGATCGGCGGTATCTGAAGGGGCTGGTGCTGGGCAGCGTGGGACGGACGTCTCACACGGTGATCTTGGCGCGGGGCATGGGTTTGCCGTGCGTTGTCGAGGTTGCCAACGCGTCGAGCGGCGCTCGGCACGGCGACGAGGCCGTGGTCGATGGCGGCGGCGGGTTCGCGATCTGCCCCGTGGATGACGGCGTGCGTCGGTATTACGAGCGTGAACTGGCGACGCACGAGCGGCGGCGTGCTCGGGTGCTGCCGCTCGTGTGCAAGCCCGCGGTGACCAGCGACGGCGTGCGGCTCGAGGTTGGCGTGACGGCCGTCGATGCGACCGAGGTCGGCAGGGCGATCACGCATGGCGCCGATGGCGTTGGGCTCTTTCGCACGGAGTTCCTATACCTCGAACGCGATGCGGCGCCGGGCGAGGACGAGCAGCGCGAGGTGTACGCACGCGTCATCGATGCGGCGGATGGCAAGCCGGTCATCCTGCGCACGTTTGACGTCGGGGGCGATAAGCCTGCACCATACCTGGGACTATCTCGGGAAGAGAACCCGTTCCTGGGCGTACGAGGCGTGCGGCTGTATGAGCGGCGTCCCGAGTTGCTACGGACGCAGCTTCGCGCGATGCTGCGGGCGGCGGATGGTCGACCGGTGAAGATCATGGCCCCGATGGTGGCGACCGTGGCGGAGATGCGGTGGTTTCGCGAGCGCGTGAAGGAAGCCCGGGCGGAGGTCGGTGGGCAGCCCTCGATTGGCATGATGCTTGAGGTGCCTTCGGTTGCGCTCTCTATTGATCGCTTCGCGCCCCACGCGGACTTCGTGAGCATCGGCACCAACGACCTGTGCCAGTATTGGATGGCGGCCGACCGTGGGAACGCTGGCGTCGCGGGGTTGTGCGATGAGTTGCAGCCGGTGTTCCTGCGGGCGATGCGGCGGATCGTGGACGACGCGAAGCGTGCGGGGCTGTGGGTGGGCGTCTGCGGCGAGATGGGCGGTCGCGTGGCGAACGTGCCGCTGATGGTCGGGCTGGGCGTCGATGAGGTCAGCGCCGGGCCGGCCGACGTGGCGGGCGTGAAGCTGGCCGTGGGTGAGGCGGACGCGGCTCGTTGCCGGGACTTGCTCGAGAAGGCGTGCGAACTGAACACCACCCACCAGGTGCGCGAGTTGGTGCGCACATTCGCGTGGCGAGCCGATCGGTCGGCGCCGGGCGTGATCGATGCGGCGTGCATCGAGGTGGGTGTCGACGCGGCGAGCAAGGCCGAGGCCATCAAGGCGGCGGTGGACCTGCTCTCGATCAGTGGGCGGACGAACGGTCCGCGCGACGTCGAAGAGGCGGTGTGGGCGCGTGAGGCGACGTACTCGACGGGTCTGGGTCATGGATTCGCCGTGCCGCACTGCAAGAGTGCGGCGATGCGCTGGCCGACGCTGGCCGTCGTGAAGCTCACTCAGCCGGTGGATTGGGACGCGATGGACGGCAAGCCCGTGCACACGGTGCTGCTGCTGGCCATGCCCGACGGCGAGGCGGCCGGCGGCGGCTCGGCGCACCTGAAGATCTTCGCCACGCTCGCGCGGAGATTGATGCACGAGGGATTCCGCGATGGGTTGCAAGCGTGCACGAGCACGGATGCGATCGAGCGGCATCTTCGTGCGGAACTCGGGCTCTGAACTCAGGCGGT
>JBITAB010000016.1:1807-19545 GCA_044439825.1 Phycisphaerales bacterium JB064 | reverse complement strand
CTTTGAGTTCCTCTGGGCGCTCATCGACGTGCTGCTGATCCTGTGGATTACTGGGATTATCTGATGGCGCGCACGCGGCGGTCGGTGCCGATGTGGTCGATCGTGGTCGCGGCGACGGCCGCGCTCGTGTGGGCGGTCGTTGTGCCGATCGCCGTGGCGCTGTTGCACGATTACTCGGTATGGAGCCACAGCGAGCCGGGTGACGCCCTGCCGATGCCGGCCTGGCTCATCGAGGACGACGCGCACGAGCCGCTGGCGGGAGACATCCGCGTCACGCCGCCCTTCGTGCGCAGGGTCGAACGCCAGGCCACCGCGACATGGCGCGACGGCACGTACGAGGTGTACTACGAAGAGGTCCGGTTCGGGTGGCCATTCAAGTCGCTCTCGATGAGCCTCGTGGGTGCTCGCCACCTGACCGGGACACCACCGGCCACGAGCCTCGAGTACGTCAACTTCCTGCATGATCGAATCGGCTGGCGGGCAGGGATCGTCGTTGGCCGCGGCGCGGGTGGGTGGCCGACGGTGATCCCGGTCGTTCCCAAGTGGGGCCTGCTCGCCAATGCGGTGCTCGTGGCGCTGCCGATCGTGATAGCCGCGACGGTGTGGCGGGCGTTCGTACACCGCCGCAGGCTGGCCGAAGGGCGCTGCCCGATGTGTGGATATGAAGAGGCGGCCAAGCTTGGATCGTGCGCCGAGTGCGGATGGGGCACATCCGAAGACGCCCGCGCATGACAAACGCCCGCGTACACAGCCATGTACGGCGGGCGTCTAGCAAAAGCGGAGCGGGAGGGATTCGAACCCTCGGTACCGGAAAAACCAGTACACCGGATTAGCAATCCGGCCCCATCAGCCTCTCGGGCACCGCTCCAGCGGCCGGGATTGGTCCCGGTCGGGCCCGCATGGTATCAGGGAGCAGGGGCGTTGTCCTCCCGGGGCTGGCGGGCCTCGGCGGCGGCCAGCTGCTTGCGATACAGCTCCAGCGTCGCGTCGTCGAAGGCCACCAGCACCACCCGCTTCAGATGCGGGAAGCGGTCGTCCTCGCCCTCGGCCGGCCACACCGTGCGGGAAATGGTGCCCAAGGCGATGATGGCCGCGTACTCGGGCGGGAAGCCGTAGACGCCCGTGGAGATGGCCGGAAAGGCGATCGACCCGATCTTGCCCTTGCGGCAGATCTCCAGGCACGACTGATAACACTGCGCCAGCGTGTCGTCCTCGCCGCTGCGGCCGTTGACCCACACCGGGCCCACCGTGTGCAGCACGGCCCGGCTGGGCAGGTCAAACGCTCGGGTGGCCACGGCCATGCCCGGCAGGCATCGCACGCCGGGCTTCACCTCGGGCAGGTCGAGGCAGGCGTCCTCGAGCCTGGGGCCGGCGGCCTTGTGGATGGCCCCACACACGCCTCCGCCTGGGGCGAGCATCTCGTTGGCCGCGTTGACGATTGCGTCGACCTCGAGCGTGGTGATGTCGCCCTTGATGGCCTCGATGGTGGGCGGCATGTGGCGTCCCCCTCGATTCTCCTCGCGTGCTCGGACCAGAGCCTTCGACGTAAGGAAGGTTAGGGCGCGGGTGCCTCAGCCTTCCTCGTCGGCCTCTTCATCGTCCTGCTCGTCGTCCTCGGGCGTGGCCGACCAGCGGTTGTTGTCGGGCTCGACGTCGGGCAGCAGCTCCTGCGGATCGACGATGGCCCGGCGGAGCTCACGCCCGTCCAGCGGCACGGTGTACGAACGCTCGCGTGTCGTGGCCCAGGTCTCGACGGGGAACAGGCGGCGGTCGTATGAGCCGTCATCGAACTGCAGCACCACCTCGGCGGGCATCACCTGCTGGCCCAGCGAGCGAACCGTGATGGTGGCCGTCGCGGGCTTGGCCTCGTCGTCCTCGGTCGCTTCGGTGGCCTCGTTGATGGCGACCTCGATCGACTGGTCGAGCGTGCCGTCCTCGATGAACCACTGGCGGAAGAACCAGGCCAGGTCGGCGCCGGCCGCGTCCTCCATCGTGCGGTAGAAGTCCGCCGGCCTTGGGCTCTTAAAGGCCCAGCGGCGGACGTACTCGCGGAAGGCGTAATCGAAGCGCTCGGGCCCGAGCACCACCTCACGCAGCAGGTGCAGGCCAAGGGCCGTCTTGCGATACTGCAGGCTGCCCAGCAGGCCGGGCAGGTTGCGATCGGGGAAGACGTCGATGGGCTGGGTGCGGCCGCGCGCCAGGCGCATCGTCTGCTGGCGGGCCCGGCCCGGGTTCACGTCCTCGCCGCGGAAGGCGGCCAGCGAGTGCATGTTGATGAAGGTGTTGAAGCCCTCGTCCATCCACGCGTGGCGACGCTCGTCGCTGTTGACGATCATGGGGAACCAGCTGTGGCCCACCTCGTGGTCGGTCACGCCCAGCGGCCCGCGACCGCGACGCCCGCCGCAGAAGACGATCATGGGATACTCCATGCCGCCCTCGGGCCCGTTGACGTTGGTCATCAGCGGATACGGATACGGATAGAGGAAGTCGCTGTAGAACTCGACGCTGTGGGCCACATACTGCGTGCTGCCGCCGTCCTCGGCGTCGGGCTTCCACGCGTTGGCCTCGTTGGGGTAGAGCGACTGGCACAGCACGGTCTTGTCCTTGCCCGCCAGGTCCTTGATGGTCACCGCGCACGCGTCCCAGATGAACGCGTCGCTGGCCGCCCACGCGAACGTACGGATGTTGTCGCCCTTGAACTTCCAGGTGAGCGGGCCATCGCCGCTGGGGCGGCTGGCGGGGTCTCCCACCTCCTCAGCCGAGCGGATCATCACCGTCTCGCGGCTCTTCATGGCTTCGTCGAGCCGCTGGCGCTGGGTTTGCGTCAAGACTTCGCGAGGGTTCTGCAACTCGCCCGAGCCGGCAACCAGATAGCTGCGCGGCACGGTGATGTTGACCTCGTAATCGCCGAAGTTGGTGTAGAACTCACCACTACCCGCGTAGGGCAGCGTGTTCCAGCCGTGCATGTCGTCGTAGTTGCACACATGGGGGAACCACTGGGCATACTCGAAGATGCGGCCCTGGTCGACGTCCTCGGCGCCCATGCGGCGCAGATATGGAGGCATGTCGAAGGCGAACTCGAGCTCGAAGCGGAACGTGCCGCCGGGCTCGATGGGCCTGGGCAGCTCGACGCGGCACAGCGTGTCGTAGATGGTGAAGTCCAGGTCCCTGCCGGCCGAGCGGATGTGCGGGATGTCGTAGCCGCCGTCGAAATCCTCATCCATCGCGCGCATCGGCCCGCCGCCGGTGCGGGTGCGCGTGCCGATGCTGTCGGGCTTGAAGAGGTTCTGCTCGAGCTGGATCCACATATAGGTCAGCGTGTCGGGCGAGTTGTTGTGGTAGGTCGCCCGGAGCGTGGCGCTCAATCGCTGGCTCTCGGCGTCGAGCGTGGCGTCGATGGTGTAATCGACGCGCTGCTGCCAGTACTGAGGCCCAGGGGCGCCCGAGCCAAGGCGGAAGGCGCTGGGCGTGGGCAGATCGAGCGGCGCGAAGGCCTCGTACGGCCGGTCTTCACCGGTCGCATTGCCAGACTGGTCGCCCGATTGGGCGAACGCGGAGGCGGTCAGGGCCAGGACGGCGGCGAGCACGGTGCGCATGGGGGTCTCCGGTCGGGGTCCCGTTTGGTGCGAATGGGCCATGGTACCCGCCCGGGCGGGCGGCCATGCCCCCGCCCGCGGCGATCCGCCAGCGGATACCATCCCCTTCGCTTCGTAGTTACCCGAGGACCCCGTCATGCCCGCGACGATCGAGATCGAGCATCCCGCCCTGCTGCGTCCCCAGCCATTCCCCGACTTCTCGGATTGGCAGGAACCCCAGCGCGAGGGCGATCGCGTGATCCCCTTCCGCGAGGCCCTGCGCGAGGCCATGACCTTCGCCATGCGCGAGGACGAGCGCGTCATGCTCATGGGCGAGGAAGTCGCCCAGTACAACGGCGCGTATAAGGTCAGCCAGGGCATGCTCGACGAGTTCGGCCCCAAGCGCATCATCGACACCCCCATCAGCGAGAACGGCTTCGCCGGCATGGCCATCGCCGCCGCCATGGCGGGCCTGCGGCCCATCGTCGAGTTCATGAGCTGGTCCTTCAGCCTCGTCGCGGCCGACCAGATCCTCAACAACGCGCCCAAGATGCTGTACATGTCCGGCGGCCAGTGGGGCTGCCCCATCGTCTTCCGCGGCAACGACGGCGCGGGCGGCCAGCTCGGCAGCACCCATAGCTGGTGCGTCGAGGGCCTCTACAGCAACGTGCCGGGCGTGAAGATCGCCATCCCCTCCAACGGGCTCGATGCCAAGGGCCTGCTGCGCACCAGCATCGCCGACCCCGACCCGGTCTTCTTCCTCGAGAGCGAGCGCATGCTGGGCGACTCCATGCACGTGCCCGAGGAAGACTACTTCATCCCCTTTGGCAAGGCCCGCCTGGCCCGCGAGGGCGACGCCTGCACGCTGGTCAGCTTCGGCCGCCCGGTCAACTTCTGCCTGGACGCCGCCGAGACGCTGGCCAAGGACGGCATCGAGGTCGACGTGCTCGACATGCGGACCATCCGCCCGCTGGACATCGACGCGATCGTCAAGAGCGTGAAGAAGACCAACCGCGTGGTGATCGTCGACCAGTGCTGGCCCTTCGCCAGCGTGGCCAGCGAGGTGGTGACCCAGATCGTCGAGCACGCCTTCGATTGGCTCGACCACCAGCCCGTGCGCGTCAACACGGCCGACGTGCCCACGCCCTACGCCAAGGGGCTCGAGGCGGAATATCTGCCCAACGCCAACCGCATCGTCGAGGCCGTCACGCGCGTCGTGAACGCCTGACGCGATATTCGCAACAAACGACCAAATGACGGGCAACCTCTCGCGGCTCATCCCCAACAAGGGATAGACCACTCGAGAGGGGGCCCGTTGTGCTATCGCTCGTCTTGCCCGTGTTGTCGCTCTTCATCGCCCTGCCGGCGCGATCCGCCCCGTTGACGCAGGACACTATCGAAACCCTGTCCATCGGCGATCGCGTCCCGGCCATCGCCGTCGAGCACTGGGTCAGGCTCGAGAGCCAGAAGGGCAAGGCCGCCAACGAGCCGCTCGCACGATTCGAGCCCGGCACGGTGTACGTCATCGACTTCTGGGCAACATGGTGCGTGCCCTGCGTGGCGGCCATGGACAAGGTCAGCGGATTGCAAGAGGCCTACGCCGAGCGCAACGTGCGCTTCGTCGGCGTCACCGAAGAAAAGCTGTCGACGGTCGTGCGGTTCCTGAGTACGCCCGTGCAGGTGGAGCAAGGTCAGAAGCCGCGCACGCAGTACGACCGCGCCCGCTTTACCATGGGCGTCGATAGCGACGGCTCCACCGCCCAGATGCTGCTGCCCGAGCCCATCCGCGGCGTTCGCCCGCAGGCCGCCATCATCGATGCCGACGGCATGCTGGCGTGGGTGGGCCTGCCCAAGGCCGAGGAACTGCCGGGCATCCTCGACGCCGTGCTCGATGGAACGTGGGACGCCAGGGCCTACGCGGCGAAGTTCGAGCGCGAGCTGGCCATCCAGGCCGAGAAGGATCGCATCATGGCCGAGGAGGACTGGTCGGCCGCCGAGGTGCAGTTCTGGGATGATGCCGACCTGCTGGGCAAGATCGCCTTTGGCATCGCCTTCAACTTCGGCAACCGCATCCAGAACGCCGACAAGACGATCGCCCTCGAGTACGCCACGCGCGCCAATGAGCTCAAGGACGGCAACAACGCCTTCGCGCTGCACAGCCTCGCCAAGCTGGCCTTCGACGCCGGCGATCTCGATAAGGCCATCGGCTACCAGGAGCGGGCCGTTAAGATTTGCACCACCGATCCCGAATCAGCAGGCTTCCTGGACTACTACTCCAGCACGCTCGAGCAGTATCGAGCGGCCCGCAAGAAATAGCACGACTGGGCGACCCCGATCATGGCGACGCAGGCATCTTCGCCCGACGACTTCATCATGGGGCTGCCCGTCGGCCTCAGGCCGCGTGCCGCCGCGATCCGTCGCCTGGTGCTCGAGGTCGCCCCCGACGCCAGCGAGCGTGTGACGTGGGACGCCCTCTCGGTCTACGACGCCGATCGTGGCGGGCCGATCAAGGGCTCCATCTGCCAGCTGGTCCACCGCAAGGGCGTGCTGCGGCTCGACTTTCCCCTGGGCGAATTCATGAAGGACCCCGGCGGCGTGCTGCAGAGCGAGAAGGGCCGCAAGGGCAAGCGCTTTGTCGAGATCACGCCAGACGAACCGGCCGATGATGTGGTCAGGCGGCTGATCCGGGCGTCGCTGGCCGGCCCGCCCAAGCCCAAGCGGCTGCCCGAACCGCGCCGCTAGGGGTGCCCCGGCAGCGCCGGATTCGCTACCATACCGGCTGGTTCATGCCCCCGTCCTCGGAGCCGCCGCCCATGCCCATCACCGTCACCATGCCCCGCCTCTCCGACACCATGGAAGTCGGCACCGTCGTCCAGTGGCACGTCAAGGAAGGCGACAAGGTCTCCCCGGGCGACGTGCTGGCCGACATCGAGACCGATAAGGCCACCATGGAGCTCGAGGCCTTCGACGAGGGCACCGTGGCCAAGCTGGCCGCCTCGCAGGGCCAGGCCGTCAACGTGGGCGACCCCATCGTGATCATCGCCGAAGAGGGCGAGGACGTGGCCGAGGCCGCCAAGGCGGGTGGAGCGGCCAAGTCTGAGAGCAAGTTGGAAAGCAAGGCGGAACCCAAGAGCGAGGCCAAGCAGGCCGAGGGCGGCAGCACGTCTTCCGCCTCCACCGGCACCGCCACGGCCCCCGCGCCCCAGACCAACGGCAGCACGAATGGCTCGCATGGCAGCCACGGCGACGGCGGCCGCATCTTCGCCAGCCCTCTGGCCAAGAAGATCGCCGGCGAGCACAACGTCGACCTCAGCGGCATCGACGGCACCGGCCCCAGCGGCCGCATCGTCAAGAAGGACGTCGAGCAGGCCATCCAGTCGGGCGGGGGCATGGAGTCCGGCGGCGTGGCCGCGAAGGCGCCATCACGACCCCAGCCCGAGCTGCCGCCCATCGGCGCGGCCCTGCAAGACAACACCGTCGCCCTCAGCAACATGCGAGGCACCATCGCCAAGCGGCTGGTGGAGAGCAAGCAGTCCATCCCCCACTACCAGGTCACCGTCGAGGCCGACATGGACGCCCTGCTCGACCTGCGCGAGCAGCTCAACGAGCAGCTCAGCGCCCAGGGCGTCAAGCTCACCGTCAACGACTTCCTCGTGCGTGCGTGCGCCCTGGCCATGCACCAGCACCCCTTCGTCAACAGCTCGTGGGACGGCTCCAAGAACCCGCCGTCCATCCGCCAGCACGGCGAGGTGAACATCGGCGTCGCCGTCGCCCTGCCCGAAGAGCGCGGCGGCGGGCTGGTCGTCCCCGTCCTGCGTAACACCGATCGCATGGGCCTGCGCACCATCAGCGGCGAGACGCGCCGCCTGGCCAAGAAGGCCCGCGAGAAGGGCCTCTCCGTCGAGGACATGGACGGCAGCACCTTCACCATCAGCAACCTGGGCATGTTCGGCGTGTCGCACTTCACCGCAATCATCAACCCGCCCAACGCCTGCATCCTGGCCGTCGGCGCGGCCCGCGAGATCCCCGTCGTCCGCGACGGCCAGCTCATGATCGGCAGCGTGATGAGCATGACCATGTCCAGCGACCACCGCATCGTCGACGGAGCCATGGCCGCCCAATACCTCAACACCGTCAAGGGCATGCTCGAAGCGCCCGCGACGCTGCTGGTGTAAGAGGCCGGCGTGAGCCAGGGGCCCGCCGTCACCATCCGCGCCGAGCGGCCCACGGACATCCAATCCATCGACCGCGTGCTGCGCGCCGCGTTCCCCACCGAAGCCGAAGCCGGCCTCGTGGCCCAGCTCCGCGCCGACGGCGACCTGCGCGTCTCCCTCGTGGCCGAACTCGCGGGCGACATCGTCGGCTGCGTCGCCTTCAGCCCTTTCACCCTCGATGGCCAGCCTTGCGACGGCGTGGGCCTGGCACCCGTCGCGGTGCTGCCCAGCCACCAATCCCAAGGCATCGGCGCGACGCTCGTCGCCGCGGGCCTGGCCGCATGCTGGAATGCCGGCTTCTGCGTCGTGCTCGGCGAGCCGGCCTACTACCGCCGCTTCGGCTTCCGCCCAGCTTCCAAGCTCGGCCTCACGAGCGTCTACGACGCCGGCGACGCCTTCATGGCCCTGGTGATGCCCCAGGGCGCGCCTCCGGCACCTGGATTGGTCCGATATGCTCCGGCATTCGAGAATCTCGCGTGATTTATGTAAGTGTTCACTAGCATTTCCAATATACTCCCAAGGGCCTTTCGCCCGGGGAGAGCACCATGAGCGCCAAGCACCGAGACAGCCAGCCCACGGACGAGCAGAGCGAGCCAAAGGCAAAGAAGCCCCGCCGCTGGCGCCGCCGCTTCCGCAGGGCCTTCGTGGGCGTTGTCGGAGCCTCGGCCCTGTTCGGTCTGGCCTCGTGCGTCCACCTCGACCACCCCAATCCCGCCTACCCCGCCACCAATGCCGAGGTGAAGGCCGCCATCGAGAAGATGGAAGAGACGCCCGTGGGCCTCGATCGCCCCGTGGTCGTCCTCAGCGGCTGGCGCAGCCCGAGCATGACCGGCGGGCACCTGGCCGACCGCATCCGCGAGGTGACCGGGGCCGACGAGGACCAGATCATCTCCATCTCGTACATGTGGGGCGACGACATCCCCTCCATCGCCGACCAGGTCGCCGAACGCGTGGCCGAGGAGTTCGGCACCGAGGCCGACCCGCTCACCGGCCAGCACTGGACGCGCGAGGTCGACGTCGTGGCCATCTCGATGGGCGGCCTGGTCGCTCGCACGGCCTGGGCCGATCCGGCCGAGGTCGGCCGCGAGTCCGCAGTGCGCCTGGACATCCACACGCTCTACACGCTGGGCAGCCCCCACCGCGGCGCGAAGCTGGCCGAGTGGATCCGCCTCGACGAGGCAAGCCGGCAGATGAAGCCGGGCTCTGGCTTCCTCTCGACGCTCGACGACGCCACGCTTGGCGACACGCACGACCTGACCATCGTGCCCTATGCCACGCTGCGCGACACCTGGGTGGGCGCCAAGAACGCCTCGCCCACCGGCCAAGACCCCATCTGGGTGCCCGGCCGCCTGGTGCTCAGCCACCACCTCATCTCGCTCGACAAGCGCATCCTGGCCGACCTCGCCCGCCGCCTGCGTGGAGAGACGCCCCTGGCCGAGCCTTCTGCGCCGCCGAGGAACTGATCGCCTACTCGCCCACCACGCGCTTGCGCCTGAGCACATGGTGGTAATGCCGCGCGAAGCGGTGCGCCTCGTCGCGCACCTGCTGGCACAGGCGCAAGCCAAAGTTGTCACGCCCCAGCCTGATCGGCTCGCTGCGCTCCTGCACGTAGATCAGCTCTTCCTTCTTGGCCAGCGAGATCACCATGGGCGCGCGCACGTCCATCTCGCGAAGGACCTCCATCGCCGCGTGCAATTGGCCCAGCCCGCCGTCGATCAGGATCACGTCGGGATACAGCTCGTGCCCAGCGCCCGCCTCGCGATATCGACGGCTGATCACCTCTCGGATCGACGCGTAGTCGTCGTTGCCCGTGCCCTTGATCTTGAAGCGCCGGTACTCGCTCTTGAAGGGCCGGCCATCAACGAAGCACACCTTGCTGGCCACCGTCTCGTTACCGCCCAGGTGCGCGATGTCAAAGCCCTCGACCACCCTGGGCGGCTCATCGAGCCCAAGGGTCTTCTGCAGGCTGCGCATGCCCTTCTCGGGCTCGACGTATCCGATCTCGGTCTCGGGCTGCCAGCCGTCGCGCTTGCTCGAGCGTTCCTCGAGCTTCTCGATGGCCGCGATCTGGTCGCGCAGCTCGGCCGCCCGCTCGAACTCCAGCTTCTCGCTGGCCTCGGCCATCTCCTTGCGCAGCTCGCGCAGCATCTGGCTGCGCTTGCTGCCCATGAACCGCACGAAGCGGTCGACCTGCTCGCCATAGGCCGTCAGCGTCACCTTGCCCGCGCACGGCGCGGTGCACTGGCCGATGCTGTAGAGCAGGCATGGGCGGAAGTACGCGTTCTTCGGGTCGCCATCGACGATGTCCAGCTTGCAATCGCGGAACTTGAACACCCGCTGGGCCACCTGCACCGCCTCGCGCAGCGCGCCGGCGTTCACGAATGGCCCGAACACACGCGCCCCCTTCATGTAGTCGGGCGTCGTGCCGTCGGGCCGCACGCCCGCGGGGTTGCGCGTGACGAACACCCGGGGAAAGTCCTCGCGCTGCGTGACGACGAGGTAGGGGAAGGTCTTGTCATCGGTCAGCCGGACGTTGAAGCGAGGCCTGATGTCCTTGATCAGCCGGTTCTCGGTGAGCAGCGCCTCAAACTCGGTCTCGCACTCGAGGAACTCGAAGTCCACCACCACGTCGAGCATCGGGCTCTTGGCCGGCCCAAGGTCGGTGCTGGGCACGAAGTAGCTGGCCACGCGGTCGGGCAGCTTGCGCGCCTTGCCCACGTACACCACGCGGTCCTTCGCGTCCTTCATCAGGTACACGCCCGGCGCCGCCGGCAGGTCGCGGGCGCGCTTCAGCAGCCCGGCCAGACGCTTCGCCCGATCGTCGGCGTCCTCCGCCTCGGTCCAGAAGTTGTCGGCATCCACCGGTTCGTCGGGCACGTCGGCATTGTATGAGCGCCGCCGGTTTCACCCGCCCTCGCGCAGCCCGCGCTTGGCGGAGTCCCCACCCGTGCGGCCACTGCCCGGCGTCGTCCCGCGCCGCGCTTCGTCGGCCTCGGCGGCCATCGCCTCGTCCTGCTGCTGGCGCTGCATCATGGCCGTGGGGTTCAGCGTGCCCTCGCGCTCGGCCTGGGCCCGGTCGGCCGCCTGCCGCAGGGCCGCGTCGCGCTCCAGGTCCGCCGCCGTCAGCCCCGTGCCGCGGAAGAGCCCGAAGCCAAACACCAGCACCAGCATCACCACCGCCACCAGCACGGCCCCGGCGCCAAAGGCCCCCACCACCAGCTTCGCGCTCACGCGGCCCTCTTCCAGCCGCTCCTTCACCTCGGCCACGCGCTCGGCCATCTTCTCGCTGGTCTTGGGCGCACCCGCCGGCCGGCGAAACTTCTCGAACATCCCGCCGGTGGCCATGCGGTTGTGCAGCCGCCCCCGCCGCTCGCGCACGCCATCGATGACCGCATCGATCTTGCGCCCGATGCTCGCCAGAGATTCCTCGAATGCCGATCGGTCGGCCATGGCCGCGATGCCTCCGCTTGGGTCAACTATAGAAATGCCGCTCGGCCGTCACCATCGGCCTTCAATACCGCATGCCCGAAGATTCCGCCAGCACGCCCATCGAGCCCGAGCTGCTCGACACCGCCCCGGTCGGTGCGATGTGCCTGGGCTGCCGCTACGACATCTCGGGCATGGACATCCGCGCCAAGTGCCCCGAGTGCGGCGACCGCATCGCGCCATCGGTCAACTTCATAAGCCTCGAACACGTGCATCCAAGCGTGCTCCGCGGGCTGGAGGTCGGCACACGGCAGGCCAGGCAAGCGGGCCTCATCGCGCTCTGCGGCCTCCTGTTGCTCTGCGCCGGCTACATGCTGGGCACCAAGGGCCTGCCGGGCAATGTCACGCTCTTCGGAACACTGGTCGGAAGCGGCCTCCTGCTGGTTGCTTCGGGCCTCGCGTTCTTCGCGTGCCGGTCCATTGCACGAGCACGGATCAGCGGAGAAGAGCAGAAGCTCAGAACACTCCGCAAGGCGCTGCCGATATGCGCCATGGGTGCGATAGCCATCGCGGTGCTCTCCGCCATCCTGTTCTTGCTCACGGCTGCCGGCCAGATCTATCCACATCGTCGGAACTTTTTCTCGTACTTCTTCATTCTCTGGATGGTCTATCCGTTCGTGCCAATTTACCTTGTGTTCTATCTTCAGATGCTCGCCGACCGCAGCCGCGTGCTCCGCGCCAGAGTCCTCTTGGTGCTGGCCATCGCAGGCTTCTTCTCGATGATGCTCATGCCAACGGCCCTGAGCTCGGGACACGCCGAGCTGTTTGGCCTCTTTGGCATCCACGTGACCAACCCATATCCGACGAGCAGCTTCTTGCCCTTCGATCCGGCGTACGTCTGGCCTGTTTCTCTCGGAACAAACATCGCCCTTGCGCTCATCGCCATCGCCTACGTCCGCAAGCACATGGGCTTCGCCGTCACCTTGGAAGATCCATCCCCCGAACCCCCCCGTTCGTAGCCCAGAAGAACAGCGGAAACTCGCCGTCGCTCGTCGACACCCCGCCAACGGGGTCGAGACTGTCTGGACGCCAGCTCGGGTAGAGCGGCATCAGATCACTCGGCTGGATGCGTCCGCCCGGCAGCAACGCGCTGTTCTGAGCCGCCGCGTCGCTGATCTTGCCGATGTCGGCCTTCTTCACGCTGCCGTCGGCCGTCACGACGTGCGGGTCGGCTTCGGGGTTGCACCAGTTCGGCGCCATGCGCTCACGCGTCGCGTCGCTGCCCCGGATCGAGATGCGGTTGTTCTTGGCAAAGTCGGCACGCTCCCAGATCAGCACCTTCTCGGCCGGGCTCGCCACGCTGCTATACGAGATTGGCGCGAGCGCCCCGCTGTACATCTCGCCACGAGCTCCAGCCCCAAACCGGCTCGGCACGCTCCACAATGTGGGAGACAGGTAATAACTCCCCGACCACAGATACTGACCATTGCGCACGCTCTGCACCGACCGATACTGCGCGAGCTGGTCGAGCGCCAGCCGGTCGGCCGGCGAGAATTGCACCTCGCTCGAGCGATCGCCCTGCCCGTGCCAGTCGCTCATCCACGAATACCAATACGCCGCGAAGAACTCCGTGCTCCACTGCGGCTGCGTGGGCACCTCGAAGTTCCACACCGGCTCGTCCTCGCTGGAGTGCAGCGCATCGCTCCAGCGCGTCCCCGGCACGCGACGCGCCCTTGCGTCTGGCTCGGGGTCGAAGGGCGTGGGGAAGAACTTCTGCTCCTGCTCATACATCAGGAGCATCTGCGAGAGGCTGCGCATGTTGGCCACGCCAACGGTCGATCGCGCCGTCAGCCGCGCACCGGCCAGCGTGGGGATCAGGATGCCCATGAGGATCCCGATGATCGAGATCACCACCAGCAACTCGATCAGCGTGAAACCACGCCGAACCACCTCACGCCGAACCATCACACGCCGAACCATCGTTCGTAAACCCATAGGGCAACCCCTTCGCTCAAGAGCCAGGCTAGTCCGGCGGTGTCCCCACGCCCCCTACCCATGCCTACGGCCCGGCGACTCACAAAGTTGCACCGATCGAACGCAAAATGGGGCGAAGGCCACACGACCCTCGCCCCACAAGCGAGCCCTCGCTCGCCCTCCCATTCAATCTGGTGGCCCTTTCCGGGCCTCGATCCAATCGCTTAGTGGCCGTTGTCGGGCACGGTCACGTGCCGGCTGGAAGCCTCGTCGCCGACGGACGGACGCTCCGCACTGGCCGGCCCACCGCTCAGGCCGCGAGAGATGAGCTCGCTCTGGCGGGGGTGCTCGCCCAGCCACTCGATGGTGCCGTCGCCCAGGTTGTACACCGCCGCGACCACCTTCAGGCGGCCCTGCTCGACCAGGCGGCAGGTGTCCGGGCTGGTGGTGAACAGGTCGTGGATCGAGCGGAAGGCGTTGAACGCCACCGCCTGGCTGATGAACTCCGGACCGCGAGCCTCGGGAGCCACGCGGCGGGCCTCGGCCACGGCCGGCTCAATGTTGTCGACGAGCTTCTGGATATTCGGCCCGACCTTGGCGCCCTGCGCCACGGCCGTCACCGCGCCGCACGAACTGTGGCCCAGGATGACCAGCACGGGCGTGCCCAGGTGAGCGACGCCATACTCGACAGAGCCCACCTCGTCGGTGTCGCACACGTTGCCCGCGACGCGCACCACGAACAGGTCGCCCACGCCGCGATCGAACACACGCTCGATCGGCACGCGAGAGTCAGAGCACGCCACGATCGTCGCGAAGGGCTCCTGGCCCTCGCTGGCCGTCAGCGCCAGACGCTCGGCCTCGGTGTTGCGGTTGGTCGTCTGGCCGCTCACCCAACGCTGGTTGCCGGCGACGAGCAGGTCGTACGCATCGGCCGCGCTCAGCGCGTGCGTGGGCGTCTGGTGATGCCCGGGGTCGGCCGCCTGATGGGCCTGATGGGCCTGGTGGCCCGCCTGGGTGCCGGCCTGCGAGCTCGGAGCGGTCTTGTTGTAGGTCACGCTCTGGGGCGCACCGGTGAGAGAGACGGCCATGCCGGCCGCGAGAACGAACGCCATCTGACTGATCTGGATCATGCGACTATCCCCTGCGAAGGAAGCCCGGTCTCGGCCGGCCTGGTCTGCCAGGGGTCGGCCCATCGCCGGCCCCACGCCTTCGACATCGGAGCTTCTTTAACCCGACTTCATCTCCAGCCGGCATTCGTCGCAAGATCGCCACAGACGGTATTGAGACTCCGTCTCAACGCGATACCATTGGTGGCCCACACACCTCTAGCCCACGGGAGCCCCATGCCCAGCCGCCGCCTCTACCCCTGCCTGGCCACCCTGCTGGCCGCTTCGCTCACCCTTCTGCCCGCCTGCGAGGAGCAGGCCCAGCCCGGCTCCTCCCAAACCCAGGCGCCGATGATGAACCCTGCCGGCCCCGAAGCAGGGGAGGCCGCACAGCCCACGCCCGAATCGGCCGAGACGCCCCGCGTCGCCGCCCTGCTGCCCTTTGCGGCCGACCAGCTCATCGCCCTGGGCGTCCAGCCCGTGCTCGTCCCTGCCCTGCAAGGCGGACAGCCAGACGAGTGGCAGGGCATCGAGACCGGCGCCCTCGATCACTCGGTGGGCCCCAACATCGAGCAGCTCATCGCCGCCGACCCCGACGTGGTCGTCATGAGCGCCGTGTACAGCCAGTTCACGCCCCAGATCGAAGAGACCACCGGCGCCCGTGTTATCACGATGGACGCCGACACGCTCGAAGACGTCTCCACCCACACCCGCACGCTGGGCGAGCTCGTCGGCAAGCAGGCCGAGGCCGACCAGTGGGTCGAGGGCTTCAACGCCTCGCTGGCCCAGGCAGAGCCCATCGACTCGGCCGGCGATCCCGTCAGCGTGCTGGCCGTCTTCGGCACCCCCCATGCCTTTTACGCCTTCCTGCCCGAGAGCTACCTGGGCAACCTCATCGAGACCGCCGGCGGCCGCCTGATCACCAGCGACATGCCCGCCCACAAGGTCTTCCGAGGCCTCGCGCCCCTGAGCATGGAGGCGGTCATCCAGAAGAATCCCGACGTGCTGCTTGTGGTCTTCCACGGCCCCGAGCAGGCCGCCCGTGCCATGCTCTCGCGTGACCCGCTGTGGAGCCAGCTCTCGGCCGTCAAGGACGACCACATCGCCTTCCTGCCCGACGACCTCTACGCCATGCGCTCGGGCTCGCAGGCCACCACCGCGCTCGACAACGTCCGCACCGCCCTCGAGAACGCGAAGCCGGACTGATGACCACCCTGGCGGCCCGCCAACCCACGCCCGCCATGTCCGCCACGCGCCCCGCGTGGCGTCGCGCCATCACGCCCGCCGCCATCGCGCTGGTGCTCGTCGTGGGCCTCGCGCTCTCGCTGGCTCTGGGTGCGGTGCGCATCCCGCTGGCCGAGGTCTGGGCCGTCATCACCGGCTCGGGTGAGGGCACGACCAAGACCATCATCATGAGCGCCCGCCTGCCGCGCGCCCTGGTCGCGCTGCTCGCGGGCGCCAACCTCGCCGTCGCGGGCGTGCTGCTCCAGGGCGTCACGCGCAACCCGCTGGCCGACCCCGGCATCATCGGCGTCACCGCCGGCGCGGGCATGGCCGCCACCATCGTGCTGGCCGCCTTCCCCCAGGCCGCCCACGCGCTCCCCCTCGCGGCATTCCTCGGCGCGATGGCCTCGGCGATCTTCGTCTACGCCGTGAGCTGGACGCCCGGCAGCGCGGGCAAGGGCGGCACCAGCCCCGTGCGCATGGTCCTCGCGGGCGTCGCCGTCAACGCCATCCTCGGCGCCGTCATCGGCGTGCTCATCACCGCCTTTGCCGACCGCATCCCAGCCGTCATGTTCTGGACCGCAGGCTCCTTCAACGGTCGCGGCTGGAGCCACCTGTGGCAGGTGCTTCCCTACTCGATCGTGGGCCTGACCATCGCGTACATCCTCCGCTCGCGCGTCCGCATCCTCGAGCTGGGCGACGACACCGCCAGCACCATGGGCATCTCGGTGGAGCGCACGCGCCTGCTCGCCTTCGCCGCCGCCGCCCTGCTCGCCGGCTCGGCCGCCAGCGTCGCGGGCCTGGTCGGCTTCGTGGGCCTGGTCGTGCCCCACCTCGTCCGCCTGGCCATGGGCTCCAACCGCCTGATCGTGCCCGTCAGCGCCTTCGCCGGCGGCGCCCTGCTGCTCTGGGCCGACCTCGCCGCCCGCACCGTCCTCGCGCCCAGCGAGCTGCCCGTGGGCGTGGTCACGGGCCTCGTCGGCGGCCCATACTTCATCTTCCTCCTCTACAAGAGCGGGTGGCTGCGATGACCCTCCGCGCAACAGACCTCGCCGTCGACCTGCCGCCCCGCCGCGTGCTCGAGGGCGTCAGCCTCACCATCGCCCCGGGCGAGATGGTCGCCATCGTGGGCCCCAACGGGTCGGGCAAGTCCACGCTCCTGCGCGCCCTGGCCGGCCTGCTGCGCCCCGCCTCGGGCCAGGTCAGCCTCGACGCCAAGCCGCTGCACCGCTACCCCAAACGCACCCTCGCAAGCCGCCGCGGCCTGCTCGCCCAGGCCGCCGACCTGCCCCAGCTCACGACCGTGCGCGAGCACGTGGCCATGGGCCGCCACGCCCACACCAACCCGCTGACCACCCTGTTCCGGGGCTCCGACCAGGCCGCCCACCAGCGCGCCATCGACGCCGCCATGGCCCGCTGCTCGGTCGACCACCTGGCCGACCGCCGCATGGAGGCCCTCTCGGGCGGCGAGCGCCAGCGTGTCCGTCTGGCCACCACCCTCGCCCAGCAGCCCGACATCCTCATGCTCGACGAGCCGCTGACGGGCCTCGATATCGAGCACCAGCTCAGCCTGCTCGACCTGCTGACCGACCTCAACGCCGTCACGGGCACCACCGTCGTGTGCGTCATCCACGACCTGGGGCTCGCCCTGCGGCACTTCCCCCGCATCATCGCCATCCACGGCGGGGCCATCGCGGCCGATGGGCCAGGGCGCGAGGTGCTTTCGCCCAACGTCCTTCGCACCGTCTTCGGCGTCGACGGCTGCGCCTGCTTCGACCTGCCAGGCCACCCCGTCGTGGTGTGCAAGAGCCAGGCCTGCTGCCAGCTCGACGACAAGCCCGCCGCCGAGATCGTCACCCCCAGCATCGCGCGCAAGCCCCTGGCCCGCTGAGCCCGATCGCGCAGTTCTTGCGCGACCGAAAACCCCGATGGCTCTCGGACTGAAGTCGCCCCCCCCGACGTTCGATAACCGGGGTATGGCACCCCAAACCGCGCACCAGGACGTGGCCGAAACCAAGGCCCCAACCCAAGGCCAGGCCCCCAAGCAGCCCGGCCGCCAGCCCTTCAAGCTGTCAGCCCTGCACCCCCGTGCGGGCAAGGCGTCTTCGGCCGGCGTGGCGCCAAACCTGCTCAGCGAGCTCCAGGGCCTGCTGCCCGGCAGCCTCACCAGCGGCATCGGCCACGAGCTGGGCATGGTGCCCAAGGCCAAGCCCTCCGAA
>JBITAB010000016.1:0-1707 GCA_044439825.1 Phycisphaerales bacterium JB064 | reverse complement strand
ATGCGCACCCCGCCCATCCCCGCGAGCATCCGCGACCTGCGCATCAAGGGCTTCACCAACGCCTACGAGCTGCTGCCCGACGAGCCGCGCCTCTTCGCGCTCGAGTCGGTCTATGGCCGCTGGGACGGCCAGATCCTCGTGCTCGACTCGGCGCCCACCCACGTCAACGTCGTGCGCGCCCGCCTTGAGCGCAAGACCCTCCGCCCATACTGCCAGCACGAGACCGCGTGCACCTATGGACTGGCGCGCCTGGCCTTCCCCCTCGCCCCGCGCGGCATCCTGGCCGGCAACGTCTTTGGCCCCATGCTCATCAACAGCAACACGCGACACGGGTTGAAGATCCACCGCGAGGCCGTCCGTAAGGAAATGGCTCCCATGCTCCGCTTTGTCATGAAGAACATGCCCAACCTCAAGGCCATCGTCTGCCTTGGCCCCACCGCGCACGACTTCGTGTACTACGCCATGACCAGCAAGACGGGCAAGATCCCCTCCTCACGCCATGAGCTCGACGAGCGCACGCCCGTGCGTCCCATCTTCGGCGGCCCCACCATCTTCACCACATGCCGCACCTCGCTCGACGCCATTCGCCGCCGCGGCGGAGAGACCCGGGCCGTGGCCGACTGGCAGGCCGTCGTCGACCACCTCGAACACCAGGAGCGCCCGCGATCGCTCCACAAGATCGCCCGCACCCGCCCGCTGCGCACCGTCGAAGCGGCCTGACCAGAACGCAACACTCCTTCAGCAAAGCCCGGTGCCCCAAGCCCGGGCTTTTGCGTGCGCGGCGTACTGTGCCTTTGCATGAAGGTGTCCAACCCACGCACGGTGACCGATGATCGCGGCGCGACGCACGATGTCACCCATGCGCGGAGGCGAGCGATCTGGCCGCGCCCGTGGGATCCGGCATATCGGAACACGCCGATCTTGTTCCGGGTGTCACAGATCACCTGGATTGTTGTTCTGCTGGCAATGATGGCGATCTCAATTGCAACGGGAGGCATGCACCGATGGCTACGAGGCTCCTTGAGCTGCTTTGTGATTCCGGCGTTAGGTTTGTTCTTGCTGTTCGGCATTGAGAAACGATTCAAGCCGTGGTCCAGAGCCCAACGACTCGATGCCACCCGCTGCCGCGCCTGCGACTACACGCTCACCAGCCTCACGCCCGACCCCGACGGCTGCACCACCTGCCCCGAGTGCGGCGCCGCATGGAAGCTGCCGCCGGCTCATCCCGACACCTGACGCCTACTCCCCGCTTCCGACCCTCCGCGTCACGCTCACCGCCGGATACAACCCCGCGATCTTCTCCCGCGGCTCCACGCGCGCCGCATACTTCGGGTTCAGCGGCTGGAGCCGGATCAGCTCCTCGCCGCCCGCCCCACGCTCGAAGTACACGCGCTTGAAGGTCATCTCCGCGTCGGGCTCCAATCGCGCGAAGCAATCCATCCCGCTGCGCACGTCGCGCACCGGGCTGAAGATCACCACGTCACCCTCGCGATACTCCGGCTCCATGCTGTCGCCGGTCACGCGCGCCGCGAACGCATCGGGATCCCCAAGCTCGGGGGCCGACACATAGCTGTCCGCCACGCGCGCCGGATACCCAAGATCGGTGAACTCCGCGGCCGTGCCCGCGGGCACCAGATTAATCAACGGCACCGCGCGAGGCAGCAACGCCTCGACGCGTTCGCCCACGTCCGCACCACCATCACCCGT
>JBITAB010000015.1:3780-19591 GCA_044439825.1 Phycisphaerales bacterium JB064 | reverse complement strand
AAGGTCAGGAACTGGTGCGCGCTGCGCACCGCCTGGGCCAGCGGCGGAGCCGCGATCGCCCAGCCGACCTTCCAGCCGGTCGCGCTGAACAGCTTGCCAATGCTGCCCATCGTGATGGTGCGTTCGGCCATGCCCTCAAAACCGCCCAGCCGCCTGTGATCGCCCTCATAGACCAGGTGGTCATACACCTCGTCGGTGATGGCGATGACATCGTGTGCCACGCACAACTCGGCGATCAGCGAGAGTTCGTCCGGGGAGAACACCTTGCCCGTTGGATTGTGCGGCGTGTTGAGCAGGATCGCGCGGGGCTTGCTCGCGAACGCCGCACGTAGCGCATTCTCGTCGAAGCCCCACTGGCCATCAGTACCAGGGTTCAGCGTCACGGGCAAGAGTTTGGCACCGGCCATGGATGCCGTCGCCTGGTAGCTGTCATAGCACGGCTCGAAGACCACCACCCCATCGCCGGGGTTGATCAGGCCCAGCATGGTCGCCGCGATGGCCTCGGTGCAGCCGCACGTCGCCGTCACCCAGGTATCGGGGTCGATCTCGAATCCGCCCAACTGCGCGAACCAGTGTGCCGCCCCCAGCCGCAACTGGGGAAGCCCCGAAAGGGGAGCGTACTGATTCAGTCCGCTGCCCGCCGCCTGTCCGAGCGCTTGCAGCATGACGGCCGGGCCGTCGAAGTCCGGGAAACCCTGCGAGAGGTTGATGGCCTGGTGCCGCACGGCCAGCGCGGTCATCTCGGCGAAGATGGTGGAACCGAACGCACGCAAGCGATCCGAAACCTGTGACGTGGCGATCATGCGAACAGGATACGTCCCTACGCTCTCGCATGCTCAAGCCCGGCAGCGCGATCCCCGAGGTCACCATCCCCCCCACGCCCGGCCTGTGCGACGAGCCAACACCCTTGCACGAGTTGGCCAAGCAAGGCCCGATGGTGCTCTACAGCTATCCCGCCGACGGCACCCCGATGTGCACACGCCAAGCCTGCATGGTGCGCGATGCCGTAGGCGAACATGCCGAAGAGTTGCAACGCGCCGGCCTGCGCGTCGTCGGCATTAGTCCGCAAAACCAGTCGAGCCACGAGCGCTTTGCATCCCGCCACAAGCTCCCTTTCCCGATCATCGCCGACGAGGGCAAGTCGATCCTCAAGACGCTCGGCGCGCTCGGCCCACTCGGTATCCCGCGCCGCGTGACCTACCTGTTGATGCCCGACGGCACGATTGCCGATGCCATCACCGCCGATGTTCTGCTCGCGCGACACACGAAGTTCATCTGCAAGGCGCTCGATACCGTCGCGGCTTCATGAACAAGCATTCACTTTGATCGATCTACACGAATGTGCGGCAGATTCCTGTCGTTACGCCGACGAATGCGCAGTTCTTGCCGGCTTGTCATCCGGATAAGCCCGTAATTCTGCCGCATTGCTCTTGCATCATTTCCGACGCTTTGTACCTTGGACGTTCACTGATCGCAGGACGCGACCCCGGTGGGAGGTGTGTGCCGTGGCAAGGACGACGAGTTGTGTGCTTGGTGTGCTGCTTATGCCCATAGCGGTGCAGGCCCAGAGCGCCTTTGTGCCGCTGGGAGAACTCGGGGGCGATGACGCGTTCTCTTCGGCCACCGGCGTGAGCTCGTTCGAGTCAGCCGGTGGCATTGCCGACAACCTCATCGTCGTTGGCAACAGCCAGAGCGCGCGAGGACGCGAGGCGTTCCGGTGGACGAGTTCCGCTGGCATGGTGGGCCTTGGTAGCCTTGGCGGCACGTTCTTCTTCAGCAGCGCGGCGGGCGTCGATGACGCCGGAGAAGCTGTAACCGGCAGCACATCGTCCGACGTTGGCATCCTCGCCTATCGCTGGAGAGAAGCCTCCGGCATGACTTCGCTTGGCGATCTCCCTGGCGGACCGATCCAGAGCGAGGCCTCCGCGATTTCGGGCGATGGCATGTCGATCGTCGGCTCCAGCCGTTCGCGAACCGGGCCCGCCGGTGACGAGGCGTTCCTGTGGACCTCGGCTTCAGGCATGATCGGATTGGGCACGCTCGGCACGGGACAGTCGTCCGTCGCCAACGCCATCAACGCGGACGGCACAATTATCGTGGGCTCGTCGGGGCTTGATCCGGAATCGCAAACACCCTTCCGCTGGACGGCCAGCGGCGGCATGGAACCACTCGAGCAGTTTCCAGGCGAGGTGCTGACGAGCGAGCCCCTGGGCATCAGCGCCGATGGCCAGACCATCGTGGGCTGGTCGGCCATCGGCACCAGCCAGGTGGCGGTGCGTTGGACGGACGCGGGCATCGAGAGCCTTGGCAACCCTCCGCCCTTCGAGGCGTCGAGGCTCTTCGCCCAGGCCGCCAACGAGGATGGCTCGGTGATCATCGGCTGGGGGCAGGCCGGCACCCGCCTCACCGCGATGTACTGGACCCAGGATGGTGGCGTCCGCCCGCTCGCCGACGTCTTGACGGATGACTTCGGCCTCGACCTCTCGGGCTGGTCGCTCTCGGTCGCGCTGGACGTCACAACGCACGCCGCCACCGGCCGCACCGCCATCGTCGGATCGGGACTCAACCCGCGCGGCGAGACCGAGGCATTCCTCGCGGTCCTGGATCCCTCGCCCCCCTGCCGCGTCGACATCGACGGCGACGGCAGCCTGACGATCTTCGACTTCCTCGCGTTCCAGACTCTCTTCGACGCGCGAGACCCTCGTGCCGACTTCGATGACGACGGGCTCTTCACCGTCTTCGACTTCCTGAGGTTCTTCGACGCATTCGACGACGGGTGTAACTGACGTACCAAGCAGCGTTAACTCCTGCTGGCTATTGGCCTTGCATCGACTCATTGCCCTCCAAACACCCTAGACTCTTGGGATCGCGTTCTCGTTCGTGAGTAACGTCACAACCTTACGCTTCTTACATGAGATCGTGGGGGCACACGCGTGGCGGTTCGTGCCGCGACGCGGCAACACCCTGGTCGGGCTGTTGCTTTCCCAGACAACAAGAAAGAGGCCCGAAATGGGTTCTTCGTCGTACCTGTCGTTGCGGTGGATTCGCTATCCGATTCCCTGTCGCAAGAGTGGTGTGCAGAGTGTTGGTGCGATGGGCATGCGGATCATGCTCGCAATGATCGCGTCTGTGTTTGGGCTTTCTGCGCAGGCGGCAGGCCAGGATCGCATCTACTGGGTACAGGACGTGGTGTCTCCGGCGGTCCAACGCTCCGACCTGACTGGCGCTGGCGTGCAGACGACTTGGACCGGCCAGATCGAAGACATCGTGCTGGACCATGCCACGCAGACCATGTACTGGAGCGTGCCATCCGGAGGCATCTACAAAGGCGCCATGGATGGCACGGGCTCGGCGACGCTGGTCGTGGCGCTGGCGCCAGGATTTCGGGCCGACAAGTTGGCCCTCGATTCGAGGGCTCAGGTGCTGTATTTCGGCGATCGAACAAACGTGCAAATCACGATGCTCAACTTGGGCACGGGCGCGACGACAGTGCTCCCGATAACATTCGGACCGGTGCTGCGAGACATCGCGTTGGATACCCGCAGCGGCAAGGGCCACTTATACATCTGCGACGGCACGCGCATGCATCGAACCGATCTGACTGGGCGGAACCAGGTGACCCTTCCCAACCCGGTTGGGCCTGATGTGTATGGCATCGCCATCGACACGTGCAACGAGAAGCTGTTCATGGTGGGCAAGACAGATCCTCGACCGGGCGTGCCTGTGCACTTCGTTTCGACGGCAAACCTGGCCGACGCCAGCGGGTTGACGAGATTGCTATCCACGCCGGCCGTAGGCCTGGAACCATGGGAAATTGCATTGGACGTTCCTCGTGGTCATATGTATTGGACCGCCCGCGATGGCGCTCCTACCCCACGTCCGCTACTGGGCAAGGCAAACCTGGACGGAACCTCCCCCCAGTTCTTGGCTACCGGCGCCGCAAGTTCACGATACCGTGCCATCGCGCTCGACATAGAACAAACTACGTGCTGTGTGCCCCCACCGGCAAACATGGTTCTGTGGACGACTTTCGATGAAACCAGTGGTAACCTGGCGGGGAACGTTGTGGGTCCCTTCGATGGAGTTGTCGTCGGCAGCACCGCCGAGCCAGGAAAAGTCCGTGATGGGCAACTGTGCCGCAGAGGGAACAGCGTCACTGTGGCCGACTACCCAGCGGTGAATCCTGGCGTTGGCGACTTCTCGATCGACGCATGGGTGCGCACCGATCCCGGCTCGGGTTCCCCATGTGGGCGATCTGGCACTACCGGCACCATCGTTCGTAAGTTCAACGTGCTCGGCGGCCCCGGCTACCACTTCTATCTTAATAACTCTGGCACGCCATGCGCCGATCGACTCGAGCTCTTGATCGACGACGGCGCGAGCCAGCAGATCTTCACGACCACCGCGGCTGTCCCGCTGAACCAATGGGCACATGTTGCTGTCACCGTCCAACGCGGTGCTCCAAGCACGGTGACGTTTTACGTGAATGGGGTGGCCTCCCCGGGCGTGCCCAGCGGCCCCACCGTGCTCGGCAGCCTTGCCAATGTCGAACCAGTGGAGATCGGCTCGAATCCCTCGCTCTCCGGCTCGATCGACGAAGTGGAGATCTTCCGACGCGTGCTGAAGCCAGAGGAGGTCGCGTCGCTGGTCAACGCCGACTCGACAGGCAAGTGCAAGGAATTCTGTTTGGTTGACTGGGACCGCTCGTTCTACGACGCCCAGGCGTTCCTTGACGTCCCTGCCCAGATTTGCAACAACACTGCAGCGGCACAGACCTACAACCTGTCCATCCAGCCGCTCGCCTGCGAGCATACTTCCACACCCAGCCCAACCGGCGTGACGTTTTCACCGGCCTCCCCGGTCACGGTGCCACCCGGTGGGTGCATCACGGTCTGGCTTCGCATCCCAAGGCCACCACTCACCCGCATCGGCGACCTGAGCTGCTACAACCTGTGCATGACCAACATCGACACCGGAAACACGCATTGCTGCATGGGTTCTGTGCAGTGGTCGCCGGGAGTTGAAATCTTGCGGGCCGACTTCGCGTCAGCAATGCTCGTCACTGGTGTGCCGTTGGATTTTGACTTCGTTGTTGCCAGCCTGGGCGCCCCGGTTGTCGTGCCCTTCCGGGTGAGCGCTATCGGGCCGGACATGCTCGGGGATATCTCCGCGATCGGTTTCGATGGCGCGGACCCCGGCGTGGCGGTCGAGGGCGTGATCAGCCTGCCCGCCGGCGGGGAGGATGTGCTGAGCTTCCAGGCGATGTTCACGGTGGATGACCCAGGCCGCGGCTACGCGATACTCATCGAGATGGACCTCGACGGCGACGGCTCCTTCGAGCCCATGGAATCTCTCTCCGTCATGAACGCGTTGGAAGACCCCTGCCCGCCGGTCTTTGTCGAAGACTTCGAGTTCTACATGCCCGAGAGCGAGCCGTGCGGCATCGGCGGGTGGTCGCCCTGGCCTGGCAGCACCGACGTATGCGGCCTCGTGACCACGGACCAGGCCGCGAGCGGCATGCGGTCGCTGCGCATCGATGGGCAGATGGGCGGCATGACCGGCCAGGGTGATGACATGGTGCGGACCTTCGACCTCACCAGCGGCCGGCACGTGCTGACCATGCAGACGCTTGTGCCCACGGGGGCAACCGGGCGTGGCTGGGTCGTGATGCTCAGCGAGTTCCCGGCCCCCTTCAACTGGGCGCTCAACCTCATGCTCGACGCCAACGCGGGGATCATCCGCGACGAGCAAGACGCAGGCCTGAACACCCCACTCGTGTTCGGCCAGTGGATCGAGTTGCAGGTCGTGATCGATCTCGACGCCGACACCGTCGACGCGACGTACAACGGTGTGCCGTTCATCGTCGGCAAGAGCTGGACCCTTGGTGTGCCGCCCTCGGGGCCGGCGACGTTCAAGGCTCTTGACCTCTATGCCGACGAGCCGGGAACCGGGACGAGCGGGATGTACTTCGATGACATCTCCCTCCGCACGCTGTGCGAGCCGACTCCCGAGCCTTGCGTTGCCGACTGCGACGCGTCTGGCGCTCTTGACCTCTTCGACTTCCTGTGCTTCCAGAACCAGTTCGACGCCGGCGACCCGCGTGCCGACCTCGACGGCGATGGACAGCTCACCATCTTCGATTTCCTGGCCTTCCAGAACGCCTTCGACGCAGGCTGCCCCTAAGCGCCTCTCGGATCGTCGATCGGGAATGCAGGCCGTGCCAGCGGGCGGAGCGCGAGTGCGAGCAGCGCCCGCTCGCTGTCGTCTCCGGCGATGCGATTGGTCTTGAGCTCGCCGCAGTTGAGGCAGCGGTGCACCAGCACCCACTCGCCGGCCTGTTCGCCGGCCGAACGCACGGCGATGGCGATGGGCTCAAGCTTGCCGCCGCACGGGCTGGCGCGGTCGCCGGGCCGGTCGTCGACGTGCTTGCTGTGCAGGCAGGCCGGGCAGTGGTTGCGTTGCTTGGTGCCCCAGGCGCTGCCGCTCACGCCGGCCTTGCAATGGATGCAGGTGAAGCCGTCGGACTCGTCGCGCCTGCCGTGGCGTGGCCGGGCTGTGCGGTGGTCGGGCTGGTCGATCTCAATACTGTGGTCGTCGAATCGCGCGCGACGCTCGCGCCGGAAGTTCTCTCGGTTCTCTCGTGTCATGGTACAGATGGCCCTGGCGAGCACCCCGATCGGGCGGGAGGGCTCGCGAATCCTGAAGCTGGCTGGAATGGACTTCGCCCGAGGCCGGCCTCACCCCTGCACGCGGGCTTCGCGCACGGACACCCAACCGCTCGACGCAGGCGAGCGGCGGGGCCCAGTGGGATGGGCGACAGTGCCAGTTCAGGACAGGGCGGTCATCAGCGACAAGCGTAGCCCGTGAATCGGGGGCGGATGACCGGCGGGCGGCTACGCTGGCCCATGCGAGTTCTGCTCACCAACGACGACGGCATCCGCGCTCCTGGCATCGTGTCGCTCTACGACGCCCTGATGGACACCATACCCGGCCACGAGGGCACGCTGGGCGGGCCCATCACCATCGCCGGCACGCCCGTCGAGACCATCTACACCGTCGCCCCCGCCACCGTGCAGAGCGCCACCAGCCACGGCGTCACCTTCCACGAGCCGCTCATGGTCGAGCCCGCACGCATCCGGGGCCGAATGAACGGCACCGCCGTCGACGGCCGCCCGGCCGACTGCGTGAAGCTGGCCCTCAGCGAGATCTGGCCCGGCCAGTTCGGCAAGGACAGCCGGCCCGACCTGGTCATCAGCGGCATGAACGCCGGGGCCAACTGCGGCATCAACGTCATCTACTCGGGCACGGTGGCGGCGGCCATCGAGGCGGCCTTCCTGGGCATCCCCTCCATCGCCGTCAGCCTGCACCTGGGCCGGGCCTCGACGCGCTTCGACGTCGGGGCCATCCACGCCCGGCGGGCCATCGAGACGCTGCTGGCCAAGGGCCTGCCGCGCCCGCACGAGGTGCTGAACGTCAACGTGCCCCGCTGCGAGGACCCCATCGAGGACACCGCCGAGGCGCGGGCCGCGGCCGACCAGCAGCGCACCAGCGCGGGCCTGCCCACCAACTTCGACCAGAGCGACACGCGCGTGACCAACCAGGGCAAGCTGGCCGAGGTCCACCCCGCCGACGCGGACGAGAAGCTGCCCATCGTCGTGTGCCCCATGAACACCCACGGCCACGTCGACCGCTTCGAGGGCCGCGTGAGCCCAGGCGGGCGGGCCTACTTCTGGGCGGCCGCGGGCGGCATGGACTTCCAGGACACCGAGCCGGGCAGCGACGTCGACTGGCTGTTCCGCCGGGCCGTGACCGTGACCCCTCTGCGCTACGACCTGACCGACACGGACTCGGTCAGCCGCTGGGCCGAGGCGGCCGGGAGCCAGCCCGCGGTGAGCGGCCAGACCGGTTGAGCCGCCAGGAGGCTCAGGGCACCATCCGCACCTTGGGCTCCCGATCGAAGTACCGCGTCGCGGCCTTCTTCGTGAAGTCCTTGGCGGGCAGCTCGACCACGCCCTCATCCGCCTCCACGCCCGCCTCGTCGAGGAGTGCCTTGGCACCACTGGTGTAACCGATGGCCTTCAGGTGGGCGAACGCATCGCTCACGAAGTCAATCGCGGCGGTTTCGCCCAGAAGCTCCTTCCCGGCCTTCTCGCTGAGGATGAGGGCGACCGCGTCAACGACCACCGAGGGCGTGCCCGCGAGCTGACCATCGGCCTTCTGGTGGCTGCCGTCACTCATCTTCACGCCGCCGATCTTCGGCGCGATGACCACCGGCCGGCCGCCGGCGGATTCGACGGCCTTCTTGACGTCGGCCAAGAGCTTCGCGTCGCTGCCATCGTGGATGAGGATGCCCACGTCACGGCCCTGGAGGATTTCCTTCATATTGCCCACGATCCGCAGCGCGGGCGATTCGGGCATGTCCTGGACCGGAGCGGCGGGCTTGCTTGCCTTGGGCAATTCCATGCCCAGGCCCTTAGCGACACGCTTGGCGAGGCTCTCGTCGACGTTGCGCAGGTTAGCCATCATGCGCACGCGGACGTGCTCGGCCTGCACCTTGGACAGCTCGAAGACCAGGGCAGAGACCATGTGGTTCTGCTCCACCTCGTGCATCGACCGGTAGAACAGCCGCGCCTGGGAGTAATGGTCGGCAAAACTCTCCGGGCGGATGCGCTGCTTCTCGCCTTCCACCGGCTCGGGGAAGGAGGTGAAGCCGGTCTTGGGACACTCGCGCGGGCCGGGGGCCTCGCCTAGTTCGTGCAGGCTGTTGGGCTCGTAGTTGGCGCGGCCCTTGAACTGCTGGGTCTGCATGTGCCCGTCGCGCTGGAAGTTCATGAACGGGCAGCCCTTAGGCTGGTTGATGGGGATCTGGTGGAAGTTTGGCCCGCCTAGCCGCTTGAGTTGGGTGTCGAGGTAGCTAAACAGCCGGCCCTGCAGAAGCGGGTCGCTGCTGAAGTCGATGCCCGGCACGATGTTGGCCGGGCAGTAGGCCACCTGCTCGGTCTCGGCGAAGAAGTTGTCCGGATTCCTGTCGAGGACCATGCGTCCGACGATGCGGACGGGCAGCACCTCCTCGGGGATGATCTTGGTGGGGTCGAGCACGTCGTAGGGCAGCGAATCGGCGAACTGCTGGTCGAAGACCTGGACGCCCAACTCCCACTCGGGGTAGTCGCCGCGCTCGATGGCCTCGAACAGGTCCCGCCGATGGAAGTCCTGGTCGGCGCCCGAGATCTTGACAGTCTCGTCCCACACCGTGGACTGCATGCCCAGCTTGGGCTTCCAGTGGAACTTCACGAACTGGCTCTTGCCCTTGGCGTTCACGAAGCGGAACGTGTGGATGCCGAAGCCCTCCATCATGCGGAGCGAACGGGGGAGCGTGCGGTCGCTCATGGCCCACATGACCATGTGCATCGACTCGGGCATGAGTCCAATGAAGTCCCAAAAGGTGTCGTGGGCCGTGGCGTTCTGCGGATAGCCACGGTCGGCCTCCATCTTCACCGCGTGGATGAGGTCGGGAAACTTGATGGCGTCCTGGATGAAGAACACCGGGATGTTGTTGCCCACGAGGTCCCAGTTGCCCTCTTTGGTGTAGAACTTCACCGCGAACCCTCGGACGTCTCGGGGGGTATCGATGGAGCCAGCCCCGCCTGCCACTGTGGAAAACCGCGCAAAGACGGGTGTCTTCTCACCCTTACGCTGGAATAGATCGGCCTTGGTGATATCGCTGAGCGGATCGGTACACTCGAAGTAGCCGTGGGCGGCCGAGCCCCGGGCGTGAACGACGCGCTCGGGGATACGCTCGTGGTCGAAGTGGAAGATCTTCTCGCGAAACGCGAAATCTTCCAGCAACACCGGCCCGCGAGGTCCGGCCTTTTCCTGGTTCTGGTTGTCGGCGATGGTCACGCCCTGGTTTGTGGTCAAGGCCTCAAGGGTGTCTCCTCGGGTCTGGTGGGTCTCGCCCCCTTTCGTGGCCACCCCCTGCGGCGCGCCCGCGGGTGTGTTGCGATCCGCCGTCCCACTCTTGCTTCGTACCTTTTTGCTCATGCGAAGACCTCCTCAATTGCGGTGCTGAGGCAGCACTCTAGATACCGTACACGCAAGACCATCCCGTCGTGAAGCGTTGTTCACCCGAGCCATGTGGGGCTCAGTCGCGTTACGGCATTCCGCGTGCTCCCTCACGTCGCCGAGTCCCCTGACGCGTGCGAGGAGCCTGGCCCCCTATCATGAGGCTTGGCCCACACCGGAGCACCATTGCCCTATGTTCATGCGTCTGATCTACGACGAGAAGCTCGCCCAGGGGGCGTACCTCATCGGCTGCCAGAAGACCGGCACCGCCATCGTCATCGACCCCGAGCGCGACGTGGATCGCTACATCGACATCGCCCGCGCCAACGGCCTGAAGATCACCGCCGTCGCCGAGACGCACATCCACGCCGACTTCGTCTCTGGAGCCCGCGAGCTGGCCGAGAAGGTGGGCGCCAAGGTCTACGTCTCGGGCGAGGGCGGCGACGACTGGCAGAGCAGGTGGGTCGGCGGATACGACCATGCCATCCTCAAGGACGGCGACACCTTCGGCATCGGCAACATCGAGTTCCGAGCCGTCCACACGCCCGGCCATACGCCCGAGCACATGGTCTACGTCGTGACCGACCATGGGTCGGGCGCCAGCGAGCCCATCGGCGTGTGCACGGGCGACTTCCTGTTCGTGGGCGACCTGGGCCGCCCCGACCTGCTCGAGAGCGCCGCGGGCCACAAGGGCGCGATGGAGCCCAGCGCCAAGCGGCTCTTCAGTAGCGCCAAGTGGCTCGGCAAGCTACCCGACTACATCCAGGTCTGGCCCGGCCATGGCGCGGGGAGCGCCTGCGGCAAGGCCCTCGGGGCCGTGCCCATGAGCACCGTGGGCTACGAGAAGCGATTTAACCCCGCGCTCAAGCTCGCGATCGACCAGGGCGCCAGCGAGGGCTCGTTCGTCAGCTTCATCCTCGAAGGCCAGCCCGAGCCCCCGATGTACTTCGCCACGATGAAGCGCGTCAACCGCGACGGGCCTGCCGTGCTCGGCCATCTGCCGCAACCACGCAAGATGCACCTAGCCGACCTTGCGAGCCTCGACGGCCAGCAGGTCGCGATCGTGGACACCAGGCCCTGGGCCCAGTTCCGCGATGGGCACCTGAAGGGAGCCATGAGCTTCCCGATGAGCACCAGCTTCAACACCGACGCCGGCTCGATGGTGCGCGAGGACGAGGACATCTACCTGATCCTCGAACCTTCGCGGGTGGAGGAGGCTGTGCGCGACTTGGTGCGCATCGGATTGGACAGGATCGTGGGTTGGATGGATTCCAGCGAGATGGCCGGCGCTGCCCAGCTTGCCGTCACGCCCGAGGTCGACGCCGCCGAAGCGTCCCGGCTGATTGATGAGGACAAGGTCCGAGTGCTCGATGTCCGCCGCGCGACCGAGTATGCCGCCGGGCATATCGAGGGCGCCAAGAACATCGCCCACACACGGCTCGCGTCTCGATTGGACGAAACGCCCAACAACGGGAAGCTGCTGGTCCACTGCCAGGGCGGGGTCCGCTCCGCCCGTGCCTGCGGCTATCTCCAGCGTCTGGGCTATGACTGCATCAACCTGAAGGGTGGCTATGCGGCCTGGCAGAAGGAGCACGCCAGGGCGCCGGCCTAGAGGACAGCGATTCGCTAGGGGAGTTTCACAGCATGACCGGCAGAAGCCACACGGTTGATGCCCGCACCCTGCACGACTGGCTCGAAAAGGGCCAGGCCGTTCTCGTCGATGTGCGCGAGCCATTCGAGCACGCGACCGAACGCATCGAGGGTGCGCGCCATGTCCCGCTCGGGCAACTCGACCCCATGAGCCTCCGGCAGGACGGATCCAGCGATCGCCTGGTCTTCCATTGCCGCAGCGGCGCACGCTCGGGCAAGGCGCTCGAGAAGTGCGAGCAGGCGCTCAGCCAGGCCGGCATCGAGGTCTACCACCTCGAGGGCGGCATCGAGGCGTGGAAGGCCGCCGGCAAGCCCGTCGCCCGCGCGGCGGCCGCGCCAAAGCTCGACATCATGCGCCAGGTGCAGGTCGTCGCCGGCTCGCTCGTCGCCACAGGCGTGCTGCTGGGCGTGACCGTGTCGCCCTGGTTCCTGATCATCCCAGGCTTCGTCGGCTGCGGCCTGACCTTCGCCGGCCTCAGTGGCTGGTGCGGCATGGCCAAGCTGCTGGCGCTCATGCCCTGGAATCGCGTGGCCGGGTAAAACCGCGCCGCCCAACACCCAACAAGCCGAGCGGGTGGCGGCCTGCCCCTACAGTTGCCGCCCTGACACGCGCCCTGCCGCCTTCCGCTGCCGGGCTTCACCCAGGAGGCTCGCTCGTGGACGATGCCGTCGTGATGGAAAACCTGCGCAAGACCTTCGGCCAGAAGGTCGCCGTCGAAGGGCTCGACCTGCGCGTCAAGGCCGGCAGCCTCACCGGGCTCATCGGCCCCAACGGCGCGGGCAAGAGCACCACCATCCGCATGCTCATGTCCATCCTCTTCCCCGACTCGGGCACCCTGAAGGTGCTGGGCAAGAAGAGCGCCCTGGAGAGCAAGGACCGCATCGGCTACCTGCCCGAGGAACGCGGCGTCTACCGCAAGATGAAGGTCACCCAGTTCCTCAAGTACATGGGCAAGCTCAAGGGCCTGCGCGACCCGGTGCTGAGCACCCGTGTTCGCGAATGGCTCGACCGCGTCGCTCTATCCGACGCCGCCAACAAGCGATGCGAAGAGCTCTCCAAGGGCATGCAGCAGAAGGTGCAGTTCATCGCCGCAGTGCTGCACGAGCCCGAATTGCTGATCCTCGACGAGCCCTTCAGCGGGCTCGACCCGGTAAACCTGCGTCTGCTCCAGCAGCTCATGATCGAGCAGCACCAGCAGGGCCGCACCGTCATCCTCTGCACGCACGTGATGTTCCAGGCCGAACAGATGTGCCAGGGCATCGTGATGATCAACAACGGGCAGAAGGTCCTCGACGCGACGATCGACGAGATCCGCGCCAACCACGAGCCCAGCGTCGTGCTGTTCGACCCCGTCGAGGGGCAGGACCCAAACCGCGCCGCCCGTATCGAGGGCGTGCGCACCATCGAGCAGACCCGTGAGGGCTGGGCCGCCCACATCGATCCCCAGTCGCTGCCCGCCCCGCAGGCCGTCCGGGCGATCGCCCAGGCCCTCGAGGTCCGCAGCGTCGCCGCCAAGCGCGTCACGCTCGAAGACGTCTTCGTCGAGCAGGTCGCCGGCGGCAGCGTTGATCGGCAGGCCCAGGTGCGCGACGCACTCCGCGGCGCCGACGAGAGCGAAGCCCTGGAAGGAGCGTCGGCATGACCCGCATCCTGCACGTTGCCGCCCGCGAATTCGCCTCCACCGTGCTCACCAAGGGCTTCCTCATCGGCGCCGTGGTCGTGCCGGCCATCATCGCGGTCGCGATCCCCGTCATCATCTTCATCATCAGCCAGCAGAAGGCCCCCGCCGTCGTGGGCACCGTGGCAATCATCGACCCCACGGGCGAGGTCGCGCCCCGGCTGGCTGAGTACCTCAGCCCACAATCCATCGCCGAGCGGCGAGGCGAGATGGCCCGTCGTGTCAGCGAAGCCCTACCGGGCATGCCCACCGCTCCCGAGGGCTCGATGGACCAGGCGATGGCGATGACACAGGGCGAGCTTCCTCAACTCACCGTCGAGGTGCTCCCGCCGGACGCCGACTTCGACGACGCCAAGGAGCGCATCCGTCAGGCGGTCAAGGACGATCCCGCCTCCACCATCGCGGTCGCGCGAATCGATCCCGACGCCGTGATGAAGGACGATGCCGCAGAGCAATTCGGCGCTTTCGCGCTGACACACATGCCTCGGCTCGATGAACGCATCGTCGGCGAGATCAAGAGCGGCCTGCGCCGCGGCGTGCTCGACGCACGCTACGAGGCCAATGGGTTCGAGAAGTCGACGATCCAGGCGTTGACAACGGTGAACGCCGAACGCACGACCGAGGTGACCGAGGAGGGCGAACGCGAATCGACCAGCGCCATGAGCTTCATCCTGCCCATGGTCATGATGCTGCTCGTGCTCGGCGCCGTCTTCACGGGCGGGCAATACCTGCTCACCACGACCATCGAAGAGAAGTCCAACCGCGTCGTCGAGGTGCTGTTGAGCGCCGTCTCGCCCACGCAGCTCATGGCCGGCAAGATCCTTGGCCAGATGCTCGTCGGGCTGGCGATGCTCACGATCTATTCGGGCGTGGGCATCAGCGCGCTGGTCGCCTTCAGCCTGGGAGACCTCATCAGCCCGCTCGACCTGGTGTGGATGTTCCTGTTCTTCCTAACGGGCTACGGCATGATCGCCTCGCTGATGGCCGCCGCCGGCGCCGCCGTGAACGACCTGCGCGAGGCCCAGACCTTCATGACACCCATCATGATGTTCATGATGATCCCCTACCTCATGATGCTGGTCATCCCGCGTGCGCCCAACTCCACGCTGGCCGTCGTGCTGAGCTTCACGCCGCCCATCAACCCCTTCATCATGATGCTGCGCATCGCCAGCAACGATCCGCCGCCGCTGTGGCAGATCCTCTTGAGCCTGCTCGTTGCGGCCATCGGCGCCGTCGTCGCGGTCTGGCTCGCCGGCAAGATCTTCCGCGTGGGCATGCTGATGTTCGGCAAGCCGCCAAACTTCCGCACGCTCATCCGCTGGGTGCGCATGGCGTGAGCGAGCAAGCGGCCAAGGCCCCCACCGCCCAGGACCTCTACGAGGTCTGCGTGCAGAGCCCCAAGCACGTGGTCGACCTGCTGCGCGCCATCCATGGTGAAGAGCCGCTTCTGCTCGGCGAAGACTTCGCCGGTAGCGGTGCAGTAAGCCGGGCCTGGGTCGCCCGGAGCGGTGAGCATCGCGCCTGGTGCGTCGATCGCGATGCGACAGCGCTCTCTCGCTGCGACGGCATCGAACGCATCCAGACCCGCGCCGCCGATGTCACGGATGAGTCCGCCGCCGTCGACACCATCTGGGTCGGCAACTTCTCCATCGGCTACCACCACGACCGGCCCAGCCTGATGGCCTACCTCAAGCACGTCCGATCGCGCCTCAAGCCCAGCGGCGTCTTTGTGTGCGACACCTACGGCGGAGAGACGGCCTACACCCGTGGCGAGGTGCATCGCTACCACCAATTGCCCAAGCACCTCGCGCCCGACGGCACCGGCGGCTGGCGCGTGCGATACACCTGGGAGCAGCGCGAGGCCCACCCGCTCACCGGCATGGTCACCAACGCCCTGCACTTCCGCATCGAGCGGGCGGGCGTCATCGAGACCGAACTCATCGACGCGTTCATCTACCACTGGCGATTGTGGAGCGTGCCCGAACTGCGCGACGCCATGCGCGAGGCCGGGTTCACCTCGACGGGCGTTTATGGCCAGTTGCCAGAGGCCGTCGATGACCAGGGCCGGCCGTACATCCGCCCGATGGACGATGCCGACGACGTGGACGACAGCTTCATCGTGTGCGTTGCGGGCCGCGTCGGCTGAGCTTTCCGCCCCAGCCGTGCGAATCCCTCGGCTCCTAGACTATTGAGACTACGTCTCAAGGAGCCCAAATGCCCAGATTCTCGACCCCCATCGCCGCCATCATCGTGCTGGTCGCTACCGCTGTCGCCGCCGCTCAGGACTGCCCCATCGCCAAGGCCCTGGCCGCCAGCGATGCCGAGGTGCGCACCTACGACACCCACGTCACCACGCTCTCGAGCCCCGCGATGGAAGGCCGCCTTCCCGGCAGCCCGGGCATGGCTCTCGCCAAGGACTA
>JBITAB010000015.1:2129-3680 GCA_044439825.1 Phycisphaerales bacterium JB064 | reverse complement strand
GTGGGCACGGCCGCGACGCTCGGCGACATCGTGGGCCCGATCTTCGACGTTTCGGGCCTCATCGAGAAGGTCGAGCCCACACTCAGCGGACGCAGCGACCACTGGGCCTTCTATGAATCAGGCGTGCCCGTGCTCTTCGTCACCGAGGCCGACCAGCACGACGACTATCACACCCAGAACGACGTGTCGTGGAAGATCAACCGCACCGACGGCGCCGCGACGGCCATGGTCTTCACCCAGGTCGTGCACGCCATCGCGACCGCCAGCGACAACCTGGCCTTCGTTGGCGGCCAGCGTCCATCCTCGGGCCCGAGCATGGGAGACATCAAGGTCCGCTTCGGCATCCGCCCAGGCACCTACGTCGAGGGCGTGAAGGGCGTGCCCGTGGGCGGCGTGACCCCCGACTCGCCGGCTGACTACGCCGGCGTGCAGACCGGCGACATCCTGGTCGCCTGGAACGGCCAGCCCGTGGGCGACGTCCGCGACTGGATGGGCCAGCTCATGCGTCACGAGCCGGGCGACGTGGTGACCATCACGGTCGAGCGCGACGGCAAGCCGGTCGAGCTCAAGGTGACGCTGCAGGGCCGCGATGGGGTTTGACCCATAAGGGTAAGTGGAAATACCAATTTACTTCTTGAGTCAAATTGGGTAATCTGGGCAACGCGACGGGCACTTGCTTCTCTCGCACTCTCTCTCCGTCCCGTCGCACTCAACACACAGCGACCCCGGTGGCCCTCACCACCGGGGTCGTTGCCTTGTGTCTGCGAGAGAAAGAGCCACCTACTGGACTCGAACCAGCGACCTAAGCTTTACGAAAGCTTCGCTCTACCAACTGAGCTAAGGTGGCAACCGAACGTGACCCGATCGTTTGGCGTCAGCCAAAGCCGGCCGGGTCAGGCCCCAAGTATTCGACGCTGGCGGCAGGCAGTCCAGTGGAAAGGGCCCGAGAATGCCGAAGCGAATGCGACTCGGTCTCACTTTTTGAATGAGACCCATTCTCAGCACACTTTCGGGCAATCGATGCGATACTGGTGGGGTCGGGGCTCGGCGGCCGGGCCCCATCAGCCACTCCCTATCGCCATGGAGGCCACCATGCTCAAGATCACCGAAGGCCAGTGCGGCAAGTGCGCCCACTTCGGCGAAGACCACTCCAGCGACCAGAAGCTCGTGCAGATCCGCATCAGCGGCCAGGCGCCCGAGGACTTCCAGGAGCACTGCGGCCATCCGCAGCTCAAGCCCCTGAACCTCACCGTCACCGCCACAAGCGGGTGCGCGGGCTTCACGCCGGCCAAGGCCAGCTGAGTGCGTCCGACAACTCGATCTCTCGGCCCGCGCTTGTGCGGGCCTTCTTCCTGCGCAGGCCGTTGAGAACGACAAGTCTCTGCCAATAACGAACATTCACTGTACAACCTGGTTTCCGACGATACACTCTTCGAACATGGCACGCGTGCTGGCCATCCTGATCACCACCGCCATCCTCGTGCAATCGAGCTTTGGCGGCCTCAGCGGCGCTGTGGTGCTCTGCATCGATGGCCACCACCAGAGCACACC
>JBITAB010000015.1:0-2029 GCA_044439825.1 Phycisphaerales bacterium JB064 | reverse complement strand
GGCGTGTTGTGCTGTTGATTCAGACAGGAGTCATCATCCGTGGATACATCATCACGTTCGGCCGCATGCGCGTGCGCAGCCGTGCTCATGCTTCTGGCCGGGTGCCAGACCTACGAGCGGGCGCCGCTGGACCTGCCCGCGCACCAGCAGGCGTTATCGCTCAGGCTCACCGAGACCGAGCCGCTGACGAGCTTCGTCGAGCGTCTCAACGAACAAGGCCATCCGATTCCCGATCGGTTCGACCCAGCCGATGGCCTCAATGCGGCCGAGGCTGAGGTGCTCGCGCTCTTCTACAACCCCGAACTTCGATTGGCCCGACTGCGGGCCGGCATCGCCCTGGCGACTGCCGACAACGCGGGGCTCTGGGAGGACCCGGTCTTCGGCTTCGACGGAGCCGAGATCCTCTCACCCGAGGGGCCGTTCGAGCTTGGGCTGATGCTCAACCTCACGATCCCGATCTCGGGCCGCCTGTCGGTCGAGAAGGACCGCGCACGCTCGCAGTACGAAACCGAACTCCGCCGCATCGTCGATGCCGAGTGGAGCCTCCGCTGGCTCGTGCGTGAGGCATGGGCACGATGGGCCACGACGCTCGAGCGGCAGCACTTGCTCGACAGCACGCTCGACCAGCTCACGCATGTGAGATCAATCATCGATCAGCTCGAATCGGCCGGCGTGATCACACGGGTCGACGCACGAGCGATCCGAGCCCAGGTGACGAGCTTGCAGGCCGAAACCCAGCGTGTGAGGGGGGAAGCCGAGCGTTCAAGGCTGCGGGTGCTCGAATTACTCGGCCTGCCGCCAGACATCGACGCGAGCCTCGCTGAGGGAATGCCGCTCGATGCAGAGGCCGCAACCGATGACCCCACTGCTCGGCTCATCACGCACAACACACTGCTCGCCACACGCCGAGCCGAGTATCAGGTGGCCGAGGACACGCTGCGTCTGGAGATCCGGAAGCAGTATCCCGACATCACCATCGGCGCCGGCTATGGCAACGAAGACGACGATCGCCTGCTGCTGGGTGTCTCACTCCCGATTCCATCCCTGAACGCGAACCGCAAGGAGATCGCCGAGGCGCGTGCCGAGCGCGACCTTGCACGTGCGATCGCTGAGACGACGTTTGAGTCACTGGCCCACGAGCTTGCTCGTGCCCAGGCGACGCTCGACGCCGTCGTGCAGGGCCAAGCGGCATACGAGACGACGCTCGTGCCGATGCTCGATGATCAGTCGCGTGAACTCGCCCGACTGATGGACCTGGGTGAGGTCGACACCGTGCTACTGCTGGACACCATCCGCGGCGAGTACGACGCCAAGACCACACTGCTCGACCTCCGGCTCGAAGCGGCGCTCGCACGCATCGAGATCGCCCGCCTTCTCGGGCCAGACGAAGCGCTGCCGCCCGCCCCGATCCGCAACGACGACACCTCCGAGGAGGCGAACCAATGATCCGTGCTTTCATCACTACTTCGATTGCGCTGTCTGCGCTGCTCATCGGCGGTTGTGACCGCCAATCCACGCCAGCTTCGCAAACCAAGACACACGAGCAAGAGGCCGCCCCGTCGAACCGTGTCGCCGTGCCGGCCGCAGTGCGGTCCAATCTTGGCATCACGTTCGTCAAGGTCGAGCGGCGCCGCGTCGAGCAGACGCTCCGCGTGCCAGGCCGGTTCGAGTACACCCCCACCGCTCGACGAGAGTATCGCACGATGCTGCCAGGCCGTGTCGAGCTGCTCGTCCAGCAGTTTGATGCGGTCGATGAGGGCGACCCGCTCTACCGCATCGATTCTCCCGCATGGCGAGAGCACCAGGAGCGGCTGACCGAGGCGGAGGCGTCCATCGAGCGGCTCGAGACCAGGCTCTCGAGCTTCGGCCCGCTGCGCGAGGCGCATCGTGCGCACGAGAGCAAGCTCGAGCAGACCATCGAGATCCGCCGCGAACGCGTAAGCCAGCTCGAGTCGCTGGCCGAGGCTGGTGGCGGTCGATGGCAGGAGATCACCGAGGCCCGTGACGCCGTGGCGACAGCGGAGGCGGA
>JBITAB010000014.1:0-4852 GCA_044439825.1 Phycisphaerales bacterium JB064 | reverse complement strand
CCATCACCTCCGCGTCGATCTCCACGCCCGGGTTGGCCGGCCCGGGGTGCATCACCACCGCGCCGCTCTTCATCGAGCGCACGCGGTCGGCCGTCAACCCGAACTGCTCTCGATAGGCCGCGTCGGCGCCGGCCGCATCCAGATCGCTCCCCCCCCGCTCGTGCTGGATGCGCAGCGCCATGACGGCGTCGACCTCTCGGAGCTGGCCCATGAAGCTCTCGGCCACGCTGCCCCCCGCGGTGGCCGCGATGCGATCATCGACCGAAGGCCCCGCGACCAGCACGCGCGCCCCCAGCGCCGCCATGCAAGGCCCGCTCGAACGAGCCACGCGCGAGCGGGCCACGTCGCCCACGATCAGCACCGTCAGCCCGCTGAGATCGAGCGAGTCGAGCCGGCCGTGTGCCTCGGCCAGCGCCAGCGTGTCGAGCAGGCCCTGCGTGGGGTGCTCGCCGTCGCCAGCGCCGGCGTTGAGCACCGGGATCCGCACGGCCTGGGCCACCTCGAGCACGTCGTCGCCCTGCTTGGCCCTCACCACCAGCCGCGTCACGCCCATGGCCTCGACGGTGCGGGCCGTGTCGGCCAGGGTCTCACCCTTGCTCAGCGAGCTTCCTCGCTCGGTAAGCTCGATGAATCGCCCGCCCAGGCGATGCACGGCCATGGCGAAGCTCAGCCGCGTGCGGGTCGAGTCCTCGAAGAACAGCAGGCCGACGACCTGCCCCCGCAGCGTCTGGCGGACGTCGTAGGGGTCCTCGTCGAGCATCCACGCGTGCTGGCGGGCGCGGGCGAGCAGCCTACGGAGCACGCCGGCGTCGAGGTCTCGCAGGTTGACCAGGTCCTTGCCGGGCATGACGCCCGATAACGCATGCGCCCCCACGATCCCCGTGGGCTCGCCGGCCCCGCTTGCCCCCATCGCGCTCATGGCTCGCTCAGCCCTGCCCGGGCTCTTCGGCGGGCTCGTCACCGGGGTCCTCGGCCGGAGCCTCCTCGGGCTGCTCGGCGGCTGGTTCCTCGGCCTCAGGCTCAGGCATGGGCTCGGCCTCGGGCGGGGCGGGGCGGTCGATGGGGTTGAGCGCCGGCGCCGAGATGATGCCCGGCGTGAAACGCTCCACCCACGTCACGTGCCAGGGGCGGAAGCCGCCGCTCAGCCGGACGGTGTAGCCCTCGTAGGCCTGGTCGTTGGTCAGCTCGGATCGCTCCAGATCGCCCGCGCCGAAGACCGGCCGCAGGATGTCGATCTCGGCCCGGTTCGTGCGGATCCGCACGCCCGCGACGTGGTAGATGGGCAGGCCCATCGAGGCCTCGTCGAGCGGCTTGACCACGCGATCGCCGCTGATCTCACGCTCGACATCGCGGGCCACGCGGCGATAGACGGCCTGGCCGACCAGCGGCTCGGGCAGGTTGATGGCCACCGTCTGGTTCTGGCTGCCACGGGGCGGATAGTCGGCGATCACGCGGGCCAGGGCGGCGGTCATGGTCTGGCTGACGGCCGCGTCATCGCGCGTGGGGATGCTGTCGCCGGGGTCCACCGGCGGCCAGGTATTCCACCCCGCGCAGCCCGGTAGGGCCGCCATCAGCCCCACCGCCAGGCCGATCTTCAGCCCAGCCATCGCCAACCCGCGCCGCGTCCTCGCTTGCCCGACTCGTGCTCGTCCTGCCACGATGCCCTCCATCCGCTGGGGCTATCAATCCCTGGGTCTTTCCTTCACACAGGCCCGTCCTGAGGCCGACAGTCTATTCGGCCTACCACAGCTTTATCCTTTTGGGAGCCCCCGCTTTGCCCACCTTCCCACCCACATTCCCACATGCGCGGCCCGACGAGCCCGCGACCGACGCCGCCCGGGGCAAGACCTTCGTGCTGGGCGTCTCTGGGGCCTCGGGCGCGTGGTACGCCCTGCGCACGCTCGAGCAGCTCCTGCTGGCCGGCGCGGCCGTGCATCTGGTAGTCAGCGAGTACGGCCGCCGCCTGCTGGCCGACGAATCGGGCATCAAGGGCGTTTCCTTCGACGAGATGCTGCCCCACCTCACCCAGCACGCCGCCGCGGCCGACATGCGGGCCCGCCTGACCTGCCACCCCAACAAGGACGTGGGCGCCGTCATCGCCAGCGGCAGCTTCCGCCATCACGGCATGGCGGTGGTCCCCTGCTCGAGCACCAGCCTGGGCGCGATGGCGACCGGCTCGGGCAGCAACCTGCTGACGCGCGCCGCGATGGTGACGCTCAAGGAGCGCCGCCCGCTCATCATCTGCCACCGCGAGACGCCGCTGAACCTCATCGACATCGAGAACATGCGCACCCTCGCGCTGGCCGGCGCCACCATCTGCCCGACCAACCCGGGCCTCTACCTCTTGCCCACCACCATCGGCGAGGTCATCGACTTCATGGCGGGCAAGGTGCTGGACTTGCTCGGCGTCGAGCACCAGCTCAAGACGCGCTGGGAGGACCGGGGCAACGCCGAATCCTGATTCACTCCGGAAACTCGGCGTACTCCGCCTCGGCCACGTCGAGCACGGCCGGCGCATACCACGTCTTGCCATAGCTGCTGTCGTCGGTGCGCGCGAGGATGCCAAGATCCTCGAACAGCGCGATGTCCTTGCGTGCCGTGGGGTCGGTCACCTCGAGCACCTTCGCGGCGCTCGTCGCGGTCACCAGCGGCCAGCCGAACACGTGATCCAGCAACCGCAGTAAGCGCCCGGCCGCCGCGTGGTCGCGCAGCTTCTCGGTGTACTGCGCATGGGCCGACACGATGCGTTCTGCCAGCAGCCGTGTCGACACCGCCTCTTCGGCCACCGCCACGACGAACATCCGCAGCCACTCGACCCACTCGCCGCGCTCGCTGACGGCAAGCAGCCCATCGACGTACGCCTTGCGATGCCGCTGGAAGTACCCACTGGGCGAGACGATGGGCATGTCGAGCAACCCCAGCGCGCACAACTGGTGGAGGATCAGCGCACGGCCGATGCGTCCGTTGCCGTCCCTGAACGGGTGTACCGCCTCGAACTGGTAATGCGCGAGCGCCACCTGCGCCAGCAGCGGTATGTCACTCCACGCGCTGTTCACGAAATGCTCGAGCGCCGCCATGCAGCGCGTGACCGTCTCACCATCGGCCGGCGGCACGAAGCGGGCCCGATCGGGCCGGCCCGCCGCGCCGATGTACACCGGCACGTCACGGAACTCGCCCGGGCGCAGCTCCTCGCCGCGCACGCCCTCGAGCAATTCCTGGTGCATCTCGCGGATGAGCGCGGCGCTGTAGGGCTTGCCGCTCTCGATGCCCAGTTGCACCGCGCGCACGGCGTTGAGCGCCTCGCGCCCGGGGTTGGCCTTGCCGCCCTCTTCGCCCGCGAGCACCATGTCCAGCGCGGTGGTGCTGATGCCCTCGATCTTCGAGCTCAGCCGCGCCTCGCGCAGCCAGAGCGCCTGACGCAGGATCTCGGGATTCGGCACCGCGTGCACCAGCCCGTTCACCCGGCCCAGTGCCGCGTGGGCGCCGGCAAACTCCTCGAACAGCTCGCCCTTGATGGCCTTCCAATCGAGCCCCGGCGGCAGGTCATCGGGCACGAAGGCCCAGGTCTCCACGTCCTGCCACTGGCCGCGGCCCGACGCCCCCACCGCGGGCTTGCGCATGGTCACGGGCATAAGCCTACCCGGGCTTGCGTCCGAGAACCTGGCTTTCAGGTCCCACGGCGGATTTGAAGGTGGTTTGGAATCCCGCTTTGAATCTGGGCCCATGATTTAAAGCAAAACGCTATTTGCTTTAAATGTCAAGGTGTCATCCAAAAGTTCTTTGGGTTTTGTGGGCTGTGGCGTTGGCCAGACGGCTCAGATCGTCACCGGCATCACCACATACAAGAACCCATTCCCAGAAGCCCGGATCACGCCCGCGTGGCGGCCGTCCTTGAGCTCCATGGTCACCTCGGGGTCGTGCATGACGCGCAGGGCGTCGGTGATGAAGCCGGGGTTGAAGCCGATCTCGACGTCGGCGCCGTCGTAGCCCTTGAGCTCGACGTTCACGCGGGCCTCGCCCATCTCCGGGGCGTGGCTCGAGAGCTCGAGCTGCTTGTGCTCGCCGCGGAAGGCCAGGCGCACGCCCTTGCTCTCCTCGTTGGTGAGCAGGGCGGCCCGGCGGACGGCGCTGTAGAGCAGGTCCTTGTCGAAGCTGGCCTTGACGGTGTGGTCGCTGGGGATGGCCTCTTCATAGGGCGGGAACTGGCCGTCCACCAGAGAGGTCGAGAGCACGGCGCGGGGCACGCCGTCATCGCCGCCGCCGAGCGCGAAGAGCGCCTTCTGGTCGCCGATGGCCACCGTCACCGACTCGTCCTCGCTGTCGACCAGGCGCTGCAGCAGCGAGAGCGCCTTGGTGGGGATGATGCACGAGACGTCGTCGTCGTCCTTGCTGGCGCCGGGCACGGTGCCGCGGGCCATGGCCAGGCGGCGGCCATCGGTGGCGACCATCTCCAGCGTCTTGCCGCGGCGGCGCATGAGCACGCCGTTGATCGCGTATCGCGTGGTCTCGCGGGCGGTGGCAAAGAGCGTCATGCCGATCATGTCGCCCAGCATGTCGCTGGGGAAGTCGAAGCGAGCCTTGAGGCCCTGGGCGCCGAAGTCGCTGCGGTCGGCCACGCGCGGCAGGTCGTTGGGCTCATAGCCCAGCAGCGTGTACGACGCGTCCTCGCCCTTCACGTGCAGCGTGCGGTCCTCGCCCTCGAGCGTCAGCGTGGGCTCGTGGTCTTCGGCGGCGACGATCTGCTTGAGCTTGTCGGCGGGCACGAGGGCCTCGCCCTGGTCCTGCACGTCGACGCGCGCGGTGCGCAGGCGCAGGCCGATCTCGCCGTCGGTGGCCGCCAGGGTCAGCTCGC
>JBITAB010000013.1:1714-4857 GCA_044439825.1 Phycisphaerales bacterium JB064 | reverse complement strand
TCGGGCCTGCCGAAAGGAGGCCGGACGGGGGGGACTTTGGGGGCGGTGGCTTCAATAATGCAGTTGAGGGAGGCAATGGGGACTGGGCAATGGGCAACGGGCCAGCCACGGCCGCTTGCTGTCCATCCCGCGAGCCATTGCCCGTTGCCCAGTCCCCCCTGCCCGCACGCGAGCCCACGACGAGAGGAGCTTTTCCCATGGCCGACCTGAAGAACATGAAGGGCGTATCCGAGGCCGACCGCAAGATGCTGGCCGAGGCCGAGGAGCTCCTGGGGGCCGAGCCCGAGTCGATGGGCTTCGCCAAGAACCTGTTCTGGGGCCGCTTCCGGGAAGACCTCATGCTGCCCTACCCCCAGCAGCCGGCGGACGAGAAGGCCGAGTGCGATGCCCTGGTGGCCAGGGTCGAGGACTATCTCAAGAACGAACACCCCTCGATCGCCATCGACCAGGAGCAGGAGATCCCCCGCTGGGTGATCGACAAGCTGTTCTCGCTTGGCGTCCTGGGCATGACCATCCCCAAGGAGTTCGGCGGGCTGGGCATGGGCATCACCAGCTACAACCGCGTGCTGGAGACCATCGGCAAGTACTGCGGCTCGACGGCCGTGCTCGTCAGCGCCCACCAGTCGATCGGCTGCAAGGCGGTCATGCTCTTCGGCAGCGACGAGCAGAAGCAGCGCTGGCTGCCCAAGCTGGCCAATGAGTGGCTGAGCGCCTTCTGCCTGAGCGAGCCCAACGTGGGCTGCGACGCCGGCGGCCAGGAGACCCGTTGCGAGGTCTCCGAGGACGGCGAGCACTACATCCTGAACGGCGAGAAGAAGTGGGCCACCAGCGGCGCCATCAGCGGCCTGTTCACCGTGATGTGCAAGCAGAAGATCGACGGCAAGGACAAGGTGACGGCGCTCGTCTGCCACCCGGACATGCCGGGCATCGACATCTACCAGAAGAACCGCAGCAAGTGCGGCATCCGCGGCACGTGGCAGGCCCGCATCCGCTTCAAGGACGTGAAGGTCCCCAAGCAGAACCTGCTGCACAAGGAAGGCCGCGGGCTGAACGTCGCGCTGACGTGCCTGAACTATGGCCGCTGCACGCTGAGCGCGGGCATGCTGGGCGGGGCCAAGCGGGCCATGGAGCAGGCCATCCGCTGGGGCCAGACGCGATACCAGTTCCAGGCCCCCCTGGCCGACAAGGACTTGGTCAAGCAGCGCATCGCGCACATGAGCGCGCTCAGCTACGCGATGGACTCGGTGCTGTACATGACCACCGGCATGCTCGACCGCCACGACGAGGACATCATGGTCGAGACGGCCATCTGCAAGGTCTTCTGCTCGGAGATGGGCTGGCGCGTGGTCAACGACGCCGTCCAGATCATGGGCGGCGAGAGCTACATGACCGAGAACGAGATCGAGCGGATCTTCCGCGACAGCCGCATCAACATCATCGTCGAGGGCAGCAACGACCTCATGTGGTCGTTCATCTTCGGCTATGGCGGCAAGCAGCTTGGCGAGGCCATGCTGGGCATCAAGCTGAAGGTCGACTGGGACAAGGATGAGGGCTTTGGCCAGAACCTCAGTCGCATCATTCCCAACCTGATGCAGCCCAAGACCCTCAAGGCCGCCGTGCCGCTTGGGGCCCAGGTGTTCCTGGGCATCCGCCCGGCCGCGCCCAAGATCAACAAGGTGCACGCGAGCCTGCGCGGGCAGGCCGACCGCCTGGCCAAGCTCATCCGCGAGCACAGCCACCAGTTCAAGATGACCAGCAAGCGTTACGACGCCGAGCTGGTCAGCCGCCAGGTGCCCCAGAGCCGCATCGCGTTGAACGCGATCTACCTGCACGCCTTCGCCTGCACGCTCAGCCGGCTGGACAAGGACATCCGCGATGGGCTGACCGGCCCGGAGATGGAGCGTCGCAAGACGGCGGCGATGCACTTCTTCGACCTGGCCGAGGGATGGATCCAGGCCAACTGGCGGGAGCTGTACGAGAACGCCGACGACACGCTGTTCGCGGCGGCCGAGGCGGCCATGGCCCACAACTCGACGCTGCCGGCCGACCTGTTCATCATCCCCGAACGCACGCCGACCGAACAGCGTGGGACGGGCCGCCATCCCAACCAGGACGCCATCAAGCAGTTCCCCGGCGACAACGCGGCCCAGACCATCGGGCTGCAGGCCCACGCCGGCGCGGCGACCTAAAGTCCGGCGTTCGAAGCATTCCCGGCGGAGCACGCAGCGTGCCGCCGACCCCCACTCAAGTTGACGGGGGGGCCGACGGCTATGGTGCGCTCGGCCTTTTGGCCCCGAGAGCCATCGACCCGCTTTTACCCTCTGTAAGGGAGGCCCCATGCCCCGCACGGTCGCCTACAAGACCCAGATCGAGCACATCAGCGTGCTAGACGAGAACGGCAAGCTTGACAACAAGCTTGGCAAGGACCTGCTCAGCGACGAGCAGGTGCAGCAGTGCTATGAGCACATGACCGTGTGCCGCCAGTACGACGAGGTGGCCTTCCGCCTGCAGCGTTCGGGCCGCATGGGCACCTTTCCCCAGAACAAGGGCCAGGAGGCCGTGGCCATCGGCAGCGCCCTGGCCGCCCGCAAGGGGCAGGACTGGCTGGTCTCGGCCTATCGCGAGAATGCCGCCCTGTTCATGCACGGGCTGCCCATGCACTATGTCCTGGCCTATTGGATGGGCGACGAGCGGGGCAGCAAGATCCCCGAGGGCGTCAAGATCACGCCGCTGAGCGTCCCCATCGGCACGCACATGCTGCACGCCACGGGCATCGCCTGGGCGGCCAAGATCCGCAAGGAGGACAGCGTCGCGCTGACCTACTTCGGCGATGGCGCCACGAGCGAGGGCGACTTCCACGAGGCGGCCAACTTCGCGGGCGTGCTGAAGGCGCCGGTGATCTTCGTCTGCCAGAACAACTCCTGGGCCATCAGCGTGCCGCGCGAGAAGCAGACCGCGTCCGAGACCTTCGCACAGAAGGCCCTGGCGTATGGCATCCCGACGATCCAGGTGGACGGCAACGACCTGTTCGCGGTGTACCTGGCCACCAAGGAGGCCCACGACCGGGCCCGCAAGGGTCAGGGGCCTTCGTTCATCGAGGCGGTGACCTATCGCCTGGCCGACCACACCACCGCCGACGACGC
>JBITAB010000013.1:0-1614 GCA_044439825.1 Phycisphaerales bacterium JB064 | reverse complement strand
ATGGAGCGCGACGATCGCGTGGTCGTCCTGGGCGAAGACGTGGGCCTCAACGGCGGCGTCTTCCGCGTGACCGACGGCCTGCAGAAGCGCTTCGGCGAGGACCGTGTGGTCGACACGCCGCTGGCCGAGAGCGGCATCCTCGGCACCAGCATCGGGCTTGCCATCAACGGCATGCGGCCGGTGCCCGAGATCCAGTTCGAGGGCTTCCTCGGGCCGGCCTATGACCAGATCGTGCACCACGCGGGCCGCATGCGCACGCGTACCCGCGGGGCCGTCACGGTGCCGATGACCGTGCGCGTGCCCGTGGGCGGCGGCATCCACGCGCCCGAGCTCCACAGCGATTCGCCCGAGGCGATCTACAGCCACCACGTGGGCATCAAGGTGCTCATGCCCAGCACGCCGTATGACGCCAAGGGCCTGCTGCTGGCGGCCATCCGCGACCCCGACCCGGTGATCTTCTTCGAGCCCAAGCGCGTGTATCGCAGCTACAAGGAAGAGGTGCCCGAGGACGATTACACCGTCGAGATCGGCAAGGCCAAGGTGGTCAGCGAGGGCGAGGACGTCACCGTCATCACCTGGGGCGCCACGGTCTTCCAGGCGCTGGCCGCGCTCGACGAGCTGCCCGAGGACGTCAGCGTCGAGCTGATCGACATGCGCACCATCTACCCGATGGACGAAGACACCATCGTCGAGAGCGTGATGAAGACCGGCCGCTGCGTCGTGGTGCACGAGGCGGCCCGCACGGCCGGCATGGGCGCCGAGATCGCGACGATCCTTCAGGAGAAGTGCTTCCTGCACCTGGAGGCTCCCGTCCAGCGCGTCACCGGCTTCGATACCGTCATGCCGTATTACAAGCTCGAGAACAACTATCTGCCCGAGGCGCCCCGCATCAAGGAGGCCATCGAGCAGGTGCTCGCCTACTAGTCCAGGGGCCGCTAGACGCGCCTCGCTCGCCGAACCGATCGCAGACCAATCGAGGATTCCCATGGCCGGCAAAGTCTCTTCCGATCCCAACATCTTCCTCCTGCCCGACATCGGCGAGGGCCTGCAAGAGGCCGAGCTCATCAAGTGGCTGGTGAAGGAAGGCGACACCGTCGAGGAGCAGCAGAACCTCGCCGAGGTGGAGACCGACAAGGCCCTCACCGAGATCCCCTCGCCACGCGCCGGCACCATCAAGACGCTGCACGGCAAGGACGGCGACACGATGAAGGTGGGCGAGCCCTTCGTCAGCTTCGTCGGTGCGAGCGGTGAAGCAGCATCGCCAAAGCCCAAGGCCGACAACGGCAAGGCCGCGCCCGCCGCACGCGAGGACGACGGCACGGTGGTCGGCAAGATGAGCGCCGAGACGCCCGGGCTGACCAGGCAAGAGGGCAAGGCCCTCGCGACCCCGGCCGTGCGTCGCAAGGCTCGCGAGATGGGCATCGACATCAACGCCGTACCGGGTAGCGGCATCGGCGGCCGCGTGCTCGAGAAGGACCTCAACGCGTTCTCGGCCTCGGGAGGCGCGAGCGCCAAGCCCGCGGCATCGACACCCGCCAAGCCAGCCCCGAGCAGCGCCCCCACCGCCGGCACGACGCGCAAGCCCATGCCGCGGCCGCAGCCCCAGCAGCAGGC
>JBITAB010000012.1:0-4869 GCA_044439825.1 Phycisphaerales bacterium JB064 | reverse complement strand
TCCTGGCTGTGGATGAACACGAACGCGCGGTTGTTCACCCACGAGCCGGGCGAGGCGATGGGGTCGAAGACACGGCCGTGGTTGTTCGCGCGGTCCTCGGTCAGCTCGATGTACAGCGGCTCGGTTGCTCGCTTCACGTTCAGGTCGCCGCCGATGAGGAAGTTCGTGCCCTCGGGCAGCAGTTCGGCATCGGCCCGGAACGCGACGGCCTCGTCGTGCCGCCGCACCTCGTCCGCCGGCGTGCTGCCCGCCTGCATGTGCGTGTTGTACACGACCAGTTGCGTCGCGGCGTCCTGATAGCCCACGAGCTCGAGCGTGTATCGCGTCAGATGCCTCGGGTGGGCGGGGGGCGTGCTGCCCGAGCCCTCGGAGACCAGCACGCCCGTCGCACGGCTGACCTTGCTCGTGCGGTAATACACGGCGGTATCGGTCCGCCAGGGCCCATCGAAGAACTGGGCCCGCGCCCAGTCCTGCCCGCCACGCGGGTCGCTGTTGAGCACGTCGAGGAATCGCAGCGTCGAGCCGGCCGCGTTGATCTCCTGGATCATCAGCACGTCGGGCCTGAAGCTGCGGCCCTCGAACTCGTCGAAGATGGCCGTGCGGAACACCTGGTCGAGCTCGGGCTCGCCGTCGTAGTGCGTGATGTTCCAGATGCCCACGCGCAGCTGGGCGTGGGCGAACGCGGAAGCGGCGAGCAGCGTGCACAGGGCGGTGGTCTTGAGCATCGCCGAGGGTATTGGCGATGCCGATTCTCCGCGAGCCCTTCGCGAACTCTTAAAAATCCCGCCGCTTGAAGATCACCGCAGCCAGCCCCAGCACGAAGGCCTCGTAGAAGAAGCTCGTGCCCAGCACCCACCACAGCGGGCGGTTGCCGATGGCGTCGGCCGTCGCCTGCTGGGCCTCGCGCTGGATGCGGCGGTCCTCGTCCTCGGGCGTGCCGCCGAGCGATTGCAGCGCCTCGCGATCGACCGTCCAACGCTCGAGCAGGCCGATGGTCTCCTGTGTCTTCGGCAGGATGGACTTGCCAAGGTAGATCAGCGAACGCCACGTGTCGGCCAGCTGCTCGCTCTGCTCGAGTTCCTCCACGCGCACGCGTGCGGCCGGCAGGCGGAGGTCCAGCTCATTGAGCTGCTGCTCGGTTGGGGCGGTCTCGAGCCCTTCCAGGGGCGGCAAGCCGTCGAGCTCACGCTCGTCGTTGGTTTGCTCGAGCAGCAGCAGCGTGCCGTTGCGTTCCATGCGTTCCACGCGGGCGATCTCGACGCGCTGCTCGGCCTTGATGCGCTCGTGGATCGATACCGCGATGCCGTCGCCCGTGTTGACCACGAACACGATCATCCAGAACAGCAGCGTCAGCAGCAGTGCCGCGATGGTCGATCGTGTCACCAGCCCTAGCAGCACGCACACGGCGAACAGATAGCTGAACATCGCTACCACCACAGGCACGGCGATGAACACCTCGGGCGCCCACGACTTGCCTCGGATGCCGATGACCAGGAAGACCAGCAGGCTGAACACGAACACCTGCAGCGTCATGAAGAGCAGCCCGCCGACGAACTTGGTCAGCAGCAGACGCACGCGGCCGATGGGTCGGCTGAGCGTGCTCTCGATGGTGCCGCCCTGGATCAGGTCGGGGATCATGCCGGCCGTCGAGATCAGCCCGAGGATCACCGCCACCCAGCTCAGCCAGATCGGCACCGCCAGGCTCGCGAACATCGTGCGATAGAGCAGCCCGGGAGACATGGTCTCGCTGGTGATCGTGACGCCGTTGAAGTCGGCGGGCAGCTGCCACGTAAGAAAGGTCATGCCCTCCGTGTTGATCCCCACCATGGCGAAGATGAGCACCACCAGCACGCTCAGGATCATCGTGATCCAGAACAGCTTCTTGGCGCACAGCTCGCGATACGCATCCACCAGCAGCGCGATGGTCTGGGTCATCATGGCCGCACCCCCTCGTCTGCATGCTTGCCTTCGTGCTTGCTCACGCGAGCGGCGCCCGGGCTGTCGTCCTCTTCCACGGCCTGCATGAACAGGTCTTCCAGAGATGGCCGGTGCGTGCGCACCTCGCGGATCATCCCCCCGCCCGCGCGCACGGCGTCGAGCACGGGCTGGATGGCCGCGGCCTCGGTCGTTCCCACGACTAGGCGATTCGCGCTCGCCTCGATGGTCTCGCCCGTCCGCAGCTTGCCCGGCTCGCCGATCAGGCTGCGCACCAGGGCCATCGGCTCGGGCCGATCCACCTCGATCTCGTATCGCAGCATGCCGTGGGTGAGCTGCTCGATGGAGCCCATCGAGACCACCTTGCCCTTGTGCATGATGGCCACCGCGTCGCACACCTGCTCGAGCTCGCCCAGCAGGTGGCTGTTGATGAACACCGTCCGCCCCTCGTCGCGCATGTGCTGGAGCATGAGGCGGATATCGCGCCGGCCCGCGGGGTCGACGCCGTCGGTAGGCTCATCGAGGATGACAAGGTCCGGGTCGCTCACCAGGGCCTGGGCGATGCCGATGCGCTGGCGCATGCCCTTGGAGTAGCCGCCCACCTTCTTCTTGTCCCATTCACGCATGCGCACCAGGTCGAGCAATTCGTCGGCCCGCCTGCGGCGATCGGCCTTTGGCATCTTGCTCATCGCGCCGAAGAACTCGATCACCTGCCGCCCCGTCAGGTGCTTTGGCAGGTTGTGGTGCTCGGGCAGATAGCCCACGCGCGTCAAGGCGTCCTTGCGGCCGATGGGCTGGCCCAGCACGGTGCCGCTGCCGCCGGTCCGCTTGACGGCCGTGATCAGGATCTTGACCAGCGTGCTCTTGCCGGCCCCATTGGGCCCGAGCAGCCCGAAGATCGATCCTTTGGGCACGTCCATGGTCACGCCACGCAGGGCGTGCACCTTCTTGCCAAACCCGCCATAGGTCTTTTCAAGGGCCTTTACCGAGACCACCGCTTCGCTCATGGGCAGCTCCCCTTCGCTTGGCTTGTTGGGGCTTGGGCGTTCCCTCTTGCATCGCTCCGCGTGCCGTCCGGGCATCGCCGTGCGACGATGTGGAACACGTGCCAGTGCTTGGCGTTGCCGCGGGCGTCCTGGCCGTCGCTCTCGACCTCCTGGAAGTGCTCGAGCTTGTACCGGCCGCGGAACATCTCGCCCACCTTCCGCCGGCTCTGGTGGCTGCGGTCGGGCAGGCTGGCCCACGTATCGCGATCACCAAAGAGCTGGCCCGCGAACACGCCGCCGGGGCGGATCGAGGCGTGGATGCGGTCCCACAGCGCATCGAAGTTCTCGGGCCTGCAGAACGGCAGGCTGAAGCTGGCGTTGAGCAGGTCGCACGACGGCAACTCGACCGATTCCATCTCGGCGTGGCGTATCTCCAGCCGCTCGCGCGCGTCGGCCGGCAGCCGGGGATGGTGGGCCGTCAGACCCACGGCCATCTCGTGTCCGTCGATGGCCAGCACCCGCCAGCCCCTGGCAAGCAGTTCGACCGTGTCCCGCCCCTCGCCGCAGCCGAGGTCGATCGCAAAGCCGGGCGTCCTGAACAGCTCCAACGCCTTGACCAGCGTCTCGCGTGGCTCCTTCCCCGCGACGGCCTTGAAGTACCCGGGCCAATCCCGCGTGTTGGCGCAGGCGAAGGCCGAGGGCGGGCTGTCCATCCGGGCGAGCTCGTCCCACGGGTGCAGCACGCGGGGCTCCCCGTCAACGCCACGAGTGGGGGGCTTGGTCGACATAGGGTTGAGGGTATGTACCCCGACCTCCGCAGTTTCGTTGATGCTCTCCGCGGCGCCGGGGAACTGCTCGATATACGCGAGCCCGCCTCGCCCGTGCACGACATCGCCGAACTCGCCCACCAGGCCAGCAAGGCCAAAGCGCCGAGTTCCTGCGCGAAGGCGACGCAGGAGAACGACCCACGCTTCCACGATCGCGGCGGCCCGGCCCTGCTGTTTAACAAACCCGAGGGCGCCGACTTCCCCGTCCTCATCAACGCCTTCGGCAGCTATCGCCGCATGGAGATGGCGCTGGGCGACAAGGGCCTCGAAGCGATCGCCGCGAAGATCGCCGAGCTCACCAAGCCCCAGCCCCCACGCTCATTGAGCGAGGCGCTGCAGAAGGCGAGGCAGTTCGCCCCACTCCTGAAGATCGGCCCCAAGCGCCTGAAGGGCGCGGGCCCCTGCCAGCAGGTTGTGCGCACGGGCAAAGACATCGACCTCACCCGCCTGCCCATGCTCCGCTGCTGGCCGCTCGATGGCGACTTCGAGGCCGTGGGCTACCCGGCTGGCATCAACGACGGCGTGTTGTCGGAAGGGGGTGGCTTCGGCCACCCCGACATTCCCGATGACGAGTGGAACGCCAAGTACCGCGGCCGCTACATCACCCTCGCCGGCATCCACACCATCCATGCCGACGACCGCAACGAGAAGCGCCCCGCGAGCCACAACATCGGCATGTACCGCGTGCAACTGCTGGGTAAGGACCGCGTGGCCATGCACTGGCACCTTCACCACGACGGCGCCGCCCACTGGCGCAGCTGGAAGAAGCTGGGCCAGCCCATGCCGGTCGCGATCGCGCTGGGCGGGCCGAGCGTGCTGCCGTATGCCGCCACCGCGCCGCTGCCGCCGGGCATCAGTGAGCTGCTCATGGCTGGCTTCCTGAATGGCAAGGGCATCCGCATGTGCCGGGCTAAGTCCGTGCCGCTGTGGGTGCCCGCCGATGCGGAGATGGTCATCGAGGGCCTGGTCAGCACCGAGGCCGGCTATCCCGGTTGGGACCCGCGCGAAACCGACGAGCCCTTAGGCCCCGGCGCCGTCTTCGAAGGCCCCTTCGGCGACCACACGGGCTTCTACTCGATGCCCGATCGCTACCCCATCGTGAAGGTCACCGCCTTCACCCA
>JBITAB010000011.1:0-4926 GCA_044439825.1 Phycisphaerales bacterium JB064 | reverse complement strand
ACTTCCTGGCCCACCTGCCGCAGATCGGCGCCGGCCTGGTCATCGTGCTGCTGACGGTGGTGGCCGGGCTGGCGGCGCGGGCCATCGGGCGGCGGATGCTCCGCGGCGTCAAGATGCGCGGCTCGCTCAAGGAGCTCATCACGCGGTTCATCGTCATCGGCGTGTGGGTCGTGGGGCTCATGCTGGCGGCGATGGTGATGTTCCCCGGGCTCACGCCCACCAAGGCGCTGGCGGCCCTGGGCATCGGCTCGATCGCCATCGGCCTGGCCTTCAAGGACATCTTCGAGAACTTCTTCGCCGGCGTGCTCATCCTGTGGCGCTTCCCCTTCGAGAACGGCGACTGGATCGAGTGCAACGGCATCGAGGGCCGCGTGGTGGACGTGACCGTCCGCAACACCCTGCTGCGCACCGTGCGCGGCGAGCTGGTGGTCGTGCCCAACGTCGACATCTACAAGAACCCCGTCGAGGTCCTGACCAGCAAGCCCAGGCGACGCATCGAGGTCATCGCGGGCGTGGCCTATGGCGAGGACGTCGACGAGGCCCGCACGGTCATCCACGAGGCGGTATCCGCGTGCGAGACGGTGTCGACCACCGAGGAGGTCCAGGTCTTCGCGCGCGAGTTCGCCAGCAGCAGCATCGACTTCGAGGTCGCCTGGTGGACCGGCTCGACCCCGCTCGAGCAGCGCCGCTCGCGCGACGAGGTGGTCGCCGCCATCAAGCGCGCCCTCGACACCGCGGGCATCGAGATCCCCTTCCCCTACCGCACGCTCACGTTCAAGGGGCCCATCGGCATCGAGCGGCAAGAGGCCAAAGAAGCCGGGGACGATTGATCACCGTGCCACGGAGGGTGTTCAGGTGCTCGTCGCCGCGCTGAGCGTCGCGCACTCGGGGCAGATCGCCAGCGGCCCGGCCGTCGCGGGCACCTGGCTCATGTCGTAGCCGCAGCCGGGGCAGCCGCCCTCGTTGCCCACCTTCCACGCCGCGCTGCAGCCCGGGCACGTCGTGAGCCCGTCGGCATCGCGCGCGGTCGTCAGCAGCCAGCCGCCGCACGCGGCGCACTGGCCGCGTGCGGCCAGCAGCATCGCCGCGCGGGTGCGTCCCTCCGATCTCCAGTGGGCGCGCGACACGACCGTGGCCACGCGTGCGGCGATGAACAGCCCGCTCATGCCCAGGAAGCCATAGAACAGCGCCGTGCCCAGCCAGGGCCGGATCGTGCCCCGCACGCCGAAGATCGTCAGCGGCACGAGCAGCGTGAGCAGGAGCAGGGCCGCGATCGTCAGCCCCAGCGCGATGCGCAGCCGCAGCACGGTGGGCCGGCCCAGCGGCACGTCGGGCCGGCGCATCGGGAAGATCGAGGGCGGGTGCCGCAGGTCGAGCACGAGCCCGCACGGCCTGCCGCGCTGATCGATGCCCTGCTGCCTGTCAGTCCCGCCAAAACCCATCGCCCATTCTTACGGGCAGCCCATGGCAAAGTCGTTCTGGTACGCGAGGAAATCCAGCAGCGTGAGCTGGCCGTCGCCGTCCAGGTCGGCCCGCGCATCACCCGTCGCGAAGTAGTTGGAGAACTCCAGGAAGTCGAAGATGTTCAGCTCGCCGTCGCAGGTGAGGTCGGCCGGGCACGGGTTGGCGCACACGCCGCGCGGCGCCGCCAGCGCGTTCTGCAGCGCGGTGTATGTCACGGCCGTGCCCGCGTTGGCGCCACCGTCCGCCGAGCAGCCGCCGTGCGTGTGGATGCCGATGGCCTCGCCGCTGGTCTCGTCGATCACCGGCGAGCCGCTGTTGCCGCTGGTGGTGTCCATGGCGTAGCGCAGCGACGAGCCGGTAAACTCGACGAACGGGCCCGTGTGCGTCTTCTGGGCGCGGAACCACGTGGGATCGACCGGCGCGCTCGTGATGCCGTGCCCCGTGACGCGGATCGCCTGGCCCGTGACGGCCGGGATGCTCGTGGCGAGGTCGAAGCCATCGCCCTGGGCCTCGAAGGGCGTGAGCCCGGTATTGGGATTGGCGAACGCGCCGGCGTAATACCAATCCTGCCCCACGCCGCTGGCCTGCTCTTGCTCGCTGGTCAGGTCGATGGCATACTGGTCGTCGGGGTGCGGCATCACGGGCACGCCGCCGGGCGTGGATAGCGGGTTGTTAAAGTGCACCTGCACGAACGCGCAGTGGCCCGCCGCCAGCACGCACTTCATGCAGTCGGTGATGATCCAGGCCGTGCAGTTGGCGCTGCCCGAGGCGCTCCAGCCGCGGGCGACGCGAGGATCATCGGAGAGCTGGCGGTCGTCGGTCGTGCCGCAGATGCTGTCGCCCAGGCCCGGGTCCAGTGGAAGCACATAGCCCGGTTGCACCAGCACGCGGTCGATGGTGATCGAACTCGGCTCGGCCATCGGATCGCTCAGGATCTCGACGCGAACCGCGCCGCCGTTGAAGAACGCCGACATGCGGCGCCACTGCTCGAAGTGGCGGGCCTCGAGCCGCTGCTCGGCCCCGTCGCGCAGGCTGGTGAGCCGGACGATGGTGGGGGGACCGCCTGCCGGCGCGTCGCCCAGCTCGACCGATCCGAAGTCCACGCGCATCCACGCGCTGCCATTGACCTCGACCGTGTGCCCATAGATCGCCACCCGGCCCATCTCGTCGGCCGGCCGGGCGCTGGGGTCTCCGCCCCACACCAGCCCGCTCTCGACGCCCACCGGCACGAACAACGGCTCGATGGGCTCCTGGGCCAGGGTGGGCATGGTGGCGACAAGCACGCAGGGCATAGCGCAAACGCTGGCAAGCATGGCACGCATGTGGGCTCCTTCGGGTTGGCTGGCGGATCGGCTGGCGGGTCAACGGGCTGCCGGCGGACCACGCCATTGTCGCCGAAAGGAAGGCCCGATGCAAGAGAATTTACATCCCCTTGCGAGCCTTCTGACACGCTGGCCTCAGACCCGCTCCCGAGAGTCCCACACCCAGCCGCACTCGGGGCATCGCATCACGCCCCGCTCGTCCAGTGTGGCGCCCATCAGGCTGTACTCGCACCATCCGCAGGCCGCGATGGCGCCCACCCGCCACGCGCTGGCGCACTCGGGGCAGGTCGTCAGCCCATCGCCGTCTCGCCGCACGCCGGCGATGCCATACTCGCAGCACGGGCAGGTGCCGTGCGCCGCCAACGCGCGGGCCGCGAAGCGCCGACCACGGCCCGTCCACGCCCAGTGGTACACCTGGTTGACGATGAACCAGCCCAGGAACGAGGCCGCCATCACGCTCAAGACGGTGAACGCACCGGCACGGCTGTCGGTCGTGAAGGCCAGCATGCCCGCGAGGACAGCCGAGCCCAGGAAGATGATCTCGAGCAAGCCCGCGTACACCATCGACCGACGGATGCGAGGGCTGAGACATCGGTAGTCGGGCACGTTCCACGGCCATCGCGGCGCGGGCCACATCGCCCGCATCACGGTAACGCGCCGCCCGCGTTCGTCATCGACCTTCGCGTCGGTGATGGCCATGGCAGGGCATCACACACCCGCGGGTTGCAGGCCGTTGAGCGCGCCGTTGCCGCCCATGCCGCCCACGCGGGCCAGGTGCTCGATCAGGTCGATCTCGCTGAGCACGCCGACGATGCGGCCCTCGCTCACCACGATGGCCGCCTGCTGGGCGCCGAACACGCCATAGAGCTCCTCGACGCGTGCCGAGGGCGCCAGGATGCCGCCGATCTGGGTCTCGATGGACTTGACGGGCGAGTCGCTGTTCACCTCGTCGCGCTGCAGCCCGCGGAGGATGTCGATCTCGTGCACCATGCCCAGCGGCTTGCCGTCGTCGTCGGTCACGGGCACCTGGCTGATGCCGTGGCGGCGCATCAGGTCGATCACGTCGCGCAGCGACTTGTCCTCGTGCACGCTGATGACCTTGGTCGCCCCGTTCTGTTGAGTGGCGATGAGATCGGCGATGACGCCCAGCCCGCGCGGCTTCTCGAGGAAGCCGTGCATCTTCATCCACTCGTCGTTGAGATACTTGGTGACGTAGCGCGTGCCGCTGTCGGGGCAGATCGCGATCACGCTCTTGCCCTCGCCCAAACGCTTGGCCACCTCGACCGCGATGTGCACCATGCCGCCCGATGACCCGCCGCAGAACAGGCCCTCCTCGCGGATCAGCCGGCGGGCCATCGTGAAGCACTCGTAGTCGCTCACCTGGTGCATCTCGTCGACGACGCCCGGATCGAACGCCCGGCAGACGATGTCCTCGCCCAGGCCTTCCACCTTGTACACGTAGGGCGTGCTGGGCTCGCCTGTCTTGAAGATGCTGTAGTGCACGCTGCCCAGGGGGTCGACACCCACGATCAGCGTGCTGGCGTTCTTCTTCTTGAAGTATCGGCCGATGCCCGAGATCGTGCCGCCCGTGCCCGCGCCGACGACGATCGCGTCGACGTTCCCGCCCTCGCTCTGCTCATAGAGCTCGGGCCCGGTGCTCATCTCGTGGGCCTCGATGTTCCACTGGCTGTGGTACTGGTCCATGTAGAAGGCGCCCGGCGTCTCCTGCGCCACGCGCTTGGCGACATTGACATAGTGATCGGGGCTGTCGCCCGGCACGTCGGTAGGCGTGATGATGACCTCGGCCCCGAAGGCCCGCAGGCCATCGATCTTCTCGCGGCTCATCTTGTCGGGCATCGTGAACACCGCGCGATAGCCCCGGGCGGCGGCCACCATGGCGGCGCCCATGCCCGTGTTGCCGCTGGTGTTCTCGACGATGGTGCCGCCGGGCTTGAGCAGCCCCTCTTCTTCGGCCCGGCGGATGATGTGCCAGGCCATGCGGTCCTTGATGCTGCCCGCGGGGTTCATGAACTCGCACTTGGCGTACACCGTCGCGGCCCCGGGAGGCACGACCTTGTTGAGCCTCACGAGCGGGGTGCGGCCGATGGCGTCGAGGATGGTGTCAAAGGCTTGCATGGGC
>JBITAB010000010.1:0-4970 GCA_044439825.1 Phycisphaerales bacterium JB064 | reverse complement strand
TCGGTCATCAGCTCTCGGCAGAGCCTCTCGAGCATGTTGAGGGATGTCCCGCCCGAGAGCGCGAGGTGGAAGCTGCCAAACTCTCGCACGCACGCGTTGGCCTGCAGGGTCAGGTCTTGGGCCAGCGCCGCCAGCGTGTCCTCGGCCGAGGTCTGGAAGGCGACCGTGTCGCGCAAGGGCGGCGGGGTCGGCTCCTTCTCGAGTTCGATGGGCGGCAGTTCCACCCGCCATTGTCTCCCTCAAAGGCCCATAAGACCACACGAACCCCGATCGGCGTCACTCTTGCAACCGCCGGGCCGTAAACTGGTATGACACCGGGCCGCACCGCTGGCCCTATCCCCACCTGGCCTGCCCGCCACCCTCACCCGCCTGAGCGGGCACCCTCGGCCGGGCCGCCCCTGGGGAGCGAGGAGCACCCGACCCGATGCCCGCCCAAGCCCCCACCTTCATCCTGCGCCCGATGGGCTGGCAGGGCAGAGCCCACCCGCTCGACGGCCGCGAGATCACCATCGGCCGCCACCCCTCCAACACGGTGCGGCTGGCCGACGAGAAGGCCAGCCGCCACCACTGCGCCATCCGCCCCGACGCGACCGGCCGCTACATGGTCGTCGACATGGACTCGCGCAACGGCACCCGCGTCAACGAGGTGAAGGTGCAGCAGACCTACATCGACGAGGGCGACGTCATCCGCGTGGGCGGGCACGAGTTCCTGGTCGAGGTGCCGACCGCTAACGCTAACTCCGAGGACGCCGAGGGTGATCCTGGAGACTCCGCAACGGCAACCGTCACACGGACGACGCGTAAGAAGAAGGAAGCCGGCACCTCGGCGGCCAACGCGACGTGGGCCAAGGAGATCCGCCGCACCATCGAGAGCCTGCCCCCCGCCGGCAAGCTGATCGACGACATCACCATCCTCAACGCCTCGGGCCAGCGCACCGGCGCGCTGGCAGGCCAGAGCCCCGGCCCGGTGGCCGTCCGGCTGCTGCTGTCGAGCGCCGACAAGAGCCGCGCCACCGACATCCACGTCGAGCCCCGGGGCGACACCTACAACGCGCGTCTGCGCGTCGATGGGCAGATGGTGCCTCTGGCCGAGCTGCCCGCCAGCGTCGGCACGCTCGCGTGCAACCTCATCAAGACCGCCTGCGAGCTCGAAGTCGCCGGCAAGCAGGCCATCCACGACGGCACGATGTCGGCGCTGTTCACCGTCGACGAAGCCGACCGGCGCGTGGAGTATCGCGTGAGCTTCACGCCGGCCGTGGGCGGGCAGAAGCTGGTCATGCGCGTGCTCGACGGCCGGGGCGTGCCCCACAGCGTCGACGATCTTGGCCTGGCGCCCTACATGCTGCCGCGCATCAAGCGCGTGCTGAGCAAGGACCAGGGCATGCTGCTGGTGTGCGGGCCCACCGGCAGCGGCAAGACCACAACCCTGCACAACTGCGTCCGCGAGATCGACCGCGAGCGCAAGAACGTGGTGACCATCGAGGACCCAGTCGAGTACAAGCTCGAGGGCGTCACCCAGATCCCCGTCGACGACAAGCAGGGGCTGGGCTTCCATGGCCTTCTGCGCAGCGTGCTGAGGCAAGACCCCGACGTCATCCTCGTGGGCGAGGTGCGCGACGAGGAGACCGCCCGCACCGCCATGCAGGCCGCCATGACCGGGCACCTGGTCTTCTCGACCGTGCACGCCAAGGACACCGTGGCCGCCGTCTTCCGGGTGCTCGACCTTGGCGTCGAGCCTTACCTTGTCGCCAACGCGCTCGACCTCATCCTGGCCCAGCGGCTCGTGCGCGTGCTGTGCACCAACTGCCGCCGCGACGTGCCCCTGAGCCCGGGCGAGGCGAGCAAGCTGGGCGCCACGCTCAGCAAGCACTCTGGCGCATCGAACAAGGCCAACCACGTCTTCACGCCCACCGGCTGCGCCCGATGCCTGCGCACGGGCTACATCGGACGCCGTGCGATCTTCGAGCTGCTCGAATTCAACGACGCCCTGCGCGACATCGTGCTGCAGGAGCCCTCGATCCAGGCCATGAAGCGCGTCATCGAGGCCGACCTGTTCACCACGCTGCGCACCTTCGGCCTGCGTCTGGCCGCCCAGGGCATCACCAGCCTCGAAGAGGTCAACCAGGTCGCCGGCGGGGAGTAATCGCCTCAGCCACACGCTCGCGCAGCGCCGGCAGCACGTCACGCTCGAACCATGCGTGCCGTGCACATTTTTTGCTTCTCCCCCGCCGATGCCGATACCCAGAAGATCTAGGGGAGCCCGCATGACCACCGCCGCCACCACGCCCGACTACGCCGCTATCTACGACCGCGTCATCGCGACCAACGCCGGCTACCACGGCGCTCACGGCTCGCCGGGCTACCACGCCTGCCTCATGCACGCCGACCGGCTGCGCGGGCTCACGGGCCGGTCGCTCGACGTGGGCTGCGGCGCAGGCTTCGTCGTCGCGCTGCTCAACATGCCGACCTTTGGTCTCGAGGCCCACGGCGTGGACGTCAGTCCAGAGGGCGTCGCCCGCGCCCGCAAGATCAACCCAGCAGACCGTATCACCGTCATGCAGCCTGGCCAGATCCCCCACGACGATGGCTCGTTCGCGCTGGTCACCTGCTTCGATGTGCTCGAGCACCTTGACGAACCCGACATCCTGACGCTGCGCGACGAGCTCCGCCGAGTGCTGGCCCCGGGCGGCCTGCTCTTCTGCTCGGCGAGCTGCCGCCCCTCGGCCTCCACCGACCACAACGGCAAGAACCTGCACCGCACCATCCAGCCCCCCCAATGGTGGGCCGAGCAGTTCGAACCAGACGAATACCTCGCCAGGAAGACGACGGCGGATGTGCTGATGTGGTGGCACAAAGCGAGCTGAGCAGCAGCCTTGGTGCGGGTGTTTTTACCCAACATTGCGGGCACGTCGCATCCATCCTCAACTCGGCTCTCTCCCGCACCGATGCTCTCAGGGTGTATGGGCTACCGATGCCCACGCTGAGTGTTCGCTGCCGGGGAAAGTACGATGAAACTTGGACTTCGCGCTCGCCTCATGCTGGGCATGTGCACATTGCTCGGCCTCACCACCGCCGCCTGCCTGACCGGCCTGGTCATGACCAAGAGCATGGCCAAGTCTGTGAACACGCTGGTCGACCGCACGCTGGCCGAGGCCCGTCATGCGGACGCGGCAGAACGCGCCATGCTCCAGGCCCGCAGGTCCGAGAAGGATTTCCTGCTGCGCAAGGACGCGAGTTATCTGCCCAAGGTCCAAGCCGCGGCCAATCAGCTTGAGACGAGCCTGAACAAGGTGATCGAAACCTCAACCAGCCCCGAGCGCCAGGACACCGCGCGTCGCGGCCTGCAACTGGCCAATGGCTACGTTTCCAGCATCGAAGCGCTCGTCTCGCAGTATACCAAGCGTGGCCTGACGCACAACGACGGGCTGGAAGGCAAGCTCCGGGCCGCAGTCCATGAGCTCGAAACCGACCTGAAGTCCAACACGCGCGACGACCTGACCGTGCTCATGCTCATGGCGCGGCGCCACGAGAAGGACTACCTCCTGCGCGGCGACACCAAGTACTTGCAGAGTGTCGAGCAACGCCGGCAGGAGTTCGCCGAAGCGACGACCGAGATCGACCCCGAGACCCGTGACCGCTGGGCCTCGCTCTGGAATACCTACGTGACGTCCTTGCAGGCTCTCGTCGAAGCCGAGACCAAGATCGCCGAACTGTCCGAGGCCGCCCGATCCGCCTCGCACAACATCGAGACCGTCGTCGACGAAATCCACACCGGCGCAACCGCCGAGGTGGAGCCCGCCCGCGAGAAGCTCGCCGCGATGCAAGCGCGCACGACGACGCTCCTGGTCATCGCGCTGGTCGCCAGCATCGCCATGGCCTCACTCGTCGCATTCGTCACGATCCATGGTGTGGTCTCGGCCATCCGGCCCATCGTGGCCCGCGCCGACGCCATCGCCTCGGGCGACCTTACCGGACAAGCCCTGCCCATCGCCGTCCAGGACGACCTGGGCCGCCTCGCGGGCGCCATCAACCGCATGAGCGAGTCGCTCAAGGGCCTTGTCGGAGAGATCAAGCTCGCGGCCACCGATGTCTCGGGCATGTCCCAGCAGGTTGCCGCCGGAAGCACCGAGACCGCCGAGCAGACACGCGAGCAGGAGGCCCAGGTCTCCCAGGTCGCCGCCGCCGTGGCCCAGATGACCGCCTCGATCGAGGAGATCGCCGGCAAGACAGTATCGGTCGCCAACGCCGCCACCGATGCCGGCAACAGCGCCCGCGACGGCGCGAACGTCGTCAGCGAGACGATCGGCACCATCCAGGACGTGGCCCAGCGCGTCGACACGCTCAACACCACGATGCAGCGACTCGGCTCACGCAGCGAGCAGATCGGCGCGATCGTCGTGGTCATCGACGAGATCGCCGAGCAGACCAATCTGCTGGCCCTCAACGCGGCCATCGAGGCCGCCCGGGCCGGCGAGCACGGCCGGGGCTTCGCCGTGGTGGCCGACGAGGTCCGCAAGCTCGCCGATCGCACGACCGAGGCCACCTCGCAGGTGTCCGACTCGATCCGCGAGATCCAGGAAGACACCCGCACCGCCGTCGAGGCGATGTCCGACAGCCGCACCCGCATCGGCGCTGGCGTTGAACTGGTCGAGCAGGCCGGCGGCGCCCTGGGCCAGATCACCGACCGCACCAACGACGTCTCGGGCATGCTCCAGATGATCGCCGCGGCCACGCAGCAGCAGGCCTCGGCCGCGGAAGAGATCTCCCGCAACGTCGACTCGATCCGCTCCTCCAACGAGCACGCCGCCCTTGGCGCTGCTCAGGCCGCGGAGGCCTCCAACCAGCTCAGCGATCGCGCCGTCAGGCTCAACCGCACCGTCGGCACCTTCCGGACCGTCGAGGCCTGAATTGAGCCGAGGCCACGATCGTGCGGCCACATGAATAGCTCGCCAGGACGTCAAGGCTTCCTG
>JBITAB010000009.1:0-4970 GCA_044439825.1 Phycisphaerales bacterium JB064 | reverse complement strand
CGCTCGGCCAGCAGCCGCATCGCCTCGCGCACGCCATCGAGCACGGGCGGCGGACTCGCCTCGATGGCCTCGAGCATGAACGCGTCGAAGGCATCGGTCATGCGTGCGATCAGCCCCGCCTCACCCGCACGATCCGGCGCGTGCGTTCGCACGACCTCCTCAAACAACTGTGCCTTCTTGCGCCCCGTGTTGACGCGGACCTCCTCGGCCGACACATCGATATCGAGCACCTCGCGATACACCCGGTGGAACACGGCCTCGAAGCCGCCCGAGCGCACCACCGTTCCTGAGATATCGAGTAGGAAGGTCGAGATCACGATGGCCACTCGAAGTCGGCGATCACCGGCGCATGGTCGCTGGCGCCCTTGCCCTTGCGCTCGTCGCGATCGACCCGGGCGTCTGTGCAGGCCTTGGCCAGCTTGGCGGTGGAGTAGATGATGTCGATGCGCAGGCCGTCGCCCTTCGGGAACGCGAGCTGGCGATAGTCCCACCAGCTATAGATCTTGCCCTCGGGGTGCTTCTCGTGCAGCACGTCGGTGAAGCCGAAGTCCTCGATATGCCGCAGCGCGTCACGCACCGCGGGCACGCAGTGGGTGCTGTCCGCCCAACGCTCGGGCTTGGCCACGTCGCCATCGAACGGCGCGACGTTCATGTCGCCAGCCAGGATCAGCGGGTCGCCCTTCTCGTGACGCGCATCAAGCAGCGCACGAAGCCGACGCATCCACCCCAGCTTGTACTCGAACTTGTCGCTGCCCACCTCGCCGCCGTTGGGGAAGTACGCGCTGTACACCCGCACGCCATCCACCACCGCCGAGATCAGCCGGGCGTGGGCATCCTCGGGCCCGTCGTCGCCCTCGAATCCCCGGACCACCTCCGTCGGCTCGCTCCTGCTCAGGATGGCCACGCCGTTGTAGGTCTTCTGGCCGTACACCGCCGCGTGGTAGCCAAGCCGCTCCAGGTCGGCCTTCACCGGCTCGGGCAGCTCGGGGCACTTGAGTTCCTGCAGGCAGACGACATCGGGCTCGTGCCGCTCGAGCAGGGCGGCCAGCCGCTCCTGCCTGACCTTCACCGAGTTGACGTTCCAGGTGATCACGCGCATACGAGCCATGCTAGGATTACCTCGAATCGGCAGCCCTATTGGCAGGCCAGGGCCAGATCGGGCCATTTTGTTCGGCTTTTCATCGGTTTTTCTGGCCATCGGGCTTGGCCTCGGGCATCGGGGCGCATAGACCTTTCCTGTACGTTTCTGTTTGGAATCTTGCCCGGGCAGCGGGCTGGCGCGTAAGCCGGCCGGGCCCGGAGCGCCTGGGGCTATTGGTGCTGACTGAAGCCAAGCCGCCCCGCAATCGGAAGGATGCACTCGCCGTGCGCACTGGAACCACCATGGAGCAGGACCCGCCCTTGGATACCCATGGCCATCACGCCTCCAACGGTCGCCACCCGCAGCAGCCCAGGCAAAGCTTCGGCCCGTCGGTCGCCAACAACGGCTACACCCACGCCGAGGAAACCTTCGCCAAGGACGTCTTCACCGACGCCCTGATGCGCCGACGCCTTCCGGGCGACGCCTACCAGAAGCTCCAGCAGACCATCAAGCACGGCGAGCCGCTCGACCCCTCCATCGCCGACGCCGTCGCCGTCGCGATCAAGGACTGGGCCGTCGCCCATGGCGCCACCCACTTCACCCACTGGTTCCAGCCGCTCACCGGCCTGACCGCCGAGAAGCACGACACCTTCCTCAAGCCCGACGGCATCGGCGGCGCGATCAGCGAGTTCACGGGCCAGGCCCTCGTGCAGGGCGAGCCCGACGCGTCGAGCTTCCCCAGCGGCGGCCTGCGCACCACCTTCGAGGCCCGCGGCTACACCGCATGGGACGCCACCAGCCCGGTCTTCCTCAGCCGCTACGGCGACACCGTCACCCTGTGCATCCCCACCGCCTTCGTGAGCTGGACGGGCGAGGCCCTCGACAAGAAGACCCCGCTGCTGCGCTCGATGGACGCCATCAACACGCAGGCCATGCGCGTGCTGGCCGCCATGAACGAGCTCGACGGCGCCACCCGCGTCTTCTCCACCGTCGGCGCCGAGCAGGAGTACTTCCTGGTCGACGATCGCGTCGCCGCCACGCGTGAGGACCTGGCCATCTGCGGCCGCACCGTCTTCGGCGACACGCCCATCAAGGGCCAGAAGCTCGAGGACCACTACTTCGGCTCCATCCCCGAGCGCGTGCTCAGCTTCATGAGCGAGGTGGAGAGCATCCTCTACCGCAAGGGCGTGCCCGTCGCCACGCGACACAACGAGGTGGCCCCGGGCCAGTTCGAGATCGCCGCCCACTTCGAGGCCGCCAACGTCGCCTGCGACCACCAGATGCTCGTGATGGAAACCCTCCGCCGCGTCGCCCCGCGCCACGGCTTCACCTGCCTGCTGCACGAGAAGCCCTTCGCCGGCATCAACGGCAGCGGAAAGCACGTGAACTGGTCGCTCTCCACCGACACGGGCCGCAACCTGCTGAGCCCCAAGAGCGAGCCGCACACCAACCGCGTGTTCCACGCCTTCCTGGCCGCCGTCGTTCGCGCGGTCGACCTCCACGCCGACCTGCTACGGGCCTCGATCGCCAGCGCGGGCAACGACCACCGCCTGGGCGCCAACGAGGCCCCGCCGGCCATCATCAGCATCTTCCTGGGCGACATGCTCACCGACCTGGTCGAGCAGTTCGCCAGCGGCGGCACCGCCAGCAGCTCTCGCAAGGGCGAGGCCATGGACCTGGGTGCGGCAACCCTGCCCGAGTTCATCCGCGATGCGGGCGACCGCAACCGCACCAGCCCGTTCGCCTTCACCGGCAACAAGTTCGAGTTCCGCGCCGTGGGCTCGTCGGCGGCCATCGCCCTGCCCGTCACGGTGCTCAACACCATCGTCGCCGAGAGCCTGGCGAGCTTTGCCGACGAGCTCGAGAAGGCCAAGGACCCCGCCGAGGGCCTCAGCAAGATCATCCACCGCGTGTTCAACGACCACAAGCGCGTGATCTTCAACGGCGACAACTACACCAAGGAGTGGGAAGAGGAAGCCGAGAAGCGCGGCCTGCCCCACATCCGCACCACGCCCGAGGCCATCCGCGCCTTCACCAACGACAAGAACCGCACGCTCTTCAACAGCCTCGACGTGCTCAGCCCGCTCGAGACGCAGAGCCGCGCCAACATCCTGGGCGAGAAGTACACCAAGCAGGTGCGCATCGAGGCCCTCACCCTGCGCAACATGAGCAAGACCCTCGTGCTGCCCGCGGCCATGCGCATGGTCCGCGAGCTGGCCGATGCCGTCGCCGCCCTCGAATCGGCCGACATCGACCCCGCCGAGAACCGCACCGCCCTCGAAGAGCTGGCCGGCCTCACCAGCAGCCTGCGCAAGGGCCTTACCAAGCTCGACAGCGTGCTGCTCGAGCCCGAGAGCGAGTACGCCCTCGACGCGGCAGACCACACGCTCGAGCACATCGTGCCCGCGATGAACGACGTGCGCGAGGCTGTCGACGCCATCGAGAAGATCGTCGCCAAGGACCTGTGGCCCGTGGCCGACTACAACGAACTGCTCGTCATCCAGGCCTGACACTCACGCCGAGCTAAATCGACAATACCTGAACTGACAAAGGCGGAGGGTGAGAGCCCTCCGCCTTTTGCGTTGCTCGCTTGTGCAAATCCGTCTCAGTCAGACCAACGCACCACGGCCTGCTTCTTCTTACCCCGCTTCAGCACGGTGAGCCTGTCGTGCAGCAGATCGCCCGTGGTAATGGGCGCAGCGCCATCGTGCTGCTTGCCATTCACACGCACGGCCCCAGCCGACAAAAACTCGCGTGCCTCGCGCTTGCTGCTGGCAAGCCCCGCCGCGATCACAAGGTCGATGAGCGCCACGCCCTCGGCCAGCGCCCCGCGCGGGTACGTGATACTCGGCGCATCACCGATGGCCGCCTCGAGCGCCTCGGCGCTCAGCGACGACAGATCACCGGAGAACAGCGCTTGCGCCGCCTGCATCGCGCCCGCGGCCTCGCCCGAGCCATGCCTGATCGCCGTCGCCTGCTCGGCCAGCGTCTTCTGGGCCAGCCGCTGGCTCGGGTCGGCCTCGTGCCGACGCATCACGTCCTCGATGCTCGCGCGGTCGAGCAGCGTGAAGGTCTTGAGGAACCGGCCCACGTCCGCGTCGGCCGTGTTCAGCCAGAACTGGTAGTAGTCATACGGGCTCGTGCGCTCGGCGGTCAGCCACACAGCGCCGGCCTCGCTCTTGCCAAACTTGCCGCCGTCGGCCTTGGTCACCAGCGGCGCGGTGAAGCCAAACGCAGCGGCACGCCGCTCGAGCTCCTCACGCAGCACCGCCTCGCCAGCTTCGCTGCTCAGCCACGCCGGCCGGTTGCGGCTCATGGGCAGCTCGACGTGCAGGCGCCGGATGAGGTCGATGCCCGAAACGATGTTGCCCCACTGGTCGCTGCCGCCGCACTGCACCGTCACCTTGCGCGTCAGGTGCAGGTGCGCAAAGTCGAGCGCCTGCAGGATCATGTAGCTGAACTCGGTGAAGCTGATGCCCTGCTCTCGGCTGTGAAGCCGGTCGCGCACCGAGTCACGCTGGATCATCTGGTTCACGCTAAAGTGCTTGCCCACGTCGCGCAGCGCATCGAGGAAGCTCACCTTGCTGAGCCACTCGAGGTTGTTCAGGATGTTCGGCTCACCCACGCCGGCCCCCGCGAACACGCCGCCAAAGATCGGCCGCTGCGCCCGCACGTTGGCCTCGATGCCCTCGCGGCTGATCAGCGTCCGCTCGGCGCTCTTGCCGCTCGGGTCGCCGATGAGCCCCGTGCCCCCGCCCATCACCACCACCGGCTCGTGCCCCGCCCGGGCCACGTGCACCAGCATCATGATGGGCACCAGGTTGCCAATCGTCAGCGAGTCGGCCGTGGGATCGAACCCGCAATAGATCCGCTTGGGCTCCTCCGCCAG
>JBITAB010000008.1:0-5028 GCA_044439825.1 Phycisphaerales bacterium JB064 | reverse complement strand
CAGGTGGCCGCCGCCAGCACCGAGGTCTCGGCCACCAGCGAGGAGCTGGCCCGAAACGTCGACGAGCAGCGCGCCCAGCTCAACCAGCTCTCGGCCGCCGTCGAGGAGCTGAGCACGTCGATCAGCGAGGTCTCCACACGATCGCAGGACGTCTCGGCCCGGTCGGGCCAGGCGGGTCGGAACGCGGACGAGGGCGGCAGGGTCGTCGGCGACACCGTCGATCAGATCAACGCGATCGCCATGCACATCGAGAACACCGGCCGCAGCGTCTCGGACCTGAGCGTGAAGGCCGAGCAGATCGGGCAGATCCTGACGGTGATCAACGACATCGCCGACCAGACCAACCTGCTCGCGCTCAACGCCGCCATCGAGGCCGCCCGCGCTGGCGAGCACGGCCGCGGCTTCGCCGTCGTCGCCGACGAGGTGCGCAAGCTCGCCGAACGCACCACCGAGGCCACGAAGGAAGTGGCCACCAGCATCACCGAGATCCAGAACGGCACGCGTCAGGCGACCGATGGCATGCTCAGCAGCCACGAGAAGCTCGCACGCGGTGTGGAACTGGCCCAGACCGCCGGCGAGAGCCTCAAGCAGATCGTGCAGGGCTCGCAGGAGGTTGCCATCTCGGTGGATTCGATCGCTTCGGCTGTCGAGGAGCAATCCGCCGCCACCGGCGACATCGCCAGCTCGATCGAGCGCACCAGCGCCTCGACCACCGAGGCCAGCGCGGCCGCGAGCGAGGCCGCGGCAGCCGCTGACCAGTTGTCCAACAACGCCGAACACCTGCGCGCCATCGTGCAGAAGTTCCAGGTGTAACGGCAACTGACCGCTCGTAACTCGATACGCCCGGGTGAACGCCCGGGCGTTTTCGTGCGCAGGTTCAGTCCTCGGGACGCTCGCCGCCCTCGGCCATCTTCACGAGCCTGGGGTCGAACCGCGCGATGGGCTCGACAAGGTCGGCCTGGCGCCGCATGACCTGGCGGATGTCCTTGTAGACCCGCGGGTTCTCATCGATGCCCGCGCTCAGCAGCGTGACGCCGGCCGCCTCGAGGTCTTCCTTCACGTGCGCCCAGCGGAAGGTGTTCTTGGCCTGAGTACGGCTCATGACGCGGCCCGCGCCGTGGCTGGCCGAGGCGAGCGAGCGCACCGCCGGCTCTCCACCGATGCCGCGCACCACGTACCCGGGCTTGGCCATCGAGCCGGGGATGATGCCCAGCACGCCCTCGCCCGCGGGCGTCGCGCCCTTGCGGTGGACGATGACCTCGCGCTCGGCTTGTGTGCCGTCGGGCATGGTCACGAGGTGGGTTTCCTTCCACGCAAAGTTGTGGTGGTTCTCGACCCCACCGATGACGCGCGCGCCGAGGTTCTTGGCGACCCAGTGGTGGATGCACCAGTGGTTGGCCGCGGCGTAGCGGCCCATGAGGTTCATGGCGTTCCAGTATTCCTGGCCCGCCTCGCTGTCGAGGTCGAGCCAGGCCAGGTGCTTCATCTGCTTGTCGAGCTCGGGGCGGAGCTCCATCGCCAGCTTGCTGTAGTGGTTGCACACCGCGGCGCCGCTGCCGCGGCTGCCCGAGTGGCTGAGCAGCGCAAGGTACTTGCCCGGCGGCAGAGCGAAGACGCGCTCGGCGTCGGCGATCTTCTCCTTCGGAGCTTCGCCCTGGGGCACGTCGGGCGCGGCCTCGGCGTACAGGTCCGCGCCATCTTCCCCGACGGTCAGCACACCGAACTCCACGAAGTGGTTGCCCGAGCCGCTGGTGCCGAGCTGGGCCCAGGCCTTGTCCTTGTTGTGCTGGGTGATCTTGGAAACGCCCCAGTCCTCGTCGAGCACGGGGTGCTCGCGCCGCGGGGTGCGGTCGTGCTTGCGACCAAACTCGGCGCCAACGCCAAAGCGCGTCTCGGCCTCGATGGCCTTGGCCAGCCGATCGCGGCCCGACTCGTGGTCGAGCTCGCTCGCGGGGATGTCGAGCACCGTGAGCTTCACGCGGCAGGCGATGTCGACACCCACGGCGTAGGGCACGACGGCCCCCTCGGTGGCCAGCACGCCGCCGATGGGCAGGCCATAGCCCACGTGGGCATCGGGCATGAGCGCCCCAGCCCGCGCGATGGGCAGACGGCAGGCGTTCTCGAGTTGGTCGAGGCTGGGGCGGTCGAAATCCTCGCCCACCTGTCCCCACAGGTGGAACGGAGCGGCTCCGGTTTGCTGGGTCATGCGTGAGGGTATTCGCCGCCGGGCGCGTACGATTGCCCACCCGGCCACGAGCCGGGCACGCACGCCCTCGTAGCTCAGCTGGATAGAGCAGCGGACTTCTAATCCGCAGGTCCCTGGTTCGAATCCAGGCGGGGGTGCTGAAGTTTCGCTTCCTCGGGCAAAGCCCTCGGGGCGCGATGTGGAAGAGCCGGTAGAGTGTGTAGCTGAAGCGGTGGTAGAGGGAGTAGGAAGAGGGGACGTGCGCGGTTTCGATTCCTAACCTGCTTGGTATGACCACGACACACACTCTCGTACTCATCCGACATGGCCAGAGCGTCTGGAACGCCGAGAATCGGTTCACGGGGTGGACCGATGTCGACCTGAGCGAGCAGGGGCGGACCGAGGCGCGGCAGGCGGCCGAACTGATCCGGGCCGAGGGGCTCGACTTTGACTATTGCTACACGAGCGTGCTGAAGCGGGCGATCCGCACGCTGTGGATCGTGCTGGACGGGCTCGACCGCATGTGGCTGCCCGTCGAGCGGTCGTGGCGGCTCAACGAGCGCCACTACGGCGCGCTGCAGGGGCTCAACAAGGCCGAGACCGCGGCCAAGCACGGGGAAGACCAGGTCAAGATCTGGCGTCGCAGCTACGACACCCCCCCACCGATGCTCGAGGCCGACGACGATCGCCTGCCCACCAGCGACCCGCGATATGCCCAGGTGCCCAAGGACGAGCTGCCGGCCGGCGAGTGCCTGAAGGACACCGTGCAGCGGGTGCTGCCGTGCTGGGAGGGCGAGATCGCCCCCAAGATCCGCCTGGGCCAGCGGGTGCTCATCGCCGCCCATGGCAATAGCATCCGGGCATTGGTCAAGCACCTCGACGGGATCAGCGATTCCGACATCATGGGTGTCGAGATCCCCACCGGCGTGCCGCTGGTCTATACGCTCAACGAGAACCTTAAGCCCATCAAGAGCAGGTACTTAGGCGATGCCAAGGCGGTCGCCGCCGCCCAGGCCGCGGTTGCCGCCCAGGGCAAGGCCCACTGACCCTGCTCACGTAACACGCCGCCTCCGCTTGGGTGTATCCCCGATATGCGCCCGGAGGCTTTTCCTCTATACTGAACGTTGGATCTCGCCGTGCTCCGTGGGCACGGCGTCAATTGCCCGCACCACGCGGCGTCGGGCGGCAGGAGCTAGCCATGAGCATGAGTGATCGTCTGCGTCGTCTGACCGGCTTGTCTGGGACTGCCGTTGTCGCGGCCGCCTTTGCCTTCAGCGCCCCGGCCATGGGCCAGAGCCAGATGGTCGGCGCCCACCGCCCGGCCGAGCAGATCATCGAGGCCTACGACGCCGTCGAGATGCCGGCCTACGACGCCAGCAAGCGCGCCGACGCCGACTACCGCGCCCAGTACATGGAAGAGCGCAACAAGGCGATGAAGCAGCAGGCCGAGCTGATCGGCGAGCTCTATCGCAGCCACCCGGGCCACGACCGCCTGCCCGAGCTGATGCCCGTGCGCTGGAACGCCATGATGAGCATGGGCGAGACCGAGCAGGTGATGGCCGAGACCCAGGAGGCCGCCAGCCGCGCGACCAACGACAAGTTCAAGGCCGAGGCGCTGTACAACCACACCATCGCCGTGGCCCGCGCCACCGATTACGACGCGCAGAAGGTCGGCGACGCCGCCAAGGCCTTCCACGCCGTCGACGCCAAGGACCCGCGCAACGCCACGCTGCTCATGATGACCACCTACACCCAGAGCGACGAGAAGGCGCTGCTGGCGACCTACAAGCAGATCGTCGACGACTATCCCGACGCACGCGAGGCCCGTTCGGCCGGCTCGAGGCTCTACCAGTTCGAGCAGATCGGCAAGCCCTTCGAGCTCTCCTTCGAGGAGGCCACCAGCGGCGAGCCCATCGACATGAGCCAGCTCCGCGGCAAGGTCGTGGTCATCGACTTCTGGGCCACCTGGTGCGGCCCGTGCATCGCCGAGATGCCCCACATGAAGAAGCTCTACGCCGCCTACAAGGACAAGGGCGTGGAGTTCGTGGGCATCAGCCTCGACGCCCCGCGCAACGAGGAGAACCCAGAGCGCGACGGCCTCAACCTGCTGCGTAACTGGGTGAAGGACAACAACGTCACCTGGCCGCAGTACTACCAGGGCAACGGCTGGCAGAGCGAGTTCTCCAGCGGCTGGAAGGTCAACTCCATCCCCTGCATCTTCCTGGTCGACCAGCAGGGCCGCCTCGTGACCCCCAACGCCCGCGGCAAGCTCGATGAGATGATCCCGCAGCTGCTGGGCGTCGAGCCTGTGCAGCTCGAGGGTGAGGGTCAGGAGCAGGAGGGCTGAGGCATTCAAAAGTCTGAGCTCTGTCCAAAGCCCACCGAAACGGTGGGCTTTTGTATGTCCCGAGAGAGTGTCAACCTAATCTTGAACCATGGCTGAAAGCCTGTACAAGTCGCATGGAGAGGGCGAACGAGGCAGCTCAGTTGCCGTTCAATTGACCGATGTCCCCTTGAGCTTCGCGGCCCGACTCGAGCGCGCACGAGCTGTATCAATTGCGCTTTTGGGACTTGGGGTTTTTTGGTCACTGATACTGTCTCCGCTCGTGATATTGTCACCGGCACTCAGTGTGGCGGTGTCGATAGCTTCCATGCCGGCGGCATTGCTGCTCATTGGCTGCGCCTGGGCAGCCTACTGGGCTCGGTTGGCAAAAAACAACCGTCACCATCTGACGGACCAGTGCTTCGCTTGGGAGGTGACGTGCTATGGCACCGACAGCGCGGTAGCACTCACGGGACTCGATACGTGCGATGGCTGGCGCGAAATAGAGGTGTGCTGCAAG
>JBITAB010000007.1:7673-20481 GCA_044439825.1 Phycisphaerales bacterium JB064 | reverse complement strand
CCGTCCACGGCTCGCCCCGCCGGCCCATCAACGAGTACATCTTCGACAAGGACGTCCGCGAGGCGCCCGAGAAGCTCGAGTCGATCTTCGAGCGCTTCGAGGGCTCGTGCATCGTGGGCCACACCCACGTGCCGGGCGTCTTCACCGACGAGCCCGACTTCTACCCGCCCGACGAGTTCGGCGACACCGGATTCAAGCTGCGTGATGGCGAGAAGGTGATCATCAACGTGGGCTCGGTCGGCCAGCCGCGCGACGGCGACCCCCGCGCCTGCTACGCCGTCCTGCACGAAGACCGCGTCGAGTTCAACCGCGTCGAGTACGACATCCAGGACACCGCCAACAAGATCAAGGCCATCGCCGAGCTCGATGACTACCTCGGAGACCGCCTCTTCAGCGGCCAGTAAAACCCAAGGCCATCCACGAGGCCCAGACAGCACACATGGCAGCACCATCCAAGAGCATCGCTCGCGTCTTCGTTCCCCTCGCGGTCCTGGCCATCCTGGGCCTGCTCATCGCCCTGCCGCTCATGCAGGGCAACAAGAACGCCCAGCAGCAGGCGACCGAAACAGCCGAGCAGCCCGGCGACCAGTCTGCGCAGCAGCCCACCGAGCAGGGCACGCCGCAAGAAACGCCATCGCTTGCCGATGAGCGAGGTGACGAGCAAGCCGGTGAGCAAGGTGGTGAGCAAGCCGCCGAGCCCGCTGGTCAGGCCCAGGCCGAGCCCGACGCTCAGCCCGAAGCACGCACGCCGCCCACAGTGCCGGGCGAGCAATCGCAGGCCGACGGGCCGCAGTACCACGTGCTGCCCGTCCCCGCCGACGATCCATCCGCATGGCAGTACACCCGCGTGGGCGGCATCGACCCGAGCACCCACGCCCTCGAACTGAGCTTCTCCCTCCGCGGCGCGGGCGTCGAGCGCATCGAGCTCGCCGGCTACAAGCGCAAGCTCGGCGCCGCCAACCCCGTGCCCGTGCAGGAAGAGTGGACGCTGCCCACCGCGACGGGCGGCGTCATCCGCATCGTGCCCTTCGCCGCCATCGCCGTCGAGATCAACGGCCAGCGCGTCAGCGTCTACACCGCCACCGACCAGGAAGGCGATACCAAGCCCGCGTGGGCCCAAGTCGCGCCCGGTCGCTTCCAGGCCTTCATCGCCGACGAGCAGGGCACGCCGGTCGTGCGCCTCGAGCGGCACTATCAGGCCGACGGCAGCAGCCACGACTTCACGCTCGTTCAATCGGCCGAAAACCTGACCGGCCAGCCCATGAGCCTGCGCTGGATCACCTTCGGCCCCGCCCAGCTCTACCAGGAAAGCCAGGGCTACGGCGGCGACAAGCGCCGCGTGCGCTTCGGCTACGTCGAGCCCGGCTCGCCCCACTTCGTGGTCGGCGGCGACTTCATGAAGACCATCACCCAGGTCTCGGGCCCGCGCAACAAGCAGACCGGGCTCTACCAGACCTCGCTCGAGCTCTGGCCCAACAACCGCGTCTCAAAGAACGACCTCAAGCTCGCCTGGACCGGTCTGACCAACCGCTACTTCGGCGCGGCCGTCCACGGCGTCGCCCAGGGCGACCCAACGCCGGGCGTCGCACCGCTGCTCTCGCCCGTCGAGCGCGTCTCGCGCGTGCTGCTCGACCCCGGCGCCAAGACCAACAGCCCCAGCTACCTGATGGGCCTGGAGCTCACCAGCCCGGCCTACCAGGTCGCGCCGAGCGAGACCTCGACGCACGCCCTGGGCATCTACACCGGCCCGCTCGATCGCTCGCTCATCTCGGCCAACCCCTCGGCCGACGCGGTCATGCTCCGCCAGCTCGTGCAATACACGTTTGGCGGGCCCTGCGCCGTGTGCACCTTCCCGTGGCTGGCGCACATCCTCATCGGGCTGCTGCACCTGATCCACAGCTACGTCACGTTCGACTGGGCGCTGGCCATCATCGTGCTGGTGCTCATCGTGCGCACGATCCTCCACCCGATCACCAAGTGGAGCCAGATCCGCGTGCAGCGGTTCAGCCATCAGATGCAGCAGATGGCGCCCAAGCAGAAGAAGATCCAGGAAAAGTACAAGGGCGACCCCAAGCGCATGCAGGCCGAGATGGCCAAGCTCTGGCGCGAGGAGGGCATCAACCCCGCCGGCATGCTGGGCTGCATGCCCATGCTGCTGCAGACGCCCGTGTGGATCGCGCTGTACGCCTCGCTCTACTTCGCCATCGAGCTGCGCCACCAGCCGGCGTTCTTCGGGCTCTTCCAGCACCTGGGCGGCTGGCCATTCCTGGCAGACCTGGCCCAGCCCGATAGCGCGATCCCCCTGCCAGCATCGGTGCACTTCGAGCTACCGCTCATGGGCACCATCACGGCCATCAACCTGCTGCCGCTCTTGCTTGGCGTGGTGTTCTTCATCCAGCAGAAGTACATGATGCCGCCGCCCAGCGCCACCATGACGCCCGAGCAGCAGGCCCAGCAGCGCATGATGAAGGTCATGATGGTCATCATGTTCCCGGTCTTCATGTACAACGCGCCCAGCGGCCTGGCGGTCTACTTCATCACCAACTCGACGCTCGGCATCCTCGAGATGCGCTACATCCGCGCCCACATCAACAAGAACGACCTGCTGACGCCCAAGCAGCGCAACCCGGGCAAGAAGACCTTCATGCAGCGCCTGATGGAACGCGCCCAGCAGCGCCAGGAGATGATCCAGGCGGCCCGCGGCCAGGGGCCCGCCAAGGGCCCCACCAGCGGCGCGCTCGGCGCACGGCGCAAGAAGACCGAGAATCGCCGCAAGGGCCGCCGCCCCTAATCCTCGCGCCATGGACACCAGCTCGACCATCGTCGCGCCGGCCACGCCCATGGCCCCGGGCGTGCGCGCCGTGGTGCGTCTGAGCGGCCCGAGCGCCTTCGGCACGATCGACGGCATCGCGATATCGCCGATCAATCGCACGCGGGGCGTCGGCCCGATCCGCCTCTGCCTGCCATGCGGAGAGCTTCCCACGCTCGCCGTTCGCCTGCCTGGCCCCGCGTCCTACACGGGTGAGGACACGGTCGAACTACTCGTTCCGGGCTCGCCGACGCTCGTGAACCTCCTCGTCCGTGCCCTACTCGCGCAGCCCGGCGTGCGCCATGCCGAGGCGGGCGAGTTCAGCGCCCGGGCCTACCTCAACGGTCGCCTGACGCTCGAGCAGGCCGAGGGCGTCGCCGCCACCATCGCCGCCGCGACGCAGCAGCAGCTCGACGCGTCGCACAGGCTATTGACAGGGCGATCGGGCCAGCGCTATGCCGCGCTCGTCGATGAGCTGGCCACCGCCCTCGCCCTCGTCGAGGCCGCCGCCGACTTCGCCGAAGAAGAGCACGTCGTCCCAATCAACGCCGGCGACCTGCACGCTCGGCTCACCAAGATGCTCGATGCGGTGCACGCCGAACTCGAAGGCCGCCGCGGCAGAGAGAACGCCAGCGCCCGCCCGCTCGTCGTGCTCGCCGGTGCGCCAAACGCGGGCAAGACCAGCCTTTTCAATGCATTGCTCGGTCGCCCCCGGGCCGTGATCTCCGCCACCGAGCACGCCACGCGCGACGCGATCATCGAGCCGTTGGCCTTGCACCACCCCGCCATCGGCACGGTCCACTGCGACCTTGCCGACCTGCCAGGACTGCCCGACCTCGCCGCCCAGCCGCTCGATGCCAACGAGCAAGCGAGCGTCCGCGACGTGATCGACGAGGCCATGCAACGCGCCGACGTCGTGCTGCTCTGCGATCCGGCCGCACGATTCGACTGGCCGCACGCTGGCGTCACGACGCTCCGCCTGCGCACCAAGGCCGACACGCTCGAAGACCACGCCGACGGCGCCATGCCCGTCAGCGTGCGCACCGGCCTCAACCTCGACACCCTGCGCCTGGCCCTGGCCGAGACCATCGACTCGGCCCGCCAAGATGCTGGAGCAGGGCTCATCCCCCGTCACAACACGCTGGCCACACGCGCCGCCGAGAGCCTCGCCCGCGCGCTGGCATCGGTCACAAACGACCCGCCGCAAGGCACACCCATCGAGGGTGAACTGGTCGCCGCCGAGATGAGGCTGGCTCTCGACGCCCTTGGCGAGCTTGGAGGCCACGTCTCACCCGACGAGGTTCTCGGTCGCATCTTCGCCAGCTTCTGCGTCGGCAAGTGACCCACGGCCCGGGTACACTCTTTTCCAGCATGACCAAGCAGGACACCAGGCCAGCGCCAACGAACGACCCCAAGAGCGGCGACCCCAGGCTCGACGAGCTGCCGCCGTTCCGGGTGCTGCTGCACAACGACGACGAGCACGACATGCTCTACGTCGTGGAAAGCCTCGTGGAGGTCACCCCGCTGGCCCATAAGCCCGCCGCCCGCATCATGCTCGAGGCCCACATGCGAGGCGAGGCCCACGTGATGACCACCCATAAGGAGCGGGCCGAGTTTTATCGAGACCGCTTGCGCTCCAAGGGGCTGGTTTCCACCATCGAGCCCTTGTCCGAATAACCGCTCCAGCCAGCCGCCTGCAACGGTCAGCGCACGTGCGCCGCCGCGCGCGCCGCCGCGGACAAGTTCCACGCCCAACATCCCTCGCCCCCAAGCGTTGCTCACCCGATGCCACCAGCGACGCGGCCACTCGATCGTGCCGCGGCGGAGGGTTGCACTGTGTCCAAACCTATGGGTCAGATCCTTGTCGACCGGGGCATCCTCAGCGAGACCCAGCGAGACCAGGTCCTCCGCGCCCAGCGCGGCACCAACCGCCCCTTTGGCGAGCTGGCCGAGAAGATGTTCGAGGTCTCCCAGAAGGAGATCGAGACCGTCTGGGCCGAGCAGTACGGCGAGATCGCCGAGTGGGTGAACCCCGCGAAGCTCGACATCCCCGAGCACGTGCTGTGCGTGCTCTCGGGCCGCCAGGCCGCCCAGTTCGCGATGATCCCGATCCGCTACGTGGGCCGCTCGCTCGTGCTGTGCACCACCAAGGACCAGTTGCCCCGCGCGCTGCGGTTCGCGTCCTCCACCTTCGGCGCCGAGTGCACGCTCGCGCTGTGCGAGGAAGAGCACCTGACCGCCGGCCTGCGCCGCCACTACGACGTCGACGCCGCCGCCTGGGACGCCCTCATGCGCCAGCTCGGCTCGAGCGAGGCTGCCTGACGCCGATCAATCGCCCGCGATCGTCATGATCGGCGGGTCGAGCGGCAGGATCTTCACGAGCTGCATGTACGCGTCGTGGTGCGCCTGCACCTCGGCCAGCGAGTCGCCGCCGGTCTTGTCGAGGAAGGCCCGTGCGATCTCGAACGCCACCACGCTCTCCATCACCACGCTGGCGGCCGACACGGCGCACACGTCGCTGCGCTCATAGTCGCTCTGCTGGGCTTCCTTGGTGTTCAGATCGACCGAGGGCATCCCACGCAGCAGCGTGCTGATCGGCTTCATCGCGCCCGTCACCACCACGGGCTGGCCGTTGGTCATGCCGCCCTCGATGCCGCCGGCGTTGTTGGTGTCTCGCACGAAGCCGAGCCCGGGCCCATCCGCCCTCGAACGATCATAACGGATCGGATCATGCACCTGCGAGCCCGGAAGCTCGGCCACGCGCCGGCCCATGCCCATCTCGACGCTCTTGAACGCCTGGATGCTCATCACGGCATACGCCAGGCGGGCATCGAGCTTCAGCCGCCAGTCGACGCAGCTGCCAAGCCCGGGCGGCACGCCAAACACGTGCACCTCGCACAGCCCGCCCGCCGTATCCTTGTCGACCTTGGCCTTGCGGATCACCTCGATCTGCCGCTGCGTCGCGTCGGCATCGGGGCAATAGGTCTCGCTCGCCTCACGTGCCTCGCGGAGTTGCTGCCAGTTGTCCTCGGCCACGGCGACATCGGTGCGAGCCGTGCCCACGCTGCGCACGAAGCCGAAGACCTCGATGCCGAAGATCTTGAGGAAGCCCTTGGCCATCGAGCCCGCGGCCACGCGGGCGGCCGTCTCTCGCGCGCTCGCACGCTCGAGCGTGCCCCGGCAGTCGGTCGTCAGCCACTTGAGCGAGCCGGCCAGGTCGGCGTGCCCGGGCCGCGGCCGATACACGGGCGGCGTGCGCTGCGCGTCGTCCATGCGTGAGTCCTTGTTCGCCACGCGCATCGCGATGGGCGAGCCGAGCGTCTGCCCAAGCCGCACGCCGCTCAGGAACTCGACCGTGTCGGTCTCGATGCGCTGGCGTCCGCCGCGGCCATAGCCGCCCTGGCGTCGAGCAAGCTCGGCGTTCATGCCATCAACATCCAGCGGCACGCCCGCGGGCATGCCTGTCACGATGGTGATGAGCCCCGGGCCATGGCTCTCGCCGGCGGTCTGATAGTCGAGTGTGGGCATCGCCGATGGTATCCGGCCTCACTCCTGCGGCGGCGTGCCCAGCACCGAGAGGATGTTGCTGCGGCTGTCGGTCCACACGCGGAAGCCCTCGGGCGCGTTCGCGTCGCGCCACAAAGGCCTCTGCCGCAGCGGCGCCAGGTCCTCGGCGTCTCGCGCCAGCATGACCCAGGTGCTCGTGTACCGGCCCGTCCGCAGGCTGTCCGCCGGGTCGCGCTGGTCGACACGCAAGCGGGCCGCAAGGCCCAGCCGCTCGGCCGCCGACGCGACGACGGGCTCGAGGTCGAGATACACGTTGGAGATGTGCACCGCGAGCACGCCGCCCTCGGCCAGCCTGCTCAGATACACCTCGAACGCCTCGACGGTCAGCAGGTGCACCGGGATCGCGTCGGAACTGAACGCGTCGAGCACGATCAGGTCGTAGGGGTCGCCCTCGAACTGCTCCAACAGCAGCCGTCCGTCGCCCACGAAGTACTCGATCAGGCTCGCGCGGCTGTTGCTGAGGAACGTGAAGTACAGCGGGTTGCGGGCGATGTTCACCACCGCCTCGTCGATCTCATAGGCGTGGATGGTCATGCCTGACCGGCCATACGACGCGAGCGCCCCGGTGCCCAGACCCACGAGCGCCACGCGATCGAGCGGGTGGTATCGCTCCTCGGTCGCCTGCCCATCGATGAGCGCAAACACCTCGGCGATCGGGCTCACGCGGTGGTAGTAGGCCAGCGGCTCTTGCTCGAACCCAGGCCCCATGCGCTGGATGCCATGCGCGGTCGAGCCGTGCCTGAGCTGGTGGAAGATCGCGACGCTGTCGTCGCGCTGCCGCGTGCGAACCTCTTCCACCGTGTGCACGCCGAAGAACGTGCGATCGATGTGGATGACCTCGGCCGGCCCCTTCCACACGGCGCCAGCGATCAGGATGCCCCCCACCGCGAGCATGAACGACACGGGCTTGCCGTGGATCACGTACAGCACAACCACCGGCAGGCCGATCGCGATCGCACGCTCCCACACGCTGGCGCTCGCTGAGAGGGGCTGATAGCCCATCGATCCGAGCACCACCAGGATCGCCACGAATACCGATACGACGGCGATGCCGACGGCCACCTGGCCCGACGGCGTGCCCATGCCCCTCGCGTCCTTGTCCTTCAGCCGGGGCAGGCCGGGCAAGGCGAGCATCGCCAGCGCGATGGCCAGCGGATACTCCAGCACGCGATCGAAGACGACCGGCGCGAGCAACGCGTTGAACGCGCCACCGAGCACGCCGCCGAGTGCAACGAGCAGGTAGAACTCAGTCAGATGCCCCGCGTGCGGGCGCAGCGACGCGAGACGCTGGTGGCACAGCAGCGCCGCCAGGGCGAAGGCCGCAATGTGCGCCCCCGCCACGGCGAACAACGGCTGCCGAGCGTGCAGCAGCATGGCGACCGTCACGCCCACGACCGCGATCGGCGCCAACCGCTGCACCCAGCGGCCAAGCGTCGGCTTGTTCACGCCGAAGGCGATCACGAACGTGAGCAGATAGAGCGAGAGCGGCACCACCCACAGCAAGGGCGCCGCCGCCACGTCGGTGGTCAGGTGCTGGGTGACGCCAAGCATGAGGCTCGACGGCGCGGCCGCCAAACCAACCCAAGCCAGGCGGCGCCACCACGACACGGGCTCGACCGGCGCTTCGGCCACGACGTCTCGCGGCGCGCGTGTCCGCCGGACGACAAGCGCGCCACCAAACGCGAGCAGCACGACCAGCGACACGTACCCGATCGACCACCACGAACGCTGCTGCTCGAGGCTCAGCGTGGGCTCGATGATGAACGGGTACGCGAGCAGCCCGAGCAAACTACCAGCATTGCTCGCGGCGTACAGCGGGTACGGATCGGCGGCAAGCTTGTGATCGGTCGTCGAGATCCATCGCTGCAGCAGCGGGCTCACCGTGCTCAGCACCACGTATGGCGCCCCCACCGCGAACGCGAGCGCCATCGCCACCCACAACGCGGGCGGCCCCTCCGGCGCGCCGCCGGGCAGCGCGAGCGGCAGCGTCAGCACAGCAACAGCCGCGATCACGACGTGGGCCACGATCGCGATCCTGGGTGACCGACGGCCCAGCAGCCCCAGCCCGTGGGCGGCCAGATAGCCCATGAGCAGGCCCGCCTGGAAGAACAGCATCGCCGCCGTCCACACGGCCGGGCTGCCGCCGAGCCTGGGTAGCAGCATCCGCGCGAGCATCGGCTGCACGCAGAACAGCAAGGCCGCGGCCACAAAGATGGCGATCGTGTACACCAGCAGCATGGGCGTGCAACCCCTCCGGGCCCCGATGGTACCGCCTATGGGTGCCGCCGCCTCCCCAGCGAGCCCCACGAGCCGGGAATCTGGTCGGGATGCACTCGGGCGAGGGGTTGCCCGAGTCTGGAAACGCCACCCCCGGCCTGCCCCTACTGGGCCTGGGGAGTCCTGTGGTGCGAGGATGGAAACTGTCGAACTTGCGACACCGAGCCAGCCTTTTGGGCTGTACCGTCGTCTGCGCGATCACATCCTGGCCAGCCATGGCCTGTGGCCCGCTCCCCGAGAGATGGGTGGCGCCAGAAAGCGATTGGCTGGTGCACGTCGATGCCGAACGGCTGAGCCAGGCCGAGGCGTTGCGGCCGGTCTTTGACGCCCTCGCCGCATCGACGTGGGGCGCGAGCCTGAGCGACATGGGCATCGACGCCCGCATGGACCTCACGGGCATCACCATGTTCGGCACCATCACCCGAGGCCCAGAGGCCAAGGGCGAGACCACTACCATGCTCCAGGGCGGTGCTGCCCTGCGCGACGCCATCCAGAACCACGTCAAGGCCCACAACGGCTACACCCTCGTCCTCCGCCGGGGCTTCAAGGGCGATGCCAAGGGCGTCTCGGCCTGGACGATCGACAGCCTCTCCGTCCACGTAGCCCTCGTGCCCATGGGCGTCCCAGGCGCGAACGAAGGCGAGCAGAAGCTCGTGGCGATCCTCTCGGACAACTCCAACCGCCTCCAGGCCTGCATCGCCCAACTGCAAGGCGAGCGACGGCCGCCGGATGATGTGGAACCAAAGCCTGAGCCCGGAGAGGGCGGCAAGGCCTGCCACCAGTTCCCGAGCCAGCCCGAGGGAAGCGTGATCTTCGCCTGCGCCAAGGACCTCGATCGGGCCCACCCGGCGCCCAAGTCCGAGTTGCTCGCGGCCGCGAGTTCGATGATGGGCCACCTGGGCTATCGCACCGAGGACGGCCAGCTCGTGGTGTTTGCCGGCCTGGAGATCGAGGGCGGCGAGGAGGCGGACGCCGAGCAGATGAGCGAGTCGCTCGACCGCATGGTCGAGTTCTGGACCAATCGGACGGCCGAAATCGCCCAACGAAACCCGGCCATGCACGAGATGCTGCCGCTGCTGCGGGGCTGCCAGATTTCATCTACGGGCCAAAAGGTCGTTCTGACCATGGAAAAGGCGCTCGCGAAGGCCGACGAACCGGCCGATCGGCCGCCGCTCACCCAGCTCCCCGCGGGTCCCGCGCCTGGGGATATCCCGCCAAAAGACCGATAAATCCTGAAAATCGGCCAATGAAGCGGATTTTACGGATAACCCTAAGTATGCATCCGCATTGGATTTCGCTACGGATCGGTTAATCTCATGGCGATGTCCGCTTCGGTTGCAGGCCCAATCCCTTTTGAAGTCGCCATACATGGGCGTCCCGCGCAACCGGTGGACAACCTGAGCGATCAGGCCTTGGCCGAGCTAGCCAAGGAAGGCTCCGTCGCCGCGTACAACGTGCTGGTCACCCGCTATCAGGATCGCGTGTATCGCTTCCTGCTGCGTCGGACCGGCTCGTCGGCCGAGGCCGAGGACGTGGCCCAGGAGACGTTCCTCCGCGCCTGGCAGAAGCTGCACACCTATGAGCCCGAGCGGCCTCTGGCCCCCTGGCTGCTGACCATCGCCGCCCGCTTGGCCGCGTCGGCCGCCCGCCGGCGTGCCCGCATGCGCGTGGCTCCCGAGTCGGCCGTGGGCTATGTCGACGCCGCCGCCCCGTGCCAGATGCCCGCCAACCCCGACGCCGGCCACGATCGCCGTCGCATCTGGCAGATCGCCGAGACGGTGCTCAACCGCGAGCAACTGACGGCCGTCTGGCTGCGATACGTGGAAGGTCTCAGCCCCGCCCAGATCGCCCGCGTCATGGACAAATCGGGTGTGGCCGTCCGCGTCATGCTGCTGCGGGCCCGCAACGTGCTTGGCGAGGCCCTCCGCGACCGCGTCGGCGACGTCGTGGAATTCAACGGGGAAACCCTCGCCCAAACGCCCGCCAAGCCGGGTTCATCCGATTCGGCGACCGCCCGCGTTACGCCGCCCACACTTTGAGCGAATACACAGCAGGAACGCACGTCTCTGGGACATCCACCCTCCCCGGGAACTAGGATCATCCTGTGGCTCGCCGAAACACCCATCCCGCTCGCCCCAGCACCCGCCGCCGGAAGGCCATGCGCCGCCGGCTGGAGTCGATGCTGAGCGATCCGAAGGGCTGGCCTCAAGAGTCCGCCCCGCTGCGGGTTCGCGCTCGTGTGATGTCCAACCTCGCGTCCCAGCGTCAGGAGCATGACACGCGCCGTGTGACGGTGTACCGCGAGCGACGCTGGTCGCGTCGCCATCGCCTGCAGTTCTCGCTGCGTCCCCCGCTCGCCGCCGCGGCCGTCATCGCGATGATCGTGTCGGCGGCCGTCCACTTCATGGGCGGTGTCGAGGCGTGGCAGCCGTGGGCCGATGGCATGGCCAATCGCTTCTACGACGTCGATGGCAACCAGCCCAACTTCAACGCGCTGGCCAACAACGAGACCAATCGTCCTTCGAACGACGTCGGCCGCAACGAGGCCGAAGCGCTCATCTCCGACGTGCTGCGTTTCAAGGCGCACATGACCGGGCGCATCCCCATGAACGAGCCCGACGTGGACACCGACGCGCCCGACCAGAGCACGCCGCAGGAAGCGCCGCCCGCGCGTCGTCCATCGAACGACCCGGCGCCCGCCTCGTCCTAGCCGTTTTCTTGCTTAGTTGCGATCAACCGTGCCAACAAGCTCGGTCAGCTTGATTGCGCCCATGCGCTTCAGCCATCGCTCGAGCCCCTTGTGTACACGGGCAGGGCTCGACGGATCGGCGAGCGTCGCCGTGCCCATGCCCACCGCGCTCGCGCCGGCGAGGATGAACTCGGCCGCGTCCTCCCACCGGCTGACGCCACCGAGTCCGATGATCGGCACGCCCGCATCGCGCGCGATGCCGCGATAGACCTCGTGGATGAGCTTCACCACGATCGCGTGCACGGCCGGGCCCGACAAGCCGCCGGTGCCATTGGTGATGCGCGGCTTGCGGGTGTGCACGTCGATGGCCATCGCGGGCATCGTGTTGGCAAGGCACAGCACGTCGGCGCCCGGCCGCTGGTTCGGGCCGTCGGCTCGTCCCTCGCCCTCGATGGCAGCCTTCGCGAGCGTCTGTATGCCTACGAGCCCGCTCGCTACCGGCGGGAGCTTGATGATGAGCGGCTTGCTCGGGAGCGCAGCGCGCACGGCGCCGACCAGTTCGCCAAGGGCCTTGGGGTCGACACCGAAGTCTGCGCCGCCGTGCACGTTGGGGCACGACACGTTGAGCTCCACCGCGTCGACGCCCTCGAGCCCATCCATCTCGGCGGCCACCTGCACGTAGCTGTCGATGGTGTCGCCCGCGACCGAGGCGAAGAGGCACACGCCGTGCTCGCCGAGCGTGTGCGTCGGCGCGACGTGCTGGGCGAAGCGTTCGATGCCCGTGTTGGCCAGGCCGATGGCGTTGAGCATCGCCCCGCGTAGCGGCACGAGCCTCCATGTGGGGTGGCCGTCACGCGGCTGGGCCGTGATGGACTTGCTCGTCACCGCGCCCAGCACGCCTGGCCTCACGACATCGAGGATCTCGTCGGCGTACCCCGCGGTGCCCGCCGCTAGGATGATCGGGCTCTGGAGCCCGATACCGGCCAGGTCGATAGCCATCGGCCCCTTGGGAGAGGGACGGCTGAGCTGCGGCTGTGTTGTGGTGGCGGACGCGTCGGCTGGTGCGTGGTCGGGCTGGGGCACGGGCAAGTGTTCCCCCCCCACCGCTCGGCGGCTACACACGCGGGCTCAGAAAGCGTCTGGTTGGCTCAGGAGCGGTCGGCTTCGGCCCGGCGGAAGGGCGTGAGCAGCCCGCCACGGGCGCGGCGCTGGGCGGCCGGCTCGCGGTCGAAGCCCGAGCTGGGAAGCGCCTCGATGGCCTGGGCGGCTGTGTCGAAGCCCTCGATGGGATCGAGCCCGTGGGCGAAGAACGCGTCCCAGGCCGGATCGAGCTTGCGGACCAGCTTGCTGGCCGGCAGGCCCACCGTGGCGGCGTCGTGGCCGGTGAGGCAGGTAAAGCCGAGCTCGACGACCGAGCGGATCTCGTCGCGCTGCACTTCGGTGGAGAAGCCGCGCAGGCCCTCGAG
>JBITAB010000007.1:0-7573 GCA_044439825.1 Phycisphaerales bacterium JB064 | reverse complement strand
GCGCAGGGCTGGTGCACGATGCCCAGCAGCAGCTTCTCGACGGGCAGCACGTGCTTGTTGTTGATGGTGCGCAGGTTGTCTACCGCACGCCGGAGCACCGCCACCTGGGCGTCGTCGGGGCGGATGGCGAACATGTGCAGCACCTTCGCGTGGCGCCCATCGGGCTCCAGCGCCAGCAGTCGGCGTGCAATCGGCGATTCGGGGAGTTCGCGCGTGATGGTGTAGTCACCAAATCGCACGCGAGTCTGGGTGTCGCCCATCAGCTGAGATCCTCTTTGGGCCGGCAACCCCATTGGGGAGGCGACCCGGGCATCGAGCAAGTCAGAATACTAGCTCGCGGGCAAGGTCGGCATATTCCGCGCGTTCTCAACACAAGCGGTCCGCATAACGGGTAAATACGCAGATTTACCCATACATGCTGCGAACGGCCGGCACCAGTTCATCGGCAAGAACGGCGGCGAACTCTCGGTGCGTCGCCACGCCAAGGTCCTCGTGGGCAGCCGAGCGATCCACGTCGGCGGGCCAGCTCGAGACGATGGCGGCCCGGCCGGGGTGGATCTCGTACCTGGGCTTGAAGCCCGGATAGTGCCGAGCGATGGCTGAGGCGATCTCGCCGGCCGTCGGCGCGAAGCTGGCCACGTTGTACACACGCTGGCCGACACGATCTGCACGCGCGAGCGCGAGTGTCGCGTCGATGGCGTCGGCCATCAGCATGAAGGGCAGCTGGGCGCTCTCCTCGACGAAGCACACGGCCTCCTGCCCCTTGGCCGCGGCGTGCAGCATGAGCGGGCCGTAGTCGCTGGTGCCGCCGCTGGGCGCGGTGTGGGGGCTGATCAGGCCCGGGTAGCGCACGCAGCGGAAGTCGATGGGCGCCGGAGCGTCTCCGCGATCGAGCAGCTTGTAGTGCTCGGCGTAGTACCGCCCCAGGTGCTCGCAGCACAGCTTGTTGACGCCGTACATCGTGATCGGGTTGAGGTACTGATCTTCGAGCACGGCCCCGGCCCGGCGCTTCTCGGCCTCGCTGGGCAGGCCGTAGGCGGCGATGGAGCTGGGATAGATGAACTTCACGGGCCGGCCTGTGGCCTGGGCCTGCTGGGCGCACAGCCGCAGCAGGTTCATGGTGCCCTGCGTGTTCACCTCGTGGGCGAGTTCGGGGTTGCGCTCGCCCGTCGAACTCAGGAGTGCCGCCAGGTGGTAGACCTCGGTCAGCTCGTACCGAGCCAGGATCGGCGCGAGGGCGAAGGGGTCGCGGATGTCGCCGGTAAACACGGCGTGGCAGCGGCGGGCCAGATCATCGTCGAGCGGCCTCAGGTCGAGGGCGACGATGGGCAAGCCCCCGGCCTCGCTGAGCCGGTGGATCAGCCCGTGGCCGACCTCTCCGCCCGCGCCGGTGAGCAGGATGGCCTGCGTGCGCGGCGCGCCGGCAGCGGTGCCTGTCGACAGGTGCGAGGCGGGCTCGATGGCCGCGGGGGAACGACGGATGGCGGGGTGGGTGGTCACGCCCAGAGGATAGGAATCGCAGGCGGCGTGCGCGTTTCCATCCAATTCGAGCCGCTGCGAGCAGTCCGGGCGCTCCCGCTTCACGACGATTGGGCGTGATGGCACTGCCCGTCCATACGGACAGGGCAGCTGAACCAACCGCCGGTAACCCCGTATCGGAAGCTGCGGCCGAACGGGTCCGACGCATTTCCATCTGTTTTCGCGGACCCGATCACATTATTTTCTCGTGCCTGCGGCCGCGGCACGGCCCCGGGGTGCGCGATCGCGTGCTGCGGGGAGGACATCTTGGATCAGGAGATTCGATCATGAACGCGAATGTGAGGAAGGTCTCGGCGCTGCTGGCGGTCGCGGGGGGGCTTGGGCTGCCTGGGTTGGCGACTGCGCAGGACTGTGGGTGGGAGGGGCTCGACGCCACCGTGCGTCCTTACGGTGAGTCCAGGCGGCAGATGATCGTGCACGACGACGGGAGCGGCCCTGCCCTGTACGTCTCGGCCGGCGTGCTGACCGCAGGCGACGAGCGGCTGGGCCCCGTCGCACGATTCGACGGCGACACGTGGTCGGCCGTGGGCGACCTGGGCGAGGTTTGGGTCTCGGCGCTGAACGCGCTCGATCTGGGAGACGGGCCGCGGCTGTACGCGGCGTTCAGCGACTTCCTCGCGTCAACATCAACGATTCATGTTCTCGACGGCGATGCGTGGGTTCCGTACGGGCCGGCGCTCGACGGCGTCGCTCGGCAGATCGTCGCCTTCGACGACGGTTCGGGCCCGGTGCTGTACGCCTCGGGCGACATCAACTTCGGCTTCGACGATCTGCGGGTGCGCGGCGTGGCCCGGCTGGAAGACGGCCAGTGGGCGGGATTCGGCACGGTTGGCAATTTTTACGGCGTGTTCGGAACGGTGAACGACATGGTGGTGTTCGACGACGGTGACGGGCCCGCCCTTTACCTCGCCGGGGATCGAGTCTGGCCGGATCGAGCGCCGCTGCCAGTAGAGATCGGTGTGGCCCGCTGGAATGGCGCGGCGTTCTCGGTGGTCGAGGGCTCCCCGATCACCGGGGTCAAGGACATGCTGGTCTTCGATGATGGTGGCGGCGAGTCGTTGTATGTTGGCGGGCGGATGATCATCCCCGGCAGCACCGGCGGCATCGGCGCGGCCCGTTGGGACGGCGATGCATGGACCACGCTTGGAGAGGAGTTCGAGGATGACGCGCTCTCGCTGGCGTTCTTCGATCGTGGCGACGGGCCGGCGCTCTACGCCGCCGGGCGCTTCGAGGAGATCGGCGACTATCGCGTCGAGTACATCGCCCGGTGGGATGGCGACGCGTGGCGGCCGCTTGACGAACCCCTGGAACGCAGCGCCATCCTCATCACGGGGTGGGATCAGGGCGACCTGCGCGGCCTGTACGCCGTGGGCGGATCGGGATACATCGGCGATCGGTACATCGGCGGCGTGCCGCGCTGGGATGGCTGCACGCCCTGTGCGGCAGACCTCGACGCCGACGGCACGCTGACCATCTTCGACTTCCTGGAGTTCCAGAACCTGTTCGACGATGGCGACCTTCGCGCCGACTTCAACGGCGACGGCGAGTTGACCTTGTTCGACTTTCTTGCGTTCCAGGACGCCTTCGACGCGGGCTGCTGATCCGTCAATCGAAGACCTTGATTAGCTTGGCCGCTCGGTGTCGGGGCTTGTCTCCGGCGCGAGCGGCCTTTTCAGTGTGAGGCTCGTGACGGCGAGCGCGAGTGCGAGGCCCGCGCACAGCAGCAGGCCGGCCGTGAAGCGGCCGGTGTAGTCCAGGCTCACCCCCAGCACCACCGGCCCAAGGCCCGTGCCCGCGACGCCCAGGAACGTGGTGAAGCCGCGGATGGCGCCGTGGTGGGCGCGGCCGAAGTAGCGGGCGATGGTGGGCACCCCGACCGCCGTGCCGATGGCCATGGCCACGCCGTAGATCGCCATCGCCGTGCACAGCAGCACGACCGAGTCGGCGACGATGACCAGCGCGGGGCTGGCGGCCATGAGCAACCCGGCGATGGGCAGCAGCACGCGCGGGGGCAGGCGGTCGCTCAGACGCCCGAAGGGCAGCACGAACACGGCGACGGCCAGGGCCCAGCTGGTGCTCATGGCCGCCGACATCGTGGGGTCGAGCTCGCGCGCGATCAGGATCGGTTGTGAATGGAACAGCAGGGCCGTGCCGGTGAAGCCGCTGAGCACGGTGGCGCCCGCGACGATCCAGAAGGCGCGCGTCGCCAGGGTCTGCTTGAGCGTGAACGCGGGGTCGGCGTGGCGCGGCTGGGGTGATTCGTCCTTGGTTTGTTCGGGCAACGGGTCGCCATCGATCTGCTGGCCGAGTTCCTCGGGGCGATCGCGCAGCACGAACGCGGCCAAGGGAAGCACAACGAGCCACACCATGACGCCCAGCACGGCATACGCCCAACGCCAGCCGGCGACCTCGATCAGCCAGATCGCCAGCCAGGGCGAGGCCATGAAGCCCACCTGGGCGAAGACCATCTTGATGCCATTGATGGTGCCCAGCTTGCGCTCGTACCACAGCGCGAGCACGTGGCCGCTGAGCATGGAAAGCGACCCTTGGCCCAGGAAGCGCAGGCAGAAGAAGCACAGCGTGAGAACAAGGAGCGAGCGGGCCTGGCCGGCGGCGATGCACGCGAGGCCGAAGAGCAGGGCGACGACGAACATGACGCGGCGCGGGCCGAACTTGTCGGCCACGGAGCCCACGAGCGTGAGGGGCATGGCCGCCGTGGCGGTGCCGACGAGGTAGGCCGTGCTGAGCGCGGTGGCGCTCAGGCCGAGCGTGGTGGTGAATGAGTCGTTGAACTGGCTGACGACGACCGTCTGGCCCGGGGCGCTGGCGACCAGGGCCACCGTGCAGGCGGCGGCGATGACTGGCCCGTTGAACTTTGTCGGCTGCGATGGCTGTGGATGGAGATCGGTCGTGTCGGCTTGCATGAAGCGGGGAGTTTAGCGCCGACGCTTCTTGGTGGCCCTGGACGCGGCCTTCGAGGCGGCCTTGGGAGGATCTGGCTCGAAGGGGGGGTCTTCCTCCTCTTCGTCTTCCTCGTACTCCTCTTCGTCCTCTACTTCTTCGTCGTCGGCATCCTCGTCATCTTCCTCGTCGCCTTCTTCATCCTCTTCGTCGTATTCCTCGTCTTCATCCTCTGCGTCTTCGTCTTCTCCGTCCTCGTCTTCGCCTTCCTCGTACTCCTCGTCCTCTTCGCCTTCCTCGTCGGCCTCTTCGTCGTCGAACTCGTCCTCGTCTTCTTCGAGCTCATCGTCGTCGCCGTCCTCTTCGACTTCTTCGTCCTCCTCGACCTCTTCGCCCTCGTCGCCCTCGTCGGCTTCCTCATCGATCTCGTCGATGTTGCCGACGACCTCGACCTCGACGCTTTCCTCATCGTCGAAGGGCTCGTCCTCGAACCCCTCCAGGTCCTTGTCCTCGGGATCCTTCGCGGCGTCCTTCGCGGCCAGCTCCTTCATCGCCGCCCATTCCTCGGCGGTGATCTTCACGTCGCGCGCGACGCTGCCCTTGTGGTCGCTGATGACCCCGGCGATGCCCATGAGGTCGATCAATCGTGACGAACGCGTGTAGCCGATGGCCAGCCGCCGCTGCAGCAGGCTCACGCTGCCGCGCTTGCTCTCGAGCACGATGTCCACGGCTCGGTCGAAGAGCGGGTCCTTCAAGGCACGGCGCAGGCTTGCCGAGTTGTTGTTCGCGCTCTGCAGCAGGCGGTCGTCGTCGGTGAGCGAGCCCTCGGGCTGGCCGAGCTGCATGATCTGCCGCTCGTACGTCGGCCCGCTGACCTCGCGCACGAACTTGACCACGCGGCGGATCTCGATGTCGTCCACCAGCGTGCCCTGGCTGCGCATCAGCTTGTGGTTGCTCGGGCTCAGGAACAGCATGTCGCCCTGGCCCAGCAGCAGCTCGCCGCCCTTCTGGTCCAGGATGATGCGGCTGTCGAGCCCGCTGGCGACCTTGAACGTGATCCGGCAGGGCATGTTGCCCTTGATCAGGCCCGTGACGACGTTGGCCTGCGGGCGCTGCGTGGCGAGGATGAGGTGGATGCCCACGGCGCGCGCCTTCTGGGCGATGCGGACGATGGCGCCCTCGACCTCCTTGTTGGTCATCATCAGGTCGGCCAGCTCGTCGATGATGAAGACCATGTACGGCAGCTTGCGCGGCACGCGCGCGGCCTGCTCGTCGGTCTTGTGGCCCAGCCGCTCCTTGATCTCCTCCCAGTCCAGGTCGTTGTAGCCCGAGATGTCGCGGCAGCCGGCCTCGGCCAGCAGCTCGTATCGCTCGTCCATCTTGGTGACGGCCCACTCGAGGATGGCCGCCGCCTTGTGCATCTCGGTGACCACCGGGCACATCAGGTGCGGGATGTCCTTGAACTGGCTCATCTCGACCATCTTGGGGTCGACCAGCACCAGGCGAAGCTCGTTGGGCTTCTTGGTGTACAGGAACGACATGATGATCGTGTTCATGCACACCGACTTACCGCTGCCCGTCGTGCCCGCGATGAGCACGTGGGGCATCTTGGTCAGGTCGGCGATGAGCGGCTCGCCCGACGCGTCCTTGCCCAGGAACATCGGCAGCTTCATGCCCTGGAACTTCTCGGGCCGGCCCATGAGCTCCTTGAGGCGCACCTTCTCCTTGGTGGGGTTGGGCACCTCGATGCCCACGGTGTCGCGGCCGACCTGGTTGGCGACGATGCGCACGTTCACCGCCTTGAGCGCACGCGCGATGTCGCTGCTCACGGCGTTCACCTGGCTGACCTTCGTGCCCGGGGCGAGCCGCACGTCGTAGAGGGTGATCACCGGCCCGCTCTCGATGCCCACCACCTCGCCCTTGATGCGGTACTGGTGCAGGGCTCGCTCGAGCGCTTCGGCCCCCTCGCGCACCATCTCGTCGAGCTTGTCGTTGAAGTCCTCTTCGGGATCTTCCAGCAGGTTCAACCCCGGGAAGCGGTAGCCCTCGACCGAGATGCCTTGCAGGTCGCGGAGGTCCTCCTCCTTGGCGACCGCACGGTTCTGGTTGGCGAACAGCACCGGCATCTTGCTGATCTTCTCGCGCAGGCGGTCCTCGTTGAAGACCTGCGGCGCGCCGGGGCCATCGTCCTCTTCGGCGTCCTCGTCTTCGTCCTCGGCGACCAGCTCTTCGTCTTCTTCCTCGTCGTCGGTCTCGTCGAGTTCCTCTTCGTATTCCTCCTCGTCGGGGTCGACGTCGTCGTAGTCTTCGTCGTACTCCTCTTCGAGGTCTTCTTCCTCGTCGTCCTCTTCACCGACGTCGGTGGGGATGTCCTTCTCGATGCGCTTGGCGCGGGCCTCGGCCTTCTTGCGCTTCTCGACCCTGGGCCTCATCCGCTCGTCGTCGTCCAGGTCGTTGGCGCGCACGGGCACGCGCTTCACGGGCTTGAGCTTCTCGCCCAGGTCGGCCAGCCATGCGGCGATGGCGGGCATCACGCCGCGGAGCGAACTCGCCCCACCGCCAGCCGTACGCCCGACCCAGCCGGCCTGCCGCAGCAGGCCGCCACCGGCGGGCACCAGCCAGCGGTCGTAGGCGACGATGACGCCAATGGTCGCCGCCACGAGCATCCACAGCAGGGTGCCGGCGACGTTGAAGTGCTCGCGCAGCTCGGCCGAGCCCACGAAGCCCACGACGCCGCCCGGCAGGTCGGGCAGGCGTGCGGTCGACGGCAGCAGCAGGGCCTGCACGCCCGCGCCCGCGACGGCGATGACGAGAACACCCACGATGCGGACGAGCGGGTGGTCGACCCGTGCCCCGCCGAAGTGCAGCCCGATCAGAACCGCGAGCCCGGCCAGGAAGGCCCATGCCCCCAGCCCGAGCGTGTAGTACGACCAGAAGGCAACCAGGGCCCCGATGCCACCCATCCAGTTGGAGGCCGGCTCGTTTGGCGGCCAGGCGGCAAACCCCGGGGCATCCCCAGCGTCGAAGCCGATGAGGCTGGCGGCAATGAACAGCCAGAGCGCACTGACCACCAGCCATGCGATCCAACGCAACACGGGCGCCAGCGACGCCCCTTCGTCATCCGTGACCCGAG
>JBITAB010000006.1:2142-5091 GCA_044439825.1 Phycisphaerales bacterium JB064 | reverse complement strand
CGATCGTTCAGGCCAGCACGCGGCGGATCTCCGCTTCGTCGGTCATCCCCTTGGCCGCCTTCATCTTGGCGTCCTCGATCATGGGCTTGAAGCCCGCACGCTTGGCAGCTTCCATGAGCAGCACGCCGTCGGCACGCTGGGCGGTGAGCGTCCGAAGCTCGTCGTTCATGCGCATCAGCTCGTACACACCCATGCGCCCGCGATACCGCTCGCCGGTCTCGCGCTGCTCCTCGGGTGTTGCCAAGCGGCGAACAAGACGCTGGGCCATGACGCCGAGCAGCGAACTGGTCACCAGGAACGGCTCGATGCCGATGTCCAGCAAGCGCGGGATCGCGCTCGGCGCATCGTTCGTGTGCAACGTCGCGAGCACCAAGTGGCCCGTCAGCGACGCCTGCACCGCAAGCTGCGCGGTCTCGTGGTCACGCACCTCGCCGACGAGGATCACGTCGGGGTCCTGACGCAGCAAGCTCCGCAGGCCCGCGGCGAACGTCACGCCGCGTTTCACGTTCACCTGCATCTGGCTGATGCCCTCGAGGCGGTATTCCACCGGGTCCTCGATGGTCATCACGTTGCGCGAGTTGCGGTCGACCATGCCCAGCGCCGAATACAGCGTGGTCGTCTTGCCCGAGCCCGTCGGCCCGGTTACCAGCAGCATGCCGTTGGGCCGGTCCACCGTGCTCTTGAGCTCGGCCTGCATCTCCTGGGTCATGCCCAGCGTGTCCAGGCTCAGCTTGTTCTGCCCCTGATCGAGCAGACGCATCACCAGCCGCTCGCCGTGCACGGTGGGGATGACGCTCAGGCGGATATCCACCTTGTGGCTGCCCACACGCACGGTGGTCTGTCCGTCCTGCGGGCTGTGCCGGTTGGCGATGTCGAGTTCGGTCATCACTTTTAGGCGGCTGCTGATGGCCGGCGCGAGCGAGAGCGGGGGGCTGAAGGCGTCCACGAGCATGCCGTCGACGCGCAGGCGGATGTTCAGCCTTGTTTCCTCGGGGTGCACGTGCACGTCGCTCGCGCGCCGGCGGAGCGCCTCGAAGAGGATCATGTTCACGAGCCGGATGACCGGCCCTTGCCGCGCGAGCGCTAGCAGGTCGTTGCCAGCGCCGATCGAGCCCGCCGCGCTGGCGATGGCCCGCTCGTCCAGCGGCATCTCCTCGATGATCTCGGTGACCAGGTCCTGCCGCTGCTCATAGCCGCGGTTGACCAGGCTTTGTACCACCGCGCGCGGCGTCAGCACCAGCCGCAGTGGCATGTTGAGGTGCTCTTCGAGCTCGCTGAAGAAGGCCGGCTGCATGGGCTGGGCCGTGGCCACGGTCATCGTGCGGCCGTCGCTCTCCACGCCGCCCACGTGCCGCTCACGCGCGATGTTCGGCGGCACCAACTCATAAAACCGCAGCGCGCTCTCGCTCAACCGCGGCTCGGCGACGAAGGGCAGCCCCGTCCGCTCGGCCAGCAGCTTCAGCGAGCTCTGCTCGTCGGTCGCCATCGTGCTGATGAGCATGTCCCACGGCTCGCTGTCGCTGCCGGGCATCTCACGAAACGCCCGTAGCGTGTCGGCCGTCAGCCGGGGCACGCGCAGCGCCCGCGCAACCCCGGGCAGCGCATCGCCCGAGGCCCGGCTCTCCGAGCCGTTCTCCTGCTTGCCCTTCCCGCGAAGCGCCAACTTGCCCATCGGCTTACTCATGCGTCGCACTCACTCGCCAGGCTCGACCATCTCGATGCCAAACTCGTCCTGCCCATCGACCGGCGCCCGATCGCCCGACTCGGTGAAGCTACGGGGCACGAGCACGCGCACCATGAACGTCTCGAGCTCGGGCGTGTCGTCGTCGAGCTCGGCGATCCGCCGCGGCCCTTCTGTGAGTAGCTCGTACTCTCCGATGGTCGGTTCGTAGAGGATCTTCGGCGTGATGAAGACATACAGGGTGGTCTTTGATTCGTTCCAGTTCGTATCGCTGAAGAGATAGCCCAGGATCGGGATGTCGCCAAGCAAGGGCACCTTGATGCGCGTGTCCGAGTCGTTCTCGATCGTGATGCCACCCACGATGATCGTCGAGTCACTCGGGATGGTGACCGAATCGCTGGTCAGGGTGCGTTCTTGACGTGGCGGAGGGATGCCGTCGCTTCCAGAGCCAACGAAGTTCGACAGCGTCAGGTTGTATGTCAGCGTGACGAAGCCACCGGGATTGATCCGCGGCGTCACGGTCAGCTGCGGACCAGCACTCTCGAAGCCGCCGAAGCCGGTCTGGGTGCTCGTGCCATCCTGGCTGGTTGTTGCAAACGGCTGGCTTTCCACACTTTCGATCGTCGACTCGGTGTTGTTGTCCACGAGCAGCTGAGGGCTCGCCAGGATGCGCCCGTTCACGTTCCGCTGGAACGCGTTGATCACGATCGGCACGTAGTCGCTGCGGATGATCGCGCTGGTCAGGCCCAGCAGGCTGTCGTCCACCACGTTGGGCGTGGTGGCGTCGCCACTGCTGTCGGTAAGGCCGAAGTTGGTCTGCACCAGCCCGTCGCGCCCGCCCGCGCTGATCAGCTGCGTCTCGAAGGCCAGGCGCATGTCGTCGGTCCACGTCACCGCCAGGATCTTCGCCTCGATGAACACCTGAGGCCGGCGCTTGTCGATGGTCTGGATCAACCGCCGGAACTCGGGCTGCATGTTCAGCGGCGCCCGCACGAGCACCTGGTTCGTCGCCTCGTCATAGGTCACGAAGGCGTCAGCGCTCTGCACGTCGCCTACAGCGCCGTCGGGCGCAGGGGCATCAGGCTGCTGCACTGGCTGCCGGGCCGTAGCCTGCCGGCCGGTCTGACCCGACCCCGGCAACAGGTCGCTCGATGCTGCCGCCGCGCCCTCGATGAGCTCGGTGAGCAGGTTCGAGACGTCCTCGGCCTTGGCCCACTCGAGCGCATAGTTGCGGATGACCACCTGCTCGTCGCCGGGGTCATACTCGT
>JBITAB010000006.1:0-2042 GCA_044439825.1 Phycisphaerales bacterium JB064 | reverse complement strand
ACGCCAGCCAGCCGCAGCACCTGGTCCTTGGCCGCCACCGCCGACACGTGCGTCAGGTCGAAGGGGATGTACCGCTGATCGTCGCGCTCGGCGAGGATGCGATCCACCAGCCGCTTGACCTCCATCGCGTTGCTCGGCGAGCTGGTCACGATCAGCACGCCCAGTTCGTCGAGCGCCGCGATCCGCCCGCCGGTGGTCACCTGGCTGGTGATCGCCTGCTGCAGCACGCTGGGCTTGGTGTTGGGCGTGCGGATCACCAGGGTCGTCGAGAGCGTCTTCCCATCGCCGACGGTCGAGGGCACATTGCCCTTAGGCATCACCTGGTAGAAGCCGTCGATGGCGCCAGGCACCAGCGCGAAGCCGTTCTGCTCGAGGAACGAGTTGAGCAGAAGCAGATACTGCGAGGCGGGGATGCGCAGCTCCTGGGTGATCATCACGCTGCCGTTCAGGCTGGTGTCGACCGCGAGCTGCACACCCAGGCGGCTCACGGCGATGTCCAGCAGAGTCCTCAGCTGCACCGGTTCGGAGAACGGCCCGATGATGATCGGTGGCCCTTCGGGCACAGCCTGCCCGCCCTGAGCCCCCTCCTGGCCCGGCACCTCATCCTGAGGCAGGAGGGCCGCCGAGCGATCCTGAGGCAGGTCGAACTCGGTCGGTTCACCCTGGGGCGAACCAGTTGGCTGGCCAGCCGGCTGGTTCCCGGGTTGGTTCTGTGCCCAGCCCGCGTTCGCGGCCAGCCCGAGGGCAAGCCCGGCCACCAGAGGCAGCATGCTCATCCGCGTGTTCGCGCTCGATCGAAGCCCGGTTTCAAGCCGCATCGCAACTCTCCTGCCTTCCAAGCCTTATCCCCCGCCGGCTGACGCCTATCGGAGGGCTAGGGTTCTATCAGCCTCGCGCCGCGGAAGCCACCAACTCGTACACAAGCATGTACAGATGGCCCCGCCTCGCCACAACACCGCCCCAAGAATCGTGGTGGGCCTCCGGGCCCATCCATCTCCCGATCATCCAACACGGCTCACGGCCTCCATCGGCCCTTTCGCCGCTTCCATTGCACGAATACAGCCCATGCGAATCGTCAGCCTCCTGCCGTCGGCCACCGAAATCCTCTGCCTCGTCGGCGGCCGGTCCCTCCTGGTCGGCCGCAGCCACGAGTGCGACTTTCCCGATGGCCCAGATGATGGCCTCAGCCACCTGCCCATACTCACCGCCGCCCGCACCACCTACGCCGGTGGTCCGGGTGCCTCGGCCGACATCGATCGGCAGGTTCGCGAGGCCCTCTCCGCGGGGCCCGGGGGCCAGCCAGAAGCCGGCTCGCCCCCCTCTCTCTACACGCTGGACACGGGGATGCTCGAGTCCCTGCGGCCCGACATCATCCTCACCCAAAACCTCTGCGAGGTGTGCTCCATCGCCTTACCGGAAGTGCAGGCCGCAGCCAGACGCATAGGCCAGCAGACTGGTACCGAGCCGCGCATCATCAGCCTCGACCCGCACACCCTCGAGCAGGTCTATGACGACTGCCTGACCATCGGCCGCGCCATTGGCAATGAAGACCAGGCCATGCACGCCGTCGCACAATTACGCGAGCGCTTCTACGCCGCGGCCGACATCGTCCCCAGCTTCGCGCACGCGCCGGTCGTCGGCTTTCTCGAATGGACCGACCCGCTGTTCATCGCCGGCCACTGGACGGTGCAACTCATCGAGCGTGCCGGCGGCTACCACCCGCTCAACGAGACCGTCGCCAAGCCCCAGGCCGGCGCCGCCGCCGGCGCCATGCACAGCGAACGCACCGCAGGCAAGTCCATCGCCGTCCCCGCCAACATCTTCGCCGCGACGAAGCCCGAAGCCCTCGTCATCGCCCCCTGCGGCCTCAACCTCGCCCAGACCCGCGACGCCACACGAGAACTCGCAAGCCACGACTGGTTCCAATCCCTCCCCGCCGTCCGATCGGGCAAGGTGGCGCTGGTCGACGGCAACCAGTACTTCAACCGCCCCGGACCCAGGCTGGTCGACGCCTTCGAGTGGCTCACCGCCTGGCTGCACGA
>JBITAB010000005.1:2541-5136 GCA_044439825.1 Phycisphaerales bacterium JB064 | reverse complement strand
GCGACGATGAGGTTGGTCACGCCGAAGCAGGCCACGAGCATCGCCATCACCGCGACGGCGGAGAAGACCGTCAGCGTCGTGCCGGCGACGGTCTCGATCTCGCGTTTGATCTGCCGGCCGCTGCCCGCATCGAGCACGCCGCTCCCAAAGAGCACGTCGCGAATCTCAGCAACGGCGACCTCGTCGTTGACCTCGTCATCCAGATCGATCTGGATGAGGTGGATGGCGCTGACGCCGAACTTGTCGATGAGGTCGCGACGCGTGCCGAACACCGCGTGCACGGCCTGCCGCGCCAGGTCCTCGCCCGCGTTGAAGTACTGGCCCACGATCTCAAGCCCCGGGCTTGCGATGACGCCCACGACCTCGAAGTCGTAGCTCTCGCCCTGCACCTTGCAGGTGAAGGTATCGCCAAGGCCCAGCCCCTGCGCGACGTTGAACTCGCGGGCGACGATGACCGCACCGCCCTCGCTCAGTCGCTTCATGGCATAGTCGCCATCGCCCTCGACCCACACCAGTGTGGTCATGTCGAAGAAGGCTTCGGGCTCGAAGGCGACGAAGGTAGTCTGGTACGTCTGGAGCGCACGGATGCCGAAGGCGTCGGTCTCGACGGGGAACAACGTGACGGCGCACGTGCTCTCCACGAACGGCAGCTGCTCGAGGGCCGTGCGACTCTCTTCGGTCAGCCGCATGCCGCTGACGAACGCGTCGGGGAAGTCGATCTGCCCCAGCCAATCTCGCAGCATGGCGCCGCCGGTGATCCAATTCGAGATCATCAATGCCAGACCCGTCATCAACGCGCCAGACGTGAAGCCAAGGCGGTACGGCATCGAGCGCACGCTGCGGCCAACCACCTTGCCGGGCAGGCCCAAGAGCTTTGACAACGGCCCAGCGAGCACCGTGGCCATGAGCAAGAGCACGGGTGGGCCGAGCAGGAAGTAGCCCAGGAACATCGCGGGCAGGCCAAACGTCGCGTAGCTCCAGAAGGCAACCTGCCCGTTGTCGGGCACGCCGACGGCAAGCCCCTGCACGCCGAGCAGTGTGAGGCCGAGAACCGCGAGCAAGACCATCGTTTGTGCTCGCGGCGCCTTGGCGCGGCTGACGAGGGCGCCCATCGGGCTCGTGCGGCTCGCGCGGATGGCCGGCCAGACCGCGCCGGCGAGCCCCGCGGTGATCGACCCGAAGAACGCGAGCGCGAGCATCGCCGGCGGTGTCGCGAGCCCGCTGGGCAAGGCCTCTCGGAAGTACCACGCGCCCGCCGCCGCCACGCCCACGCCCAGCGGCACGCCGATGCACGCGCCCAGCACGCCGATGAGCGTTCCCTCGACGAGTTGGGCCTGGGCGATCTGCCCGCGCGACGCGCCGATGCACCGCAGCATGCCCAGCTCTCGCTGACGCTCGACGACACCCGCACCGAGCCCCGTCACGATGATGAACGCCGCCGACAGCAGCGCGAGCATGATCGCGAGCGCCAGCCCGAACTGCCCGCTCCGCATGTTGCGATCGAGCCCGCTGGTGATGCGCTCGGTCGTCTGCAAGACCGCGCCCTCGGGCGCTTCGCTCCGCCGCGCCTCGGCGACGGCTTCTGGGTCGAAGCCATCGGCCACCTTGATATCGACCTGCGTCAGTTCGCCGTCTCCCCGCCCGGTCGCTTCGCGCAGGCCGTCGAGGGTCAGGAACGCTTGTGGGCGCCCGCCCAGCGGCGGCGGCTCGCTCATGCCGACGACGGTGAGTTCCTTTGAGCCGAACAGGCGGCGCACCGTCACGGTGTCGCCAAGGCGCACGCCCTGCAACGCGTTGAAGGCGTCTGCTTCTGTGGGATTGGTGGGTGCGGCGGTGGGGGCGGCGGGCTGCGGCTTCTCGCCCTTGCGCGCGATCAGCGGGTCGGCGCGATGGAACACGCCGAGCTTGCGGATCTCTTCGAGGCTGCCGGCATACGTCAGCCTGCCCGCCAGCGTCGCGTCGAGCACGACTTCGTCGGGCGCTTGGGGCGCACGGCCCGCGATGATGCGGATGGGCCGCAGCCTCGCCTCGGCGTCTGGGTCCACGCCGATGCCCATGGCGTTGACACGGAAGTTGGCCTGCCGCTTGTAATAGCGCCCATCGGGATCGTCGTCGCGAGGCGTGTATACCTCGCGCGAGATCTGCAGCGCGAGGTCGCGTGAGAGCCTCGGTGCGGCCGCTTCCACCTCAGGCCAGCCTCGCACGGTATTCAGCACGGCCTCGGGCATGAAGCCGCCGCGGCCCGTGGGCTCGAGACGCAACTCGGCAGAGCCAAAGGTCGCGTCCATGCGGGCGTTGACGGCGTTGTTGGCCGAGCTGAGCGCGCACGCGACCGCGGCGATCAGGGCCGCCGACAGCGCCACGGCCGCCGTGAGCAGGCCGGTCCTAGCCCGCCTGCGCCACGCGCTGGTGATAGCGAGCCGCAACGCCGGCCGCATCGAGCCCCTCCGTTTCGATATGCCCGTCCATGACGCCGTCGCGCAGCACGTACACGCGCTCGCAATGGGCCGCCGCCGCGGGCTCGTGGGTCACCATCAGCACGGTGGCGTGCTGCTCGCGGGCGACCTCGCCCAGCAGAGACCACAGCTTCTCGCC
>JBITAB010000005.1:0-2441 GCA_044439825.1 Phycisphaerales bacterium JB064 | reverse complement strand
ATGGTCTCGCGCCGGTATCGATTTGCCGCGCGCTCGTTCAGCGTGTCGACACGGACGCCCGCGACCTCGATCTGGCCGTCGTCGGGCGTGTCCATCGCCGCCAGAAGATGGAGCAGCGTGCTCTTGCCGCTGCCGCTCTGGCCCATGATCGCGAAGAAGCCCGGGCCGTCGATCTCCAGGCTCAGCCCGCGCAGAGCGTGCACCGTGCGCTCGCCCAGCGTGTATCGCTTGTGCAACTCGGTGCAGCGGATCATGCCGTTTGTTGGCCGCTCTGGCCGCGGGCTTTCAGGCGCCGCCGCTGGCCGCGTAGGCCGCCGCGTCCATCAGGCTCTCGAGTTGACCCGGGTCGCTGGGCTTGACCTTCACGAGCCAGCCCTTGCCATAGCAGTCGTCGTTGATGAGGCCCGGGTTGTCCCCCAGGGCGTCGTTGACCTCGACGATCTCGCCGTCGACGCTGCTGTAGATGTCGCTCGTGGTCTTGACCGACTCCACCTCGCCTACGGGGTCGCCCTTGCCAACGTTGGTGCCCGCGGGCTTCAGCTCCACGAAGGTCACGTCGGTGAGCTGATCGACGGCGAACTGGGTGATGCCGATCACCACGAGGTCGCCCTCGGGCTTGTGCCATTCGTGGGAGTCGCTGTAGCGGCGGTCGTCGGGTGCGGGCATGGGCTCTTCCTCACACGCTGGAAGGGTTGTGCGTCGCCGGCGGCCGCATGCCGCCTGGCAGAACTGGGCGATGGGCCAATGCTATCGACCACGCCGCAGATTGCCACTGGTGGCCCATAAGGCCGGGGATGCCCCGCCACAGGGCGACTACAGTGGCCCAATGCTGCTCGCCCTTGCCGCCCGTTCCTTGCGCCCGATGCTCGTGGGCAAGGACGCCAGCCTGCCCCTGACCGACCTGCCCCGCTTCGCCCACGAGCAGCTGGGGCTCCATGGCCTCATGCTGTCGGCCGATCTGCTGGCCGGTCGCACCCGAGACGACCTGACCCGCCTGCGTGACGCCGCCGACCGGGCCCGCTGCGCCTGCCTGGTGCTGATGGAAGAGGCCCCGCAGAAGCTGGCCGCCGCCGACGCCAGCGCCGCCGCCGAGCGCATCCGCCGGGTCATGGCCGCCTCCAGCCTGCTGGGCTGCAACGCCGCCTCGGTCGCCATCGACGCCCCGGACACGCCAGAGGCCCTCGAGACCGTGGCCGAACGCTTCAAGGTGCTCATGGCCGAGGCCGAGCAGCGCGAGCTCAACCTGCTCATCCTGCCCGGCCCGCTGCCGACCGCCGGGTCCAAGGGCAGCCTCACCGGCAGCCCAGAGCGTCTCACCGAGTTGCTCAAGAAGATCGGCGGCTTTCGCGTGGGCACCATGCCCGACTTCGCCCACGCCGCCCAGGCCGACGACATGCCAGGCTACCTCCGCCGCGTCACGCCCTACGCCTCGGCGGTGCTCGGCAGCACCCTGGGCTTCAAGGCCGTCGAGGGCGAGTTGGACGACGAGCGTGCCTACGTCGAGCACGCGGGCTTCGACCTCGCCGCCGCCATCGAGGCCATCACGGCCGTGGGCTTCGACGCGGCCGTGGGCCTGGATTACCAGGGCGATGGCGACCTGCGCATGGGCCTGCGTCGCAGCCGCGAGGGCTTCAGCCACGCCATGGCGGGCAACAAGGGCCCCTTCAGCCTCGTGCAAGAGGAAGAGTTCGACGACGAGATGGACGCGGCCGCCGCCGCCCTGCTCGACGCGATCTTCAGCGATAGCGACGACGAGGACGACGAAGGCGATGACGCAGACGAGGACGGCCCACCCGCCCGCGGCAAGGCCAAGTCGGCTGCCGACGACGACGAGGACTTCGACGACTCGGACGACGATGGCGACGACGACGATGCCTCGACCGCCCGCACCGTGACCAAGAAGAAGGTCACCAAGAAGTCGACCACCGACGACGACGCCGACGAAAGCGAAAGCGACGAGGCGGCCAAGCCGGCGAAGAAGACCTCCAAGAAGACCACGAAGAAAACCTCGAAGAAGACCAGCAAGAAGACCGAGCCCGAGCCCGAGATGGACGCCGACGACAACCCGGGCGATGACGGAGACGAATCGTGACCGCCCCTTCATCCGCTGCGGCCGACGGGCGTCCGGGGCATACGCTCTCCCGTACAGATGTTCGTGCGAGGGTGGCGGCCATCGACGCGAGGCGGGCAAGCGTGATCCCACAAGACGTCGACATCATCGTGACCATCGACGGGCCCGCCGGCACCGGCAAGAGCACCGTCGCCCAGGCCCTGGCCGAGCGCCTGGGGCTCGACCTGCTGGACACCGGCGCCATGTACCGCGCCGCCGCGGCCATCGCCATCGATCGCGGCCTGATCGACGCCATCGGGGCCAGGGACGCGGCGGCGATCGACCAGTTCGTCGACATCATCGCCCAGGCCGACCTGCACTTCGACTGGAC
>JBITAB010000004.1:2366-5142 GCA_044439825.1 Phycisphaerales bacterium JB064 | reverse complement strand
CGCTGGAAGAGGCGGGTGGTGTGCGACCAGGCGACGTCGTTGAAGTCGCCCGCGACGATGGTTGGCGTGTCGTCGCCGGCGTCGCGAGCTTCTTTGATCTCCTTGGCGACCGTCAGCAGCTCGGCGTCGCGCTGGTCGCTGTCCTCTCGCTCGGGGTCGACCGGGCGTTTGAGGCCCGGGGGCTTGGGGTGAAGGCCAATGACACGGACGACGCGGCCCGATGGCAGGCGCACGCCGGTCGTGATCGAGGGGACCTCGTCCTCGACGAGGCGCCTGACTTCGGGGTCGATCAATTCGAGCCTGGAGTAAAGCAGCAGGCCGTAGTGGTTTTCTTGGGGCTGCTCGATGGTGTGGGGGAAGGTGTCGGTGAGCGACGCGAGGTCACGCTGCCATCGGTGCGTGGGCTCGGCCAGCAGGATGACGTCGGGGTGGACCTCGTCGATGAGCCGCAGGAGGGCGAGGCTCTGCGTGTTGTCGTAGCGCACGTTGAAGATCAGCAGCCGCAGGGCGTCTTGCGGGGCCGACTCGCGTGAGCGTTCCATCTGCACGGGCGCGAGCGGGGTGTAGGGCGCGATGCGGTAGCACTGCCAGATCAAGGCGATCACGAGCAAGGCGGGGACGATCGCCCGTCTGGCGATGCTTGGACGCTCGGCCGGAGCGTCGGCCTTTCGATCTTTGCGATGAGCCAGCACGCCGATCGCCGCCTGGCCGGCCAGCACCAGCACCATGAGCACGGCGATCTGGGCGCGAGGGAAGTCAAACCCACGCACCCACCAGGTAGACGTCCTGACCAATGGCATCAGCGTGCACAGGCAGAGCGCCAGGGCGGCGACGGCAAGCACGACTCGGAACGCCTTGAGCATGGCGGCGGGAGTGTATCCAGGTTGGTTGTTGGCTTGGCTGGCCACTGCGGGCCAATTGGCGTGAATAATTTTACATATGGACGAAGCACTGCGTGACCAACCCTGGATGCCCGACGAAGCGACCAGCCGGGCGTTCGCCGAGGCGGTGGCGGCGTTTGGGGAGCGTGTGGATGGGTTGACGCCGGTGTCTCAAGATGAGCGGGTGAAGCCGCGATGGCGGGACGATGATGATCCGGAACTCACGCCACAGGTTGTCGAGGCGATGGTTGCAACACAGCGGATGGTGCTTGATGAAGCAGCAACGCCGGAGTTGCTCGCGCCAGTGCTGTGGTGCGCGTGTGCGAGGCAGAGTCGCATCAACAACACCGCTCCATACCTGTTGGCCTTGCTTGCGAAACACTTCTTTATCGCACGGCAGGCCCAAGTGTGGCTCTTTGGTCGACGGCAGATGAACGCTAGGTTGTCCGCTCTGGATGCCCTTAGTGGAGGGCTGCCGCACGACATGATTCGATGGATGCTGGAGCGTGCACTCGCGGATAAGTCGAAGCGCGTTCGCCGGTGGGCGGCGGTCCGGGTCAGTTCGTGTGAGATGAGATCGGTGCTACCGGCACTCCTGCGAGCAGTGAAAGCGGAGAAAGAAGAGAAGTGGCGAAATTGGATGACGACGATGTATCACGCATGCGATCTGGGGTATCACTTCGTTGATGTTCCGGAAGACGATTTCATCGAGTTGGTGATGCGAATAGTCGACGATAACTCTACTGGCCTGAGCCACACGTGGCATTCACGAGAAGACTTTGAACGACATGGCCCCCTGGCAATCGTTGAAGCAGAATCGAAAGAGCCCGAGCCCTACCCAAAGGGCCTCAATCCACTGCCCGAGGCCCCGAGCACGCCGACGCCGCCATGGCAACTTCCAGTTGGACGCCGCCCGTTCGTATATTCGTGGTTGTTGCGACTTGAGGGGCCATATCTCGTGGACGTCCTCAAAGAGCGCCACCTGATGAGGAATCGGCAGGCTTAGGCGTCCGCCCCCATCGCTCGCGTCCGCAGCCGCCGGTCCCACTCCACCACGCCGTCCTTGAGGCGGATCACGCGTTCGCAGCGGTCGGCGACCGAGTCGTCGTGGGTCACCATCAGGATGGTCATGCCCTGGCTGTGCAGCTTCTCGAAGAGGGTCAGGATCTCTTCGCCCGTGCGTGAATCGAGGTTGCCGGTGGGCTCGTCGGCCATCAGCACCCGGGGCTCGGCGATGAGCGAGCGGGCGATGGCCACGCGCTGCTGCTGGCCGCCCGAGAGCTCGCGGGGGCGGTGGCCCAGGCGGTCGCCCAGGCCCACGAGGGTGAGCTTCTCGATGGCCCGCTTGCGGCGCTCGGCCGGGTCGACGCCCTGGTAGAAGAGCGGGACGGCCACGTTGTCCTCGACGGTGAGCTGGGGGATGAGGTTGAAGGCCTGGAAGACGAAGCCGATGGTGCGGCCGCGGAACTGGCTGAGGGACTCGTCGTCCATCTCGTTGATGTCCTTGCCGGCGAGCAGGTACTGCCCATCGGTGGGCTGGTCGAGGCAGCCCAGGATGTTCATCAGCGTGCTCTTGCCCGAGCCCGAGGCGCCCATGATGGCCACGTACTCGCCCTCGTGCACGGTGATGTCGACCCCGCGGAGGGCCTCGACCATGACCGAGCCGTCGGGCTTGTAGTAGACCTTGCGGACCCGCTTGAGCTCGGCGACGGCCGGCCGGTCGGCGTAGGGATTGGGCACGCCCTCCTGGGCCTGGTCGATGCGGGCGGTGGAGTCGGCGTGGGCGGATGGCGTCATCGGGGGTAGTGTACCGGTTGGGCGGGGGCTGGTTGGGCCGAGAGGGGCTGGGCTCGCTTCTGTATTCGGGCTCGCTTCCTCAATGGAGTGCGCCAATC
>JBITAB010000004.1:0-2266 GCA_044439825.1 Phycisphaerales bacterium JB064 | reverse complement strand
GGGGCTGGGCTCGCTTCTGTATTCGGGCTCGCTTCCTCAATGGAGTGCGCCAATCATTCAGGCCCGGCAGGGATGCACCCTGACGTGGTTGAAAACCCGGACGCCAATAGCTCAATTGGTAGAGCAGCGGATTCCAAATCCGCAGGTTGGGGGTTCGAGTCCCTCTTGGCGTGTTGCCCCTCTATCGGGGCGGATTCGAGGTAGACAGATGGCTTTTGCGATCTACAAGCCCGGACAGGGATACTGGACGCGGACGATGACGGCGGTCTTCGCCGGCGTCCTGGTGCTGGCCGCGGCGGCCTGGCTCTATGGCCAGGCGCTGCTCATCCCCCTGCCCGACCGGGCGTGGACGACCAGCTATGGCACGGCGGCGAGCTTCTCGGCCGGCCAGCAGGTGGAACTGCTGGGCGAGGCCGGGCTGGGCGAGCGGGCCGTGCTCGGTACCGCGAGCGTCGAGACCGTGCAGGCGGCCAGCAACGGCGGCAGCGTGACCCTGGTGGACTACCAGCTCACGGGCGACGCCACGCGTGGTCAGATCCAGGCCCTCCGTCCGCAGGGTGGGCAGGTCGTGCCCATCTCGGGCGGCGGCGTCCGCGGCGTGCCCGTGGTGCAGCGGATCTACGTGCAGGGCGCCTTCGTCGTGGTGACGGTGCTGATCGGCGCGGCCTTCATCGTCTACTTCGTGGCGATGAAGAAGGGATCGGTCGACTTCCTGATCGCCACCGACGGCGAGATGCGGAAGGTCAACTGGTCGACCCGCAAGGACATCATCAACAGCACCTGGGTGGTCATCGGCGCCTCGCTGCTGCTGGGCGTGTACCTGTTCGGCTTCGACACCATCTTCGCGATGTTCTTCAAGGCCATCGGCGTTCTGGATATCTGAGCGGCTCTCGCTGCCTGTTGGACTTGTGGGCCTGAAGGCCTAGCATTGACCGTATCGGCCGTGGACCGCCTGCAGCGTGTCCGCGGCCGTTGTCATTCTCTGGAGCCTCCTATTTCGGAGCAGCAGCGATGAGCGAAGGCGAGCAGCAGACGACCGAGACCCAGGTGGATCAGGGCGAGGCCGGGCAGGCAGAGGCCGCCCCCGCCGCCGACCAGGGCCAGCCCACACCCCAGGCCGAGGCTCCGGCCGCGGCCGCCGAGAAGGCGCCCGACGAGGAGCCGATCGTCCAGCCGGGCATGAGCTGGTTCGCGCTGCGGGTGGCCTCCAACAAGGAGAGCTCGGTGCGCGACACGCTGCTGCGCAAGGTGCAGATCGAGCACAAGACCGAGTTCGTCGGCCGCATCCTGGTGCCCACCGAGAAGAACCGGACGTTCAAGAACGGCAAGATCAAGATCACCGAGACCAAGCTCTACCCGGGCTACGTCTTCGTCGAGATGAAGCTCGAGGACGACGGCCGCATCCCCCAGGACGTGTTCTTCCTGATCAAGGAGACCACGGGCGTGGGCGACTTCGTGGGCACGCCGCGGCCCACCCCACTCGAGCTTCATGAGGTCGAGAAGATCCAGATGAGCAGCCGCGCTCCCGAGGAGGAGCCCGAGGTTCGCATGAACTTCGTGAAGGGCGAGCACGTCACGATCAAGGAAGGCCCGTTCGAGGGCTACGAGGGCACCGTGGACGAGTTGCTGCCCGACAAGGGCCTCGTGCGCGTGCTGGTGACCATCTTCGGCCGCCAGGCGCCCATCGAGATCGAGGAGTGGAAGCTGGGCAAGGCCGAGGGCGGCTGAGCCTACTGGGACTATCGGGCTGGGCGCGACGTGCCGACCAGGATCGACTGCCAGCGGCTGGCCTTGCCGGCGTGGCGGGTGGATCCCTCGGCCTGATCCCACGACGTATACAGGTTGAATAACTCGCGGGCTACGGCCCGCGTTTCTGTGTGCCGATCGCCCAGCGTGGTTGAGAGGATGGCGTGGGCGTCGAGCAGCTTGGTCTCGGCGTCCTCGAAATCTTGCTGAGCCGCGAGCACGCTGGCATGCTGGGCCTGCACCATGGCGGTGCGCCAGTTGGTCGGCCCCCAGACGCCGCGCGCGACCCAGACGGCGCGAGCGAGCATGGCCTGGGCCTCGGAGAGGTTGCCCCGCTCTCGCAGCAGGACCGCGAGGTTGTTGGCGGCGATGGCAAGGTCTTCACGCGCGTCGTCGTCGGCCGAGCTGTTGAGGACGAGCACACGGCGATAGTCGGCCTCGGCCTGGCTCGGGTTGCTCATGGCGGCGTGGACCATCGCGCGGTGGCGGACGGCCGAGAGCGTGCGCGGGTGGTACGGGC
>JBITAB010000003.1:0-5190 GCA_044439825.1 Phycisphaerales bacterium JB064 | reverse complement strand
GTGACGGCCTTCGTCCTGCTCGGGGCGATCAACAGCCAGAACAACCTGCTCTTCTGGGCCCTGGGCCTTGCCATCGGCGGGCTGCTGGCGTCGGGCTTCGTGAGTGGGACCTCGCTCATGGGCGTGGTGCTCGAGCGCGAGCCCGTGCCCGAGGCCCAGGTGGGCCGGCCCTTCGCCGTCCGCTACCGCGTGCGCAACCGCAGCCGGTTCATGCCCGCGTACGCGCTGCTCATCGAGGAATTGCCACCAAAGGGCGTGAAGCGGGCCGATTGGCCGCTGGTGGGCAAGCCCATGGCGAGCCTGGGCCGCGTGCCGCCGCGTCGCACCCTTCGCTGCGAGACCAGCGTGCTCGTGCAGCGTCGCGGGCCCTTCGAGCTCGGCCGCGTGCGCGTCAGCACGACCTTCCCCTTTGGCGTGGCCCGCAAGAGCGTGACCTTTGATCTCTCCCAGAGCGTGCTGGCCACGCCCCGCGTGCACCGGCTGCGCAGCGATGTGGTCGAGACCATCCTCGAACCCACCCATGACGGCACCGAGGCCATCGCCAGCCCCGGCGCGGGCGAGGACTTCTTCGGCGTGCGCGAGTACCGCATCGGCGACCGCGTGCGCGACGTGAGCTGGCGCCTCTCGGCCCGCAGCGACACGCTGGTGGTCACCCAGCGATCGGCCCGGGCCCCGCGCAGGCTCGTGCTGCACCTCGACCTCGACCCAGCACTCGCCGGCAAGCGCGACGCGCGTGCGGAACAACTGCTGAGCCTGGCCGCTTCGCTGATCGTGGAAGCCGGACGCCGAGCCATCGCAGTCAGCCTGTCGATCCCCAGCATCGGGGCGGCCAGCGGATCTGTCACCACGCCGGCGGGGCGCGCTGGGCTACTGCGCAGGCTGGGCGGGTTTGGCTTTGCCGAGGCACCGGTGCGCATGGGCCGTGCGCCGCAGGCCGGTTTCGGCTCGGTGGTGCTGACCCTGACCCGAGGGCCGGTGGTCCATGGAGGCGGCGTGCACACACTGAGCGGGGACGACCTGGCGAGGTTGCGCGTCGAACCCGACACCAAGACCGAGCGAACGGGCTGAGGCATGGCACTGCAACGCTCGCTGAGACTGGCGCTGATCTGGACGTCGCTGCTGGCGATCGCCATCTACGCCATCGCTGCCGAGTCGATCGCGGTGGCCGTGCTAGGCATGCCCTGCGCGTGGGCGTGCTGGTGGGCGGCCCATCAGGAATGGGCGTCGAGCATCCCCAGGCTGCTGATCAACGCCGTGCTGCTGATCGTTGTGGCATTGGGCCTCGGGCTGGCCTCGCTCGATGGCCGGTTCAACGTCGAACGCATCGCCGAGATGCTCGCGGCCTTGCTCGTGATCAAGCTGTTCGACCGCAAGACGGCGCGCGACGCGGCCGAAGTGCTGGCGCTCAGCGTGTTCCTGGTGTTCGGCGCCATCCTGACGAGCCTGAAGCTGAGCGTGGGCGTGATGCTGCTTGCCTTCTGCCCGCTGCTGGTATGGGCGGCGCTGGTGCAGCAGGTGGTGGCCACCGACGAGAAGGTCGAGGCCTACCAGAGCCACATCGGCGCCACGCCGCGGCGCGTGCGCAATGCCGTCACGATGGGCAAGGGCCTGCGTCGCATGACAGGGGCGTTGACGATCTCGGCGTCGCTCATCGCGGCCGCTGTATTCGTGCTCGTGCCGCGCGGGCTGACGCCCAGCTTCCTCGGCGACATCGGCGGCCAGAGCGGTTCGGTCACGGGCTTCACCGAGACCGTCGAGCTCGGCCGGGCCGGCCTGATCTCCGAGAGCCAGGAGAAGGTGCTCGATCTGCGGGTGACCGACATCGACGGGGGCAACATGGGGGGAGCCGGCCGTGTGTACTACCTGCGCGGATCGGTGCTCGATAGCTACCAGGACGGCACGTGGACCAGGCAGAGACGCAGGCTCAATCCCCCGCAGGTTGTGGACACCGATCAACAACTCACTGTGCAAACCGGCATGATCCAGACCCGTGCCGTGATCGTACAGGAAATCTCGCTGCGCGATCCGCCCGGCCGCGGCTCGACGCTGTTCGCCATCCAGGAACCGTTCCTCTGGGAGTTCGCCGAACCGCTGGAGTTCACCTACGACTACCCGCGAGCCCTGATGAGGCTGCGCGAGACCGCCAAGAGCCAGAGCTACATCGTGCACTCGGGGTTGCCCGGCTCGAGGCCCAGCGTCGAGCAGTTTACGGACATGCCCATGCAGTTTCGGCTTCCCAACTTCGACTCCGACTATGTGCGCAGCGAGACCAGGCGCATCCTCGAGGAGCGAGGGCTCGATCCCACGCGTCGGCCGCGAGACTCCTCGGAGATCGCCAGCGTCACGCGAGCGATTCGCGAATATCTCCAGACGTTTACCTACACGCTCGACATCATGCGCGCCCAGGGCGATCCGATCGAGTGGTTCCTGCGAGACGCGAAGGAAGGACACTGCGAGTACTTCGCCTCGGCCATGACGGCCATGTGCCGCAGCGTGGGCATCAACGCGCGCGTCGTCGCCGGCTATGTGGCCATGGAGTACAACGACGCCACGGCCCAGTACACCGTCCGCGAGAGCAACGCCCACGCGTGGGTAGAGGTGGAGCACGCGCCGGGCCAATGGCGCACGCACGACCCGACCCCGCCGGCCGACCTCGAGCGTGTGCACTCGCCCGGCACGAGCCTGGCGTCGGTGGCGCGTCGCTGGATGGATGCGCTGGAGTTCTTCTGGGTCGACTCGGTGGTCAGCTTCGATCGCGGCTCGCAGCGCCGGGTGCTGGGCACGGAGGACGGCGCGGGCGAGCCCCAGATCGAGGCGCTCGAGGGCATCGCCGAATTCGTGGATCGTGCGCGGCGATCGGGATGGGTTGGCGTCATGCAGGCCGTGCTCGCGGGGCTGCTCGCCTTCTCCGGCGTGTTCTTCATGATGATCGTGGCCCAGCAGTTCTTCCGCAAGCTGGGCGTTGGCGGCGGACGCGGCCCGCGCGTCCGCATCCTGGGCGGCACGCGAGAGGTCGGCGAGTTCCTCCTGCGCGCGCTCGACAAGGCCGGGCACCCAAAGCCGGGCTGGAAGCCGCTGCTCGCCCACGTGCGTGACGTGCCGGGTGGGGCCGAGGGATTCTCGGACGTGGTGGATCGCCTCTACGCCGCCCGCTTCGGGAATCAGCCGCTGACCGCCGAGGAGGCCCAGAGCCTGAAGCGGACCATCAGCGAGGCCACGGAGAGCCTGATGCGACCGGCCGAGGGCTGAAGTCGCGCCCGGATTCAATCGATATGGGGCGTATGGGTCGGCGACTGATCGCCGGCTCGGAGGCCCCGAATCATGAATACCAACCGATCCCGCACCGAGCGTTGGCGCGAGTGTTTAACCCAGATCCGCGATCGTGGCGGCTCCCTCGAGGTGAGCGTCGACGTGGGCGATGCCGCCGACATGGGCGCCACCAACCTGGTGTGGCGGGTCCGGCTGCTGGGGCTCGACGACGAGCGCCTCGTGCTGGAGCAGCCGGTCGCCCTCGGGCAGACCATGCGGCTGGAGCCCGGGCTGCGGTTGGTGGTCGCCATGAGCATCGGGCAGAACCGCTGGATGTTCCGCACGATGTCCATCGAGCCCACCGCGGGCGACATGCGCGGGCTGCTGCACATGGCCGCCCCAACCCTGGTGGAACGCTGCCAGCGCCGAAACTTCTACCGAGCGCCCACGGCGGGCTTTAACCTGCCGCTGGTGCAGGGCTGGCGGCTCGTCGACCCCCAGACCGCCGTGGCCGCCGAGGTCGCCAGCCGCATCCCCTTCGAGGACGCCAGCAAGGGCGGCTCGACGGGTGGAGCCGGGCTCGAGGCCCCCATCAGCCTGATGCCCGAGGTTGCCGGCGCGTTCCAGGGCCAACTCGTGAACGTGGGCGGCGGTGGCGCGGGCCTGCTGGTACCCCCAGCCTCGCGGCCCAGCTTCGATTCGAGCGGCCGGTATTGGCTGCGGATGGCGTTGGGAGCGGACATGCCCGGGCCGCTGGCCGTCTCGGCCCGTTGCGTGCATCAGCATCTTGATAGCACGCAAAACCTGCATCTGGGCTTCGCGTTCGACTTCTCGCTGCACGCCGAGCACCGCGACTTCATCGTCCGGCAGATCACCAGCTATGTGGAGCGGGTGACGGGTATGGCTCGCAGCCGGCAGGCTGGGTAAGGCCGTATCCCATCTTGAGAAGCAGATTTCAAGTACTGGATGTGTGAAAAAATCAACATCCCGTAAGCGTTCTGCTATACTGCCCGCGGCTGGGGGGAACACCCGGCCGACGCCCGGTCGACGCGGCTCGAACATCACCCGAATGCATTCGGCGAATGGCCCTGCCGTTCGCCGCTGATCAGGGGCCACCACATGGGTGGCCGGCATCTGGAGGCATTGAAGGCAGCCCCCGTGGGGTCGGGGCTGCGTCATAGGGTGCGTGCAAGAGCAGGCGTGTCGGCTCGGGCGTGCGATCGACGCATGCCGATAGGGCCGCCGCCATGCCTGACCCGATTTCCATTGTGCTCATCGTCGTTGCGCTGATCGTCGGCGTGGGTATCGGACTGTTTGCGCACGCACGGCTGATCGCTCGCACCGTCGCACAGGCCCGGGCCGAGGGCGAGGCCATCACCGACAAGGCCCGAACCGAAGGCCAGGCGATCGTCAGCAAGGCCGAGGCCGACGCCGAGAAGCAGATCAACCAGCGCGTCCGCGAGGTCGAGGACGAGCTCGACGCCGAGCGGAAGAAGCTGCGCCAGGAAGACCGCGAGCTCTCCAAGCGCGAGTCGGCCGTCGACAAGGCTGAGGCGCGGATGTCGGACCGCGAGAAGCAGGCCGACCGCCGCGACCGCGATCTGCACGAGCGCGACCAGCAGCTCGAGGCCAAGGGCCACGAGCTCGAGAAGCTCATCGAGAGCCAGACGCGTGCGCTCGCCGAGGTGGCGCGGATGAGCCAGGATGAGGCCCGCGAGGCCTACATCGAGCGCGTGGCCGAGGACTCTCGCCACGAGGCCGCCTCGGTGGCCCGGAAGATCACCGAAGAGGCCGAGACCAAGGCCCGCGAGCGGTCGACCGAGATCCTGCTACAAGCCGCCCAGCGGTTCGCCGGCGAGTTCGCCTCCGAGCACCTGGTGCGCAGCGTGGCCATCCCCAACGACCAGATGAAGGGCCGCATCATCGGCCGCGAGGGTCGCA
>JBITAB010000002.1:14642-20868 GCA_044439825.1 Phycisphaerales bacterium JB064 | reverse complement strand
TGATGCGGCGGAAGTAGTCGGCCGCGGGCTCGGTGTGCAGGCCGCGAGAAGCGAATCGCGTCGCGAAGCCCTCGGCCAGCGCGTGCGTCAGCACGAGCGCGAACGCGCCGGAGAGCTCAGCGCCCGCCTCGTCCCACTCGACCCGGAACCGCAGGTACCACCGGCGGGCACGATCCTCGAAGCCGCAGTAGACATAGTCGTCGTCTGGGGTCGCGCCGAGCAGGTCTCGCGCCGAGCCCACGCACACGAACAGCCGCGAGAAGTCCGTCGGCCCGACCACGAAGTGCAGCCCGTCGTGCTCGAGCCAGTCGTCGAAGCGTGTCAGCTCCGCGTGCGGGTCGAGCTGCTGCAGGAACGCGACCACGTCGCACAGCAATGATGATAACCGGGCCGCCGGCATCGGCTCGCACCAGAAGCACACGCCGTCGATGGGCTGGAAGTCGTGCCGGGTCGCCACGGGCACATCGTATCAATCGAAGCGGAGCGCCTTGACAGGATCCATCCACGCCGCCCGCGCCGCGGGCACGAGGGCGCCCACCACGCTGGCGATGATGCCGCCCGCGACGATGATGACGAACTTGGTCGAGTCCAGGTCGGTGGGGATCGTCGTGAAGTAGTAGACGTTGGGGTCCCACACCTGCACGCCCAGGGCCTTGCCCATCCACTCGTGGATGGGGTTGATGTTGGTCACCACCAGCGCGGCGAGCCCCGCGCCCAGGGCGCTGCCCACGACGCCGATGGCCAGCCCATAGCCCACCCACACGGCGGCCACGCCCGTGCCGCTCGCGCCGATCGCACGCAGCACGCCGATGTCGCGCGTCTTCTCGCTCACCATCGCCCAGAAGATCGCCAGCACCAGGAACACGCTGGTCAGGCTCACCACGCCGAAGATGAAGAGGACCAGCGTCGTCTCCTTCTGCACGGCCCCGATGAACATGGCGTTGCGCTGCTCGTAGGTCATGATCGCGATGGCCCGCGGGCTGGGCACCTCGCCGCGATGCTCGGCCTCGAACTGGGCGTACACCGCCTCGGCCGCCTGTTGCAATTGGTCTCCCTTGACGCCCGGGGCCGCACGCACCAGCACGTCGGTCACGCGCGCGGGGGCCTCGCCCACGATGGTCGGGCCCTTGGGCCGCTCGACGCCGTCGGGGCCGACCTCGATGGCGAAGGGGTTGCTCGAAGGATCGACCCGCCTCGCTTCGCCCATCTGCAGCAAATCCTGGAGAGCCTCCAAAGGCACCAGCGCGATGCGCGAGTCGTAGGCGTAGTTGCCCGTCGACAGCTCGTTGGCGATGGGGAACTCGATGGTCCGCAGGTCGAGGGCGCCGGCGCTCTCCTGGCCGAGGGGCATCACGGTCAGCCGCACGCTCAGGTTGGGCAAGAACTCGATGTCCAGGTTCACGCCGCCGCTCGCGAGCTTCTGCTCGCTGTAATAGGGCACGTAGAAGTTGCCGGGCATGACGCGCCGGTTCCAGCCCGTGGCCGCGATGCCCGTGACCATGGCCGCCTCGCCGGTGGGCGTGCGCAGCGAGCGTCCCTCGCGCAGCCACCGCTCCAGCACGCCGTGGTCCTCGGTCCGCAGGCGCGGGTCGTTGCCCTCCGCGTCGCCGGGCACGGGGCTCTCGATGGGCCGCCAGTACAGGCTCTGCTCGTAGACCGTCGCGGCCGCGTAGCTGGCGGGATCGACGCCTAGCAACTGCACGGTCACCGGCCGATCGTCGGGCATGCCCAGGATGGCCAGCGTCTCGATCATGGGCGTGGCGTGGGCGATGGCGGGGTGGGCCTCCAGCCGATCGACAAGATCCTGATAGTGCCCGAAGCCCACGTTCTCCCAGGTGATCCTGAGGTCGCCGTCGGTCTTGCGGCCCTCGTTGACCAGCATGGTGAGGAAGCCGCCCATGACCGACCACACGATGAGCTCGGTGGCCACGCTGAGGGTGACCGCCAACGCCGCCAGCAGCGGGATGGCCTTGGTCGTCAGGTACTTGCGAGCCAGCACGGCGGCGTACATGGGGCCAGTGTAGAGGCCCGGCACGCCCCGGCAGGCCGTAACCCGGCCGCCCGCACGGGGGTATCGTGCCTTCATGAAGATGTTGACAACACCACATCAAGTCCTGAGGGCCGCCCCCCTGGTGCTGCTGGCCGGCCTGGCCGCGTGCGCCGGCACGGGTGAGCCCGCGCACGACCAGCACCCCCCGCGAGCCAACCAGCCGCCGCGCAGCGTGCTGACCGAGCGCCCCGTCGCCTCGAGCATCGTGGCCGCCAGCGGCCGGACGTCGGCCCTGGCCGTCGACCGCTTCCGCATCGGCGGCACCGCCGAGGACCGGCCCATCTATATGTACCGCCTCAGCCAGGGCGAGGGCGATCCCGATGCCAAGCCGGGCCTGCTCATCGTCGCCGGCATCGACGCCAGGCACACCAGCGGGCCGGTGATCGCGCGAGAGCTCGTGGGCTCCATCGAGCGCGAGGCCAACCTCGAGCACGCGACGGTCTACGTCATCCCCCGCATCAACCGCGACGCCCAGGACCGCGACAACCCCGCCCAGGCCGTGCCCGGCGGCACGCTGACCCCCGAGGACGCCGACCGTGACGGCCGACTCGACGAGGACGGCCCCCAAGACCTCAACGGTGACGGCCACGTCACCATGATGCGCATCGCCGAGCCGCCCTCGAAGTATGGGCTCGAGCTCACCCACGTGGTCGACCCCGACCATCCGCGCTTGATGCGGCGCGCCGACGCGAGCAAGGGCGAGGTGGCCACCCACGCCATGCTCATCGAGTCGAGCGACCAGGACGGCGACGGGCGCTTCGCCGAGGACGGCCTGGGCGGCGTCGACCTCAACAAGAACTTCCCGTATCGCTGGCCCGAGTTCGGCAACGCCAACGGCGTGTATCCGCTGAGCGAGCCCGAGAGCAAGGCGCTGGCCACGTGGCTGCTCGAGCGGCCCAACATCATCGCCGCGATCGTCTACGGCCCGCACGACACCATCATCAACGTGCCCGAGGCCGGCCGCTTCGACCACACCAACCGCGTGCCGCTGGGCCTCGAGCGCGACGACAAGGCGCTGATGGACCGCCTCAGCGAGATGTACAAGGAAGCCACCAAGCTCTCCAAGGCCGAACGCGTCGGGCTCGAGGGCTCCTTCGCCGGCTGGGCCTATGCGCACCTGGGGCTGGTCACCATCGCCACCAACCCCTGGCAGCGCCCCGAAGCCCCCAAGGAGGAAGGCAAGCCCGAGGACGAGAAGCAGGAGGCCGCGCCCGAGCCGCAGGTCGAGCAACCAGCCGAGCCGCCCTTCGTCATGATCGGCGACTACAAGCTCGTGCTCACGCAGGAGGCCATCCAGGCCGCCATGGCCGAGGTGCAGAGCCTCAGCCCGCAAGAGCAGCAGCAACGCATGGAGGCCTTCCAGGCCCTGCCCGTCGCCACGCGCGAGCGCATCATGAACATCGCCCAGGGCGCGCCCGACCCTCAGGCCCAGCAACCGGCAGAGCGGGCCGCGCCGCAACGCGCACCACGCCCCGCACGCCGAGGCGGCGGAGACTCCGACGACGCCCAGTGGCTGGCCTACGCCGACCGCGTGGGCTCGGGCTACATCGACTGGCAGCCCTACGACCACCCGCAACTGGGCGAGGTCGAGATCGGCGGCTTCGTGCCCGGCTTCATGATGGATGCGCCCGAGGACGCGACCGAAGACATCATCAAGGCCCAGACCGGCTTCATCAAGGAGCTGATCGCCATGATGCCTCGCCTTGCCATCGACGAGCCAACCGTCGAGAAGGCCGGCGACGGCGTGTGGCGCATCAGCGTCACCGTGCGCAACGAGGGCGAGCTGCCCACGCGCACCGCCATGGGCGAGAAGGCCCGCCGCCTGACGCCCTTCGTCCTCGCGCTCGACCTGCCGCAGGAGCGTGTGCTCACCGGCTCGGTTATCGAGCGCGCCAACAGCCTCGCCCCCGGCGGCACGCTGCGGGCCGAGTGGCTGGTGCTGGGCGACGCGGGCGAGACCATCGAGGCCCAGCTTCGCACCGAGGAGTATGGCGTCACCGACATCGCCATCGAGCTGAACGAAACCCAGGCGGGAGGCAACTGACCATGAAGATCGCAACGCTCCTCACGCTGGCCGCCCTCTCTGCAACCCCCGCCCTGGCGCAGGACACACCCGCCGCCCAGGACGGCACGCAGCGGTACAACCCCGGGTACAAGGCCGACATCGCCTGGAACCGCTATTACGACTACGACCAGGTCGTGGAACTCCTGCAAAAGATGGCCAAGGCCCACCCCGACCTCGTCGAGCTGCGCAGCCTGGGCAAGAGCCTGCAGGGCCGCGACGTATGGCTGGCCATCGTCAACAACCCAAAGACCGGCGAGCACACCGAAAAGCCCGCGATGTACATCGACGGCAACATCCACGGCAACGAGATCCAGGCCGCCGAGGTCGTGCTCTACTCGATGTGGCAGCTCCTCGAGAGCCAGGGCAATAACGAGCGCCTCACCGAACTGCTCGACAACAACAGCTTCTACTTCGTGCCCACGACCAACCCCGACGGCCGGGCCTACTGGTTCGCCCAGGCCAACACGCCACACTCCAGCCGCCACAACCACCGCCCCGTCGACAACGACAACGATGGACAGCCCGACGAGGACGGCTACGACGACCTCGATGGTGATGGCTCCATCACCCAGATGTGGCGCGAGCGCGTCGGCGGAGACTGGAAGCGCAGCGAGACCGACCCGCGCCGCTTCGAGCGCGTCGGCCCCACCGAGCTTGGAAGCTGGGAATACCTCGGCATGGAGGGCATCGACAACGACGGCGACGGCCGCGTGAACGAGGACGCCCCCTTCGCCGACGACATGAACCGCAACTGGCCGGGAGACTGGCAGCCCAACTACGCCCAGTTCGGCGCCGGGCCATACCCCTTCAGCGCGCCCGAGACCTTCGGCGTGGGCCAGTTCGTGCTCGACCATCCCAACATCGCCGCCGCCCAGAGCTACCACAACTCGGGCGGCATGATCCTCCGCGGCCCGGGCACCGAGAGCCGCGGCAACTTCTTCGATCGCTCCGACACGCGCACCTACGACGCCATCGCCTCGGCTGGCGCGCAGATGCTCCCCTACTACCGCGACTGGATCATCTGGAAGGACCTCTACAACGTCCACGGCGGGCAGGTCAACTGGTTCGCCGAGACGCTGGGCGTCATCAGCTTTACCAACGAGCTGTGGACCAACGCCAAGCGATTCCAGGGCGAGGGCGGCCGCGAGAGCGACGAGCAGGAATGGCTCTGGCGCGACCACATGGTCTTCGGCGCCGAGTTCACCGACTACACCGAGTACGACCACCCCGAGTATGGCGCCATCCTCGTCGGGGGGCCCAACCGCTGGTCGTCGCGTGTCACGCCGCCCTTCCTGCTCGAAGAAGAAGCCCACCGCAACTTCGCCTTCACGATGTTCCACGCGCGCCAGATGCCGCTGCTTCGCTTCGGCAGGCTCGACATCAAGGAACTTTCCCCGGGCCTCTGGCAGGTGGACGTCGCCATCCGCAACGAGCGGCACATCCCCACGCGCACCAGCGCCGCTCGGCGGAACAACATCGGCATGAACGACCTGTTGCAATTCGAGAGCGACGGCGCGAGCGTCGTCGCTGCCGGCCGCCTGGGAGACTTCAACGACCGCCAGATGCGTGAGATCCGCTTCGAGCCGCAACGCATCCAGCTCGACGGCGGCATCGCTGGTATGGACCAGGCCATCTTCCGCTACATCATCAGGGGCGAGGCCGGCGGCAGCTTCACCCTGAGCTACAAGGCCGAGAAGGCCCGCGACATCGAGCGCACCTTCACGCTCGAGCCCACGAACGAGCCCGCGCCCGCCCCGATGGGCCCCTGAAACTCAAATTCAAGCCGAATCCGCAACCTCTGCCCGTTTCGACGGGCTCGGTTGCGCGCGCCTGCCGGTGATGAGCCTCGCGCCCCGACTCCAGAACACGTACAGCCACGACCATTCCAGGATCGCGAACAGCTTGCTGCGAAAGCCGATCAGGAACGACACGTGCACCACCGACCACAGCACCCACGCGGCAAAACCGCCGAAGCGCAGCGAGCCGATCTCCGCCACCGCCCGCGCCCGGCCGATCGTCGCCATCGATCCCTTGTCGTGGTAGTGGAACGCACCAAACTCGCCTCGTGGCTTCCCAGCCAGCTCCGCCGCGATCACGCGACCGACAAACCG
>JBITAB010000002.1:0-14542 GCA_044439825.1 Phycisphaerales bacterium JB064 | reverse complement strand
TCGGAAGACTCGGGATGCATGCTCGGCAGCAGCCGATCCTCGCCCTCCACGAGCACCACCTTCGCGGCCCGCGTGTCCACACGCCGGAAGTCACGGGGGATGGACTGGGTGGCGATCTCGGCGATCGCGCCCGCGAGCTCGACACCCGTCGGCCCGCCGCCGACGATCACGAACGTCAGCTCGGCCCGTCGCGCCGCGTCATCGGCCTCCACCTCGGCCGCCTCGAAGGCCAGCAGGATGCGCCGGCGGATCTCCAGGGCGTCATCCACAGTCTTGAGACCCGGCGCGACATCCTGCCACTGGTCGTTGCCGAAGTAGTTGTGCGTCATGCCGCACGCCAGCACGAGATAGTCGTACGAACGCTCGACGCCATCGATCACGATCGCGCTGCGATCAAGATCAACCGCGTCGGCCTCGCCCATCACCACCGTGCAGTTGCGCTGCCGCCGCATGATCCGCCGGATCGGCGCCGCGATGTTGGCCGGTGAGAGTGCCGCCGTCGCCACCTGATACAGCAAGGGCTGGAAGAGGTGGTGGTTCCGCCGATCGACCAGAACGACGTCGGCCTCGCTCTTGTTCAACTGCCGGGCGCACGCCAACCCCGCAAACCCACCGCCCACGATCACCACAACCGGACGAGTGCCCGCCATGCCCGATCATAGCTGAGCAGCACGATCCAACACACGCTGCACGAGCTCTCGCAGCTCGCTTTCGACTTCGGAATCATCGATGACGCCCCGCAGGGCACGACGAAGCGAACGCGCCACCTCACTCGACGCCCCCAACCGCTCGATCGCGTTCCCCGCAGCAATCACCGCGTTGCGCCTCATCATGCCGAGCTTGGCACGCTTCATCGCGCTGCCAGCAAACGCTGCCCGTCGTGCGTCCTCATCCCAGCCCAGCACTTCCAGCAGATCGAATGAAGCCCGCCGCGCCTCATACGCCGAGTTCGCAGCGCCAACCTCACCCTGCCTCGGCGAGTTGTGCGGGCACACCTCCTGGCACACGTCGCAGCCGAAGATCCACTCCCCCATGCCCCGCCGCAACGCATCGTCGATCGGGCCGCGCCGCTCGATCGTCAGATAGCTGATGCACCGGCTCGCATCGACGCTGTACGGCGTGATCGCGTCCGTCGGGCACGCATCGATGCACCGCGTGCACGTGCCGCAGTGGTCGGGCTCTTCGTGCTCGCTGGCTTCAAGTTCGAGCGTTGTCAGCACGCCGCCCAGCAGCATCCAACTGCCCACCTTGGGATGGATCAGGAGCGTGTGCTTGCCGACCCAGCCAAGCCCGGCCGCCAGAGCCAGCTCTCGCTCGTGCACGGGCGCCGTATCCACGAACGCGCGTGCCTTCGCCTCTGGCCATCGCTGCGCGATCTCATCGCACAACGAGTGCAGACGCTTCTTCATCACCTTGTGATAGTCACCGCCCCGCGCATACCTCGCGACGCGGCCATGCCCATCGGGCACGTCGTCCCTCGCGTCATTGCGCGTGGCATACAGGTCGGCCACCATGATCGCGCATGTGGCGCCCTCGAGCAACTGCGACGGATCGGCCTTCAACCCGGCATGCTCGGCCAGATAGCCCATCGAGCCATGCTTGCCCTGCGCCAGCCACGCTCGCATCTCTTCGGCATGGCGCATCGGACGAAGCGTCGCGACGCCGGCAAGAGCGAAGCCAAGCTCGTGGCAACGCTCCAGCACCAGCCTCGTGCGTTCGCGCGTGTTCGTGGCCTCAGACCGCCCCGGCCGCCTGCTTCACCGCGGCGCCCTTGCCGCGAGCGCCAAGCCAGCCGTAGATCGTGCGGATCGCCTCGGGCAAGACCTCGTCAGCCGGCGCGAGGCTCTCGTCCCAGGCCGCGTCCCACTCATAGCTCAGCCAGCCATCGAAGTGCTCGTAGCCGGCGATCGCCTTCACGAAGCCCTCGGCATCGCTGTTGCCGCTACCCAAAGGCACGCAGCCGTGCGCGCCAAAGTCCTTCACCCGAGCGATCTTCAGCCGGCGACCAAGCGTGCGGATGGCCTTGCCATAGTCGTCGCCCGCGGCGAGCCCCACGGCGTTGTTGTAGCAGGCCGCCAGCAGCGGGCTGTCGACCATGTCGATGATCTCGCGCAGGCTCTCGGCCGTGCGGAAGCTGCCGCCATTCTCAAGCACGATGGTCACGCCGCGATGCCGCGCGTGATCAGCGATCGCGGCCAGACGGTTGGCGATCATGCGCACCGTCGTGCTGCGCTTCTCGCCCTCGGTCACCTCGAAGCCGAAGACGCGCACATACGGCGCGCCGACCATCGAGGCGTAGTCCACCAGCCGCGTCGCGCTGCGCGTCACGCGCTCCTGATCAAACAGGAACGTGCGCCCCACCACGTGCGGGCGGATCGGGTGGTCGAGCGTGATGGACGTCGACAGGCCGCACAGATCGACGCCGAGGTCACCAAACGTGCTGGCCACCTTGCGGGCGCTGGTCATCAGCGGGTCGCACACGAAGTTGCGCGAGTCGTAGCCAAAGGTGCGCAGCTCCACGCCGTCGAAGCCAAGATCGGCGGCCGTGCGGGCCACGCGATCGAGGGTCCAGGTCGGGCAGGCAACCGTGCTGAATGCGGTGCGAATCATGGAGTGGTCCTATCGCCCACACGGGGCACAAGACGGGCAAACCCTCAAGGACATCCCCTGAGCCAACGCCCGAACCCCTGTCGGCTCGGATCGTACGACCGGGTAGCAGCCGGTCAACGCACACCAGCCGCCCAGCCGCCTGACCCCACGGCGACGACAACCTGGGCAAAAAGTGCCAGTTCCTCCGATGCTCGGGCCCTCAATCGCCCGATGATCGGCCCCCACGCTGGCACCGAGACTGCCAAGAACGCACCCTGAACCATGGCCACGTTGGCCCTCCGATGGTCATCAACCGCACCGCTGCGTGCGACCCGGATCAGTCCCGCACTCCACACCGAGTATGGCACACACGAAGCAACAGCCAATTCGACTTTCTCGGACGCTGGCTCTCGGAGCCGCCCTTGCCGCGCTCGCTTGCGTGGTTGGCGGCTGCTCGAGCACCAGCCGCCCCAGCGGCCCGCCGCAGGCCCGGGCCTACGCCCCCACGGTCTGGCAGGGCACCCCGCCCGCCCTGCAGAACACCCGCATGGCCGGAGATGTCCGATAATTTCGTGAGCGGCCAGGGCTGACTCAGCCCGGCTTCTGGGTGGGCAGCCCCGCCTCGGTCCAGCCGCGATAGCCGCCGTCCATCGAGATCACGTTGGTGTAGCCCATCTTCTGGAGGTTGTCGGCCGCCAGCGCCGAGCGATACCCCCCACCGCAGTACAGCACGATGGTGGCCGCGGCGTCTGGCAGCTTCGCCTCGGCGTCCCGCTCGATGACCCCCTTGCCCAGGTGCAGCGCCCCCGGCAGGTGGCCCTTGGCGAACTCGCTCTCCTCGCGCACGTCGACCAGCACGAAGCTCTCGCCGGCCTCCTGCATCCGCTGCACGTCGGCCACCTGGCATTCCTTCACCCGGCTGCGCGCGTCGTCCACGATCGCCAGAAACTTCTCAGAGTGCTTCATCGTGCCGGCCTCCTTGGGGTCGCGCCAGCATAGCCGCCGGCGCGCACGCACAGTTGCGACTCACGTTCAACTCTCATACGCTTGGGGTCTATGCCCACACGCCCAGAATCCCGGCCAAATACCTTCCCAATGCGAGCGATGCTGCCATGAGCATCCCCGTCGCCATCGCCGGGGCCACGGGATACACCGGGCTGGAACTCGTCCGACTCGTCCTGGCCCACCCCAACCTCGAACTGGCCGGCGTCTTCGCCTCCCCAGGCGGGCGCAACGTAGGCCAACGGCTCGACGAGGCCTTCCCCGAGCTTCGCGGCCGCACCGACGCGGTCCTGGCCTCAGGCGAACCCGAGGCCATCCTCGCCTGCTCGCCCCAGGTCGCGTTCCTGTGCACGCCGCACGAGGCCAGCGCCACCCTCGCCCCCGCCCTGCTTGGCCAGTGCGAGGTGGTGGCCGACCTCTCGGGCGCCTTCCGCCTCGATGCCAGGCACTACCCCACACACTACGGCTTCGAGCATCCAACGCCCGACCTGCTCGCCCAGGCCGCATACGCGCTGCCCGAGCACAACCGCGAGGCCATCCGCAACGCGAACCTGCTGTCGTGCCCGGGCTGCTACCCCACCGCCAGCCTGCTGCCGCTCAAGCCGCTGGTTGACGCCGGCATGCTCGTCGAGGGACGCACACCATTCATCGATGCGGTCAGCGGCATCAGCGGCGCGGGCCGCTCGCCCTCGCCGCGCACGACCTTTGGCGAGGTCAGCCTCCAGCCCTATGGGGTCTTCGCCCACCGCCACCAGCCCGAGATCTCCCAGCACGCGGGCGTCAACGTGCTCTTCACGCCGAGCGTCGCGCCCTTCTTCCGCGGCATGCTCTCGCTCGTGCATGTCGACCTCAATCCCGGCGTGACCGAGGCCGACATCCGCGCCACGCTGGAGAGCGCCTACGCCAACAGCCACTTCGTACGGCTGCTGCCCAAGGGCCAGTGGCCCGGCGTGAGCGCCGTCGAACGCACCAACTACGCCGACATCGCCTTGGCGTACGACACTACGACGAACCACGCTGTTCTCGCGTGCTCCCTCGACAACCTGCTCAAGGGCGCGTCGGGGCAGGCGTTGCAAGCCGTCAATATCAGACTCGGTTTCGATGAGCACGCCGGCCTGCTGCCCGGCGATGCGCACAGCAGGGCGGCCCAGGCCGCCGAGGGGGCCGTATGAGCGCCGTCGTCGTCAAACTCGGTGGGCGCGGTGTCGACGCGGCCGTCTCTCGCGAGCCCATCATCGACGCCCTCGCGCGCCTCGCGGCACACGAGAAGCTGGTGATCGTCCATGGCGGCGGCGCCGCGATCGACGCGAGGCTCGACCGCCTTGGCATCGAGCCCCGCCGCGTGCAGGGCCTGCGCGTCACCGACGAAGCGACCATGCACGAGGTCGTCGCCGCCCTGGCCGGAAACGTCAACCACGCGCTGGTCGGCGCCCTCATCTCCCGAGACATCGCCTGCGCGGGGCTCACACTCGCCGGCTCGGGCATCCGCTGCCGCCTGCGCCGCCCCGTCGACGGCGTCGACCTGGGCCGCGTCGGGCTGGTCGACCCAGACGAGGACGTGCACCACGTCGACGGCGTGCTCGCCCTGCTGGGCGCGGGCGTCATGCCCGTGATCAGCTGCGTCGGCGCCGACGACGACGGCCGCCCGCTGAACGTCAACGCCGACGATGCCGCCGCCGGTGTGGCCGGCGCACTGGGCGCGAGCCAGCTCGTGCTGCTCACCGACACCCGGGGCGTGCTCGACGCCGACGGCCGCCTCATCGAAGAGCTCGACCGCCCCGAGATCGAACGCCTCATCGACGGCGGCATCATCGCCGGCGGCATGATCCCCAAGGTTCGCGCCGCCGTCGACATGGCCGCCCGCCTGCACGCGCCCGTGCGCATCGCCTCGTGGGCCGACGCCGACGCCCCGTGGTGGCGCGAGCCCAACGCGCCCGGCGGCACCATCATCCGCGACGGCAAGCCCGCCGCCCGGACGGGAGTGACGCATGCCTGAAACGCTCACCACGCCACAGGCCATGCCCATGAGCCTGCTCTCCTCGGCCCAGCTCACCCCCGCGACGACGCAGGCCGTGCTGGACCTGGCCGTCCAGATGCGCCGCGACTGGCCCGCGCCCCAGCGCACGCTCGAGAACAAGGCCATCGCGCTCGTCTTCGAGAAGCCCTCGCTGCGCACGCGTGTGTCCTTCGAGATCGGCCTGACACGCCTGGGCGCGCACACGATCTATCTCGACCAGGGCGGCTCGCCCATCGGCGATCGCGAGTCCATCAAGGACTTCACGATGACGCTCGAGCGCTACGCCGACGCCATCGTCGCCCGCGTGCGCCGCCACAGCGTGCTCGAGGAGATGACCCGCCACGCAGGCGTGCCCATCGTCAACGCCCTGAGCGATGCCGAACACCCTTGCCAGGCGCTCGCCGACGCGCTCACCATCCAGACCGCCTACGGCCGGCTCAAGGGCGTCAAGGTCGCCTACATCGGCGACGGCAACAACGTGTGCCACTCGCTGCTGCTCACGCTCAGCGCCCTTGGCGCGCATGTCACGATCGTTGCCCCGAGCGCCTACGAGCCCGACCCCGCCGTCCTTGCCCTTGCGCGTGAGCGTGCCGAGGAATCGGGCGGCGCCGTCAAGCTCTCGACCGATCCCGACGCCATCGCCGCCCACGACGTGGTGTACACCGACACGTGGGTGTCGATGGGCAGCGAGAGCGAACGCGACGAGCGCGTCGAGGCCTTCCAGCGATACCGCGTCACCAAGGACGCCATGAACCGCGCCTCGGTGGGCGGCAAGTGCCCCTCGTTCATGCACTGCCTGCCCGCCTTCCGAGGCGTCGAGGTCGACGACGCCGTCATCGACGGCCCCGGCTCGCTCGTGTATGAGCAAGCCGAGAACCGAATGCACGCCCAGAACGCCCTGCTCACCATGCTGCTGAGCACGAGCCCCAACGCAGAGAACGGAGCCAAGCCATGACCCAGCGCAAGGTGGTCCTTGCCTATTCCGGCGGCCTCGACACCTCGGCCATCGTGCCGTGGCTCGTCGAGAACTACAACGCCGAGGTGCACTGCGTCGTGGCCGACGTGGGCCAGGGCGCCGAAGAGCTCGAAGGCGTGGAGGACAAGGCCCGCCAGACCGGCGCCGCGAGCTGCAAGGTGGCCGATCTCAAGAGCGAGTTCGTCGAGGATTACGTCTTCCCCACGCTCATCGCGGGCTGCCAGTACGAGACCACCTACCTGCTCGGCACCGCCATCGCGCGCCCGGTCATCGCCAAGGCCCAGGTCGAGTACGCCCTGGAGGTCGGCGCCGACGCGGTCTGCCATGGGTGCACGGGCAAGGGCAACGACCAGATCCGCTTCGAGGCCGGCTTCGCCGCGCTCGCGCCCCAGCTTGAGGTGATCGCGCCCTGGCGACTGTGGGACATGCACTCGCGCGAAGACCTGCTCGAGTACCTGCGCGAGCGCAACATCAAGACCACCGCCAGCGCCACCAAGATCTTCAGCCGAGACCGCAACCTCTGGCACATCTCCCACGAGGGCGGGCCCATCGAAGACCCCTGGAACGCGCCGCCCAGCGACGTGTGGATGCTCACCGAGAACCTCGAGAACACGCCCGACGACCCCGAGGTCGTGCGCCTGAGCTTCGAGGACGGCCGCCCCGTCGCCCTCGACGGCCACGCCATCGACCCCGTCGAGCTCATCGATCGGCTCAACACCATCGCCGGCCGCCACGGCGTGGGCCGCATCGACCTCATCGAGAACCGCGTGGTGGGCATCAAGAGCCGCGGGCTCTATGAGACCCCCGCCGGCACCGTGCTCGTCGCCAGCCTGCGAGCCCTCGAAGAGCTCGCATTCGACCGCGACACCCGCCGCTATCGCGAGCACATGGCCACCACCTTCGGCGAGCTCGTCTACGCCGGCAAGTGGTTCACCCCGCTGCGCCAGGCCGTGAGCGCAGCGGCCGAGTCGATGGCCTCGCGCCTCACGGGCGAGGTGGCCGTGCGGCTGCACAAGGGCCACGCCTTCGTCGAGCAGCGCCGCTGCGAGAGCGCGCTGTACGACCCGCACCTGGCCTCGTTCACCGACACCCCGCTGTACGACCAGAAGGACGCGGGCGGCTTCATCCGCCTGTGGACGCTGCCGCAGCGTGTCGAGGCCCTGCGCCTCCAGCGCGACGCCAGCCAGCACGCCAAGGCCGGCTCATGACCGAGCCGGGCAAGCCAACCGCGATGTGGGGCGGCCGCTTCGACGAGCCGCCCGCCGAGCTCTTCAAGCGCTTCAACGACTCGCTGCCCATCGACTGGCGCATGGTGCAGCAGGACATCACCGCATCCATCGCCTGGGCCCAGGAGCTCCACGCCGTGGGCGTGCTGAGCGAGGCCGAGTGCCAGCGCATCGGTGACGGCCTGCGGGACGTGGCTAAGCACGCACAGTCCCTGCCCGGCGCCCCGGTCGAGAGCGGGCTGGAAGACGTGCACACCTGGGTCGAGCACGAGCTCGTGCAACGTCTCGGCGACCTCGGCAAGAAGCTGCATACCGGCCGCAGCCGCAACGATCTTGTGTCGACCGACTTCCGCCTGTGGACACGCGACTGCATCAACGACCGTCGCCGCGAGCTTGCCGACCTCCGCCGGGCCCTGATCGACATCGCCGACAAGCATGCCCACCAGCCCATGCCGGCCTACACCCACCTGCAGCCTGCACAGCCGGTCACCATCGGCCACTGGGCCCTGGCCTACGAGGCCATGCTCGCTCGTGACAGCGCGCGGCTGGCAAGCGCCCTCGACCGCGTCAACGAGTGCCCGCTGGGCTGCGGCGCGCTCGCGGGCACCGCCTACGACATCGACCGCCACCGCCTCGCGCACAACCTTGGCTTCGCTCGACCGAGCACCAACAGCCTCGACGCCGCCAGCGATCGCGACTTCGCGCTCGAGGCCCTGGCCGTGTTCGCCGCGTGCGCCATCCACCTCTCGCGCTTGGCCGAAGACCTCATCATCTACAACAGCGCCGAGTTCGCGCTCGTCAAGCTCTCCGACAAGGTCACCACCGGCTCGTCGCTGATGCCGCAGAAGAAGAACCCCGACGCGCTCGAGCTCATCCGCGGCAAGTCGGGCCGCATCGCCAACGGGCACAACCAACTGCTCATGCTGCTCAAGGCCCAGCCCCTGGCGTACAACAAGGACAACCAGGAGGACAAGGCCGCCCTGTTCGACGCCAGCGACGAGCTGAGCATGTGCCTGCGTATCGCCACGCTGGTGATGGACACCACCGCCTTCGACCTCGACCGCTGCCGCGCACGCGCCGCCGCCGGCTATGCCAACGCCACCGAGCTTGCCGACTACCTGGTCGCCAAGGGCATCCCGTTCCGCGAGGCCCACGAGGTCGCCGGCAAGGCCGTCCGCGCGGGGCTCTCGGCCGCCAAGCCGCTCGAAGACCTGCCACTCGACGCCCTGCGCGCCATCCATCCCGCCATCGACGCGGACGTCTACGACGTGCTCACGATCGAGGCCACGCTCAACAAGCGTTCGGCCTTCGCCGGCACAGCCCCGGCCCGCGTGGATGAAGCCCGCGCCGCCGCCCGTGAGCGGCTGAATGTAGAGACCAGGGAACTCGGCTAAGCGTGAATACCACGTGGCCATGGGAGGCCCTGGGTTGTCGGCAATCCATGTCGGCCTTCACCCAGTTTTGCAATAGGCGAAACCCGAAGAGCCCATTTTTTCAGCATTTTTAGCATGAAATTTGTTTGAGATTGCCTATTTTGCCGTTAGTCTGGGCACTCCCTCGCCCAAGGGCACGATGCCCCAATGGGCAAACCAACTGGCCGGCGCATCGTGCTTGGAAGCGCGTCGCATCGGCCGACAATACGAGGACCGCTCAGAAGATGGACTCCCTCACATCTTTCGGCGGGGCGCGGTCGGCTTGGCTTGCCACCGTGCTCGTGCTGGCCGGCCTGCCCGCCTCCAGCCTCGCCGCGCCCATCGGTTCGTTCGACGCCGTTAGCACCTCCAACCCCGATATCCTGCTCCGCTACGCCGCGTTTGATCCGCTCGAGCGCACACCGGCCATCCCGGCCGAAGTGCGGGCATCAGCCGATCCGGGCGTGTACATCGTCCAGCTCAAAGACCACGCCAGCGCGCAGGCCCTCGATGCCCTGCGCGACGCCGGCGCCCGCATCGGCCGCTTCCTGCCCGAAGACAGCTACATCGCCCGCATGGACGCCCCCACCGCCGACGCGGTGCGCACGCTGCCGATCGTGCGCTGGGTTGGCCCATACCACCCCGCCTACAAGCTCGATGAGCCGCTGCTGCAGGCCATCGTGCTCGGCGCGGGCTTCGACGCGCCCGCCCGCTACTCCATCCAAATGCTCGAACGCGGCCCGGCCAACCAGACGGCCGTCGCCCAGGAGATCGCCCAACTCGGCGGCATCGTGCACGGCTCCGAGCCGCAGGGCTATCGCATCGAAGCGACGCTCACCACCGAGCACCTCCGGCGCATCGCCCATCGCCCCGAGATCCTCTTCATCGACGCCAAGGGCGCTCCTGAGAACGACATGGACATCGTCCGCCTCTTCGGCGGCGGCGACATACTCCATGGCCTGGGATTCAGCGGTGAGGGCGTGCGCGGCGAGGTGCTCGACGGCGGCCTGCGACTCGAGCACCAGGACTTCCAGCGCCGCCCGCCGCTCATCCACGGCGCGAACAGCATCGTCACCAGCCACGGCACCTCGGTCTACGGCATCGTCTTCGGCGATGGCGCCGCGGACAAGCGCTACACCGGGCTGCTGCCCGAGGCCCAGGGCATCTTCGCCAGCTACACCGAGCTTGGTTTCCTGGGCGAGACGCCCACGCGATACGAGCACACCGCCGAGCTCGTCGACGAGGCCGGCCCCTACCGCGCCGTCTTCCAGACCAATAGCTGGGGCGACCCGCGCGACACCGACTACACCACCATCTCAGCACAGCTCGACGACATCGCCTTCCTCAACGACATCCTCATTACCCAGAGCCAATCGAACTCGGGCACGCGCGACTCACGCCCCCAAGCGTGGGCCAAGAACATCGTCTCGGTCGGCGGCATCGACCACTTCGAGACGCTCACCCGCCTGGACGATTCGCACTACGCCTCGAGCACCGGGCCGGCGGCCGACGGTCGCATCAAGCCCGACCTGGCGCACTTCTACGACCGCATCGAGACCACCAGCAGCGCGGGGCCGACCGAGTACACGGTCTTCAACGGCACCAGCGCGTCCACGCCTGCCGTCGCGGGCCACTTTGGCATCCTCTACCAGCTCTGGGGGCAGGGCGTCTTTGGCAACGCCATCGATCCCAGGGGCGACGTCTTCGACAACCGCCCCTCGGCGATCACGGCCAAGGCCCTCATGATCAATACCGCCCAGCAGTGGGCCATGGGCGACGAGTTGCAACGCAGACACCAGGGCTGGGGCGCCCCGGACGTGTGGCGTCTCTACAGCGCCCGACGCAACCTGTTCATCGTCGACCAGTCGCACCCGCTCTTGCGCACGGGAGACAGAGCCGAGTACAACGTCGAGGTCAACGGCGTCTCGGCGCCCCTGCGCATCACGATGGCCTACCTCGACCCGGCGGGCAATCCAGCCGCCAGCATGCACCGCATCAACAACCTCGACCTGCGCGTCACCTCGCCCACGGGCGAGGTCTACAACGGCAACGTCGGCCTCAGCGACAGCCAGTTCTCTTCGCCGGGCGGGCCGCCCAACCGCGTCGACACGGTCGAGAACGTGTTCATCGAGGCCGCCACGCAGGGCACGTGGAAGGTCGAGGTCATCGCGCGTGAGATCAACGAGGACGCCAACCTCGCCACCCCCGAGATGGACGCCCACTTCGCGCTGGTCATCCAGGGCGGCTCGACCGTGCCGACTTGCCAGGTCGACTTCGACGGCGACGGCTTGCTCTCGATCTTCGACTTCATCGCCTACCAGGCGGCCTTCGAACGCGGGGACATGCGTGCCGACTTCGACGGCGATGGCATGCTGAGTGTTTTTGACTACCTGCTCTTCCAGTCTCGCTTCGGGATCGGCTGCGACTGACGCGATTCCGACAATCCAGAACAGAAAAGGGCCCGTGCCGACTTGCTTTTCGGCACGGGCTCCCTTTGTGCGCCGCCCCTCCTTGGAGCAAACGCGGGGTTGAGAGAGAGATCGGATGTTACCCCAGAAGTATGAACCCGCGAAACAGAGAAATTAGTTCGCGCGGGCGATATCGGTCTTGTCCGCATCGGCTTCGCCCGCGGTTCCACCCTTGCCCAGGGTGATGGCGTTCATGACGGCGGCCGAGTCGTACGCGTTGCTCATCCAGGGGGTCTCGCCCTCGATGCCCGGGCCATACACGGCCAGCACGGGCGGCGCCTTCTGCTTCAGCTCGCGCATCAGGCCCCAGCCGGGCTGGCTGCTGCTGGTCAGGTCGGCCTTGACCATCAGCACGTCGTCGCTGCGCAGGCGTGAGTTCACCGGCTCGGCCGCGAGCACGCCCTTCTCCAAAGCAGCACAGTTGATGCACCAATCGGCCGTGAACTTCACGACGACCACGTAGCCCTCGTCGCGCGCCCGTGCCACGAGCTCGGGGTCGTAGTCGACCCAGGTGGTCGTGATGATCTTGCCATCACCGCCACCGCCCGCCGCGGCCAGCTGCGTCTGCCGCTCGAGGTAGTCTGCCTTGGCGCTCTTGGTGGCATCCAGGGCAAACAGGATCACCCCACCGCCCAGCAACACGGCCAGCACCGTGAAAATGCCGCGCTTGGGGATGCTCTTGGTGATCTGCAGCGTGCGGACCATCAGCCACAGACAGGCCAGCGCGACGAACACCGCCGCGGCCCACCAGTGGAGCTGGCGACCGATCCACGGCATGTCCAGGATCAGCGCCTGCAGGCCCGTCGCGAGGAAGTAGGCGCCAGCACCCAGCAGCAGCAGGCCCATCACCTGCTTCACCAACTCGCTGGCCGGGCCCGTGCGGGGCAGCACGTTCACCCACTTGGGGTTCATCGAGAGGATGAGGTAGGGCAATGCCATGCCCACACCCAGAGCCGTGAAGATGAGCATCGTCACCAGCGGCGGGATCTCCGTCGCGCTCACCAGCAACGCGCCGGCCACCAGACCGAAGCAAGGCAGGCCCAGCACGCCGGTCATGACGCCGAAGACGAACGAGCCCCACGGGCTGTCGGCCTTGGGGTTCACCTTGTACACCGACTGCGGGAGCTGGATGGTGAATAGGCCCATGAGCCCCAGCGACATGACGGCGATGATCACGCCCACGCTGGCTGTGAACCACCACACGCCGAAGATGGCGCCAACGGCCTTGCCCAGCAACGCCGCCGGCACGCCCAGCCCCACCCAGAAGGCGATCACGCCCAGGGCCATCCACAGCCCGAGCATCAGCGTCTTGCCCGGAGAGCCGGCGTGCTGGGACAGGGTCATCACCTTGATGGGGATCACCGGCAGCACGCACGGAGTCAGATTCAGCACGAAGCCGCCCACGATGCCCAGCAGGATCACGCCCAGGATGCCGCCAGCCGAGTCCGGGCTCGGCACGGGGATGAAGCCCAGAAACTTGTTGCGTGTGTCGACCGAAGCCGCAGGAGCAGCACTCTCCGGCGTCGGGTCCTGCTCCGCCTCGGGCATCTCGGGCCCCACTACCGACTCGCCGCTGTTGAAGACCGCCAAAGCGATCGCGTTGTCGATGGTCGCCGATTCGATATCCGCCGCCTCGGCCGGGGCCTGCCCCTCGCCAAATGCCGGGAGCGAGGCCAGCACGTCGGCATCCTCGGGCGGGTAGCACACCGTCTCGTCGCAGACCTGGTAGCTGACGACGAGCTCCAGCGTGCGGGCCTCGGCCGCCGTGTCGCGGCTGATGAGCACGGGCACGAAGGCCACCGCCTTACCGGTATACACCGGCACCTCCATCGTGCCGCCCGCACCGGTCACGTCGGGCACCGCGTAGGGCTTGGGGTGCGGCCACTGGATCTCGCCCGAAGTGATCACGCCCTTGCCCGAGGGCTTGAGCATGATCTCCGTGCGGATCGCAAACGCCGCGATCTCCTCGGGCAGCACGTCCTGATCGGCGCTGGGCCAGCTCTTCAGGCCCGGGGGGTGGTCGATGGTGATGGCAACCAATGCCACCAGGGGGCCGTCGTCGGCCTGACGCGGCGCCCACCAGGCCTTGCCCGAGACCGAGGCCGTATCGCCGAAGCCCATGGGCTGGGCCAGCGCTGCTGGGGCCGACAGCCCGAAGATCAGGCCCAGGAGGAGGGTCAAGAGGCCCACCAGAGGCCTGTGAGAGGTCGAAATGCGCATCATGCCCTCCGCGGCCTTATCGACCGCCGGCTCATTGGGTCGGAACGTGAGAACAGTGTAATCCCCGTCCACTGGGACGTGTTCCCACCCACGCCCTGGCAAGTTGGCCCGCCTCTTGCGAGCGGCACTTCAAGCCCCGGCCCAGAGGGGACCGATGCAACCGCTGCGCGTGCCCATGCCCGGATCGCAGCACGCGAGCGTTCCCAGCCCTGCCGAGACCTTCCATGGACGTGCTTGACCAAAGCGAGGTTGATGCCCTTCTCGCGGCCGTAAGCACGGGCGAGGTCGAGGAAGAGCCGGCCGAAGCCCAGATCTTCAGCCGCCACCGCCGGAACCTGGACCAGGTCGAGATCCGCAACTACGACTTCAAGCGGCCCGAGCGCGTCAGCAAGGACCAGATGCGCTCGCTGCAGACGCTGCACGAGCAGTTCGCCCGGAACTTTGGCGCTTCGTTATCGGGCTTTCTTCGCACCATCGTCGAGGTCAAGGTCGCCACGTGCGAGCAGATGACCTACGGCGAGTTCATCAGTGCTCTCCCGAATCCCACGAGCTTCAACCTCATCGAGGCCGACACGCTCGAGGGCCAGATCTGCATGGAGCTGAGCCCGCTCATCATCTATCCGATCATCGAC
>JBITAB010000001.1:3423-5201 GCA_044439825.1 Phycisphaerales bacterium JB064 | reverse complement strand
CGCACCTGCTCGGGGCTGAGCCACAGGGGGAACGCGCCGCCGAAGTGCTCGATGAGCACACCGATGAAGCGCTCCATGCTGCCGAAGGGGGCGCGGTGGATCATCACCGGGCGGTGGGGCTGGTTGTCCGGGCCGATGTAGGTCAGGTCGAAGCGCTCGGGCAGGTTGTAATCCACTTGGACGGTACCAAGCTGCCACTCGCGGCCGATGACGTCGCGCACGACGAAGTCGATCTTGGGGCCATAGAACGCGGCCTCGCCGGGCTCTTCGGTGAAGGGCACGCCGAGTGATTTCGCGGCCTGGCGGCAGGCTTCTTCGGCCTTGTCCCAGTTGGCCGCGTCGCCGGTGTACTTGCCGCTGTCGGGGTCGCGCAGGCCCACGCGCACGCGGTAGTCGCTCATGCCCAGCGCGCCGAAGATGATCTTGACCAGCTCAAGGCAGCCCTGGACCTCTTCACCGACCTGCTCAGGAGTGCAGAACAGGTGGGCGTCGTCCTGGGTGAAGCCGCGCACGCGGGTCATGCCGTTGAGCTCGCCCGATTGCTCCCAGCGGTAGACGGTGCCGAACTCGGCGAGGCGCAGCGGCAGATCGCGATAGCTGTGCGGCTGGCTGTCGTAGATCTTGATGTGGTGCGGGCAGTTCATGGGCTTGAGCATGAAGCCCTCGATCTGGCCGACCTTGAGGTTGTTGCTCAGCTGCGCGCAGGTGCAGCCCTCCTCGCTGAGCTTGTGCATGTGCTCGCGATCCACCAGCGGGGGGAACTGGCTGTCGGCGTAGTAGGGGAAGTGGCCGCTGGTGCGGTAGAGGTCGAGCTTGCCGATGTGCGGGGTGAAGACCTCGTGGTAGCCTTGTCGAGTCAGTTCGGCGCCGATGAAGCGCTGCAGCTCCTGGCGGATGGTCGCGCCGGCTGGGGTCCAGAGGACGAGCCCCTGGCCGACGGTCTCGTCGATGTGGAAGAGCCCGAGCTTCTTGCCCAGCACGCGATGGTCGCGCTGCTTGGCCTGCTCGAGGCGGTCGAGGTATTCCTCCAACTCCTTCTTGCTGAAGAAGCTGGTGCCGTAGACGCGGGTGAGGCGGTCGCTGTTCTCGTCGCCGTGCCAATAGCTGCTGGCGAGCGACATGACCTTGAACGCGCCGATGCGGCCGGTGCTGGGCACGTGCGGGCCGCGGCACAGGTCCTCCCAGTTCTTGCCCGGCTCGCCGGTGGCGTAGAACGACAGCTTGAGCGAGCCGGCCTCGTGCGCGCGATGGGCGTTGTCGAGCTTGTACTTGCTGCCCTCGCCCTTGAGCTTCTCGAGGCCCTGGTCGTAGTCCATCTCGTAGCGGGTGAAGGGCCGGTCTTCCTTGACGATCTTGGCCATCTCGGCCTCGATGGCCTCGAAGTCGCCCTCGCGCAGCGGACGGTCCTCGGGGAAGGCGATGTCGTAGTAGAAGCCGTTTTCCAGCGGTGGTCCGTACACGAGCATCGCGCCGGGCACGATGCGCTGGATCGCCTCGGCCATGACGTGCGCGGTCGAGTGCCGCAGCAGGTACATCGCGCCCTCGTCGGGCTTGCCGTCGCGGGTCTTCTCGGTGAGGATCGCCAGCGACGCGTCGGCCTCGATGGGCGCATTCAGGTCGGCCAGGTCGCCATCGACCTTGGCGCCTACGGCCGCCTTGGCCAGCCGCTCGCCGATGCTCTTGGCGACCTCGAGCGGGGTGACGGGGCCATCGAAGTGCTTTTGAGAGCCGTCTGGGAGGGTGATGGTGATGGGGTGGCCGTTGGTGGGGCTCATGGC
>JBITAB010000001.1:0-3323 GCA_044439825.1 Phycisphaerales bacterium JB064 | reverse complement strand
GGGGCCAAACAAAAACCCGGCCGTGCGGCCGGGCTCGGTGCGTCGTGTGTGGGCACGCCGAGACTAGCCGCGGGGGCGGTTCGCAGTCGTCGTCGTGGTAGTCGTGATTGCGGGGCTGGTGCGTGCCATCAGGGGAGTATATCGGCCATCCGGCCGCCGGGCTGGAGCCTGTGGTTGGGGGGCTGGTCTATACATAGGAATAGACTGGGTGAATCGGCTCGGGAACGGAGCGGCGAGGCGGCAGCCAACGCTGGGAGGTATGCGTGATGCCAAAGCTTCATGGATTTTTGTGCGTTTTTGTGATTCTCGCGATGTTTGGGCTCGCGGGCTGCGGGGAGTCGGGATCAGACGCTCCGGCAACCGATGGCTCGGCGGGAACGACCGGCGCGGAGGCCGCGACCGAGCCCGCAACGCCTGACACAGCAGCATCCGACGCCTCCACAGAAGCTGCGGCGGAAGAGCCCGAGCCGGTCTATCTGCCCGATCTGCCCACGGAGGGTGAGATCCAGGCCGAGGGGTTCGACGTGCTGTGGGCCGCGTGGGGCGACAACGAGCGTCAGAAGATCGTGGACGTGACCGAGTTCGTGCGGACCACGCTCCGCGAGCACGGTTACGTGACCTCCACGCTCGACGCGAACTACAACGAGGTGGGCGGCGATCCGATGCCCGGCATGGCCAAGTGGCTCACCTTCGCGCTCAAGACGCCGAGCGGCGTGATCGTCGGCGGCGTGCAGAGCGACTCGCACATCCGCCTGCGGAGCCCGCAGGAGATGATCGTTCCGTACAAGTCGGAGGGTTGGAAGGAAGAAGAAGCCAACCGTGCCAACGAGCTGCTGGTGCACGGCTCGGAGGCTGCGCCTACCGGGCTGGTGTGGGCCAGGTGGGGCAATGACGGCAGGTGGGCGGGCTGGGGCGATGCCTACGAGCCCGTCGCCAGGCAGGTCGAGGACGAGGGGCGGATCTACAACAAGCGCGCGAACATGGGCATTCCCCGTCCCAACGCGACGCGTGGCAAGACGCTGCGCATCCTTGCCGCCGTCGATGGCCAGCCGATCACCGGGCACCTGCGCGACTCGTCGTACCTCATCCTGAGGCCGACCGAGGAGCAGGCCGCCGCGCCACAGTTCGTCGCGTTTGGCCCGGCGGGCCAGGGCATGCCACATGTGACGGCGATGCTCACGGATGTCGAGGTCGCTCGATACCTCGTCGCCCCGGATGGCCGGTCGCTCTTCGTGCTCCCGTCTTCGGGCGATCAGGTATTGAAGGTGGACGGCGAGACCTTCGAGGTGCTCGCAACACTCGATGGCTTCGACGCGGCGTACCAGGACATGACGCTCTCGATCGATGGCAGCGCGCTGTACCTGGGTGGCCCGCAAGAGCCGGACAAGCTGGGCCGCGAGCAGAAGGATGGCCGCGGCTGGCTTGCCGAGATCGACCCGCAGACGCTGGAAATGCGCGGGCAGCCAAGGACCGTGCGCTGCGACATCGTGCGGCTCGGCGCGATGGCCGATGGCAGGGTCGTCGCGCTGCACGGGGGCAGGCGGGGCGAGACCGTGGTGATCGACCCCAAGTCGGGCGTTGACCTCAAGACGCACAGCACCTGGGGCAGCCCGGGCGCCATCATGTTCCATCCCGATGGCGAGCGTGTGTATCTGACCAACAACAGCCAAATGGACTGCCGCTGGTACGGCGGGCCGGGCGTGTCCGAGGGCGGGTTCCTCTCGCTCAACAAGCCGGCCGGCGCGGTGACGATCTCGCGAGGGGAGGCGTGGCTGCTCGACGATGGCCGGCACGTCCTCTCGACGCAGGGCCAGTTGGTGGCGCTGTCCAACGGCGCACAGGATCACCACTATGGCCTCAAGTCGCTCGAGCCGACGAGCGGCGGGGTGATCTCCGAGACGCTCGGCACGCTCACGCTCTCGGTCTCGGGCATGGTGCGGGTCTACTCGTGGCCCGGCATGGAGCCACTGGGCCAGAGCCCGGCGCAGGGCCAACTCGGGGACCTGCGCTTGCGTGCCGATGGCACGTCGGCGTGGGCGATGTGGATGCCCAACGCCACCGTCGAACGCGGCGGTATCTCGGGCGATCGGACGGCGCAGCTCGTCGTGCTCGACCTGGAGGCGATGACGCCCGAGGGCCACGCCGCGTTCGAGGGCGAGATCACGCCCGAGGAAGACGGCAACGAGGCGATCGCGGTCAGGCTGCCGCTGCGGACGCACCTGCGGTCGCTGATGCTGTCTCGCGACGGCGACGCGCTGTACGCCCTTGACGTCATCAACGGTCAGGCCCTGCGCTTGGACCCCGAGTCTCTGGAAGTCGTGCAGCGTTCCGAGGCGTTGCCGTTTGGCGCGTGGCAGCTGGCGATGTCGCAGGACGATCGCACGCTCGTGGTCTCGGTGGCGCCGACCGCGTTCGACTCGAACAAGGAGAACGAGGGCGGGTCGATCATCCGCCTCGATCCCAACACGCTGGAGCCGATGGGCGAGGCGATGCCCGTCGAGATCGATCCCTACGACATGGTTGTCGCGGGCAACCATGTGTTCATCAGCGGCGGTAGCAACCAGTCGACCGAGATGCACCAGCTCGACCTCAGCCAGGGCATGGTGACCGCCAAGCTGGCCGGCATCTACCAGCGTTCCCCGCTGGAGCTGTCGCCCGATGGCTCGTTGCTGATCCTGACCACCAACGGCATCTCGCCGAGCAGCGCCAACACCGTGCCCGTGCCCGATTCGAAGGGCCTGCCCGAGCGCATCGGCAGCAACACCGTGTGGGGCGAGGGGTCGGGCGGCGAGATCTGGGTGGCCGACAACGGCGCCATCGTCGTGATGCAGGGCGGGGCCGTGTACAAGGCGGACACGCGCGGCAACACGCTGGACTACGTCGGCAAGCTCGACGCCCTGACCGGCATGGCGGGCTCGTCGGCGAACTTCTTCGTGGCGCGCGGCGGCGACGCGATCGTGCGATACGACAGCAACCTTCGGGCGATCTCCAGCCTGCTGCTCTCGGGCGTGTTCACCGACCTGGCCTTCGATCTGCGCCGCAACCGCCTGTACGCCATCCATCGGCCGGCCGCCAAGGCCGAGGGTGGGGGGCGGCTGGAGCCCGACGACACGTGCGACATCGTGGCGATCGACCTGTCGAAGATGCCCAGGTAACTTGGGCTTCGGAGGGGCTGGACCAACAAAATAAGCAACCCGGGGCGCCTTCGCCCCGGGCCGCACACGAAAGGACTCGATTCTTCGTGGGCCGCGCCTCAGCCGGCCTGCGGCTTGCCCTTGGCGGTCTGGGCGTCCTTGAGCGCCTGGGCGTCCTCGATGGTCAGG